>DAIUEO010000023.1:0-10744 GCA_036845125.1 Candidatus Eiseniibacteriota bacterium | reverse complement strand
CGAGAGCAGGACCACGTTGAACGAGGCGACGGTGCCGTCGGCGAGAACGCGCGCGAGACCGGTCCGCGGCAGTCCGCCGATCTTCCGGAACTCGCCACCCAGGTACCAGCCGCCGATTCCGTCGGATTCGATCTCGTTGGCCTGGAGCTCGGAGGTCGAGGGGATCGGCAGCACCAGCTCGTCGGTCGAAAGATTCCAGCGGCTCCACCCATAGGAGCGGTCGGGACGAACCCCCAGGAAATTCCCACCCAGGTAGAGCGTGCTTCCCGACTTCGCGAGCGCGCTGACGGTGCCGTCGGTTCCCCACAGGCGATCATCGATGCTTTGTGAACGGGAAACTGTTGTCACTGCCGACAGGTTGAACAGCACATTGAGCGCTGCAGCCACGATCTGAACGGGCAAGCGTCGTCGCATGGGGTTTCCTTTCGACGGAAAAGCGCGATCCAAACGGGCAACCGCTCTCGGAACCGGTTTCATGTGAATTCTCGATCTCCCTGTACAACGTCCGCGGCGTTCGAGAATCACAAGGCGCCGTTGCCCGAAGGCTCCATCCCCAGGAGCGCGAACAACGTCGGGCCGCCTTACACAATTCAATTGGGACATCCGGCCCGGAGCTGGGTGAGGTCGCCTGCGAACGGGCGGCCGAATCCGCTCCGCCGCCTTGGGGCGCCATCGCGGCGCTCCTCTGATCGAGCTCATGCGCTCGATATGGCAGGAAACAGCCTGCCTAAACGAATGGCATGTCCGCTGCATGACTCATGGTTTTGAGTGCGGTCGCAAGTCCCTCGCGTGCGATCCGCATGGCGCGACATCCAGGAGATCATCGTGCACTTCGCAACACCGATAGCACCGAAACGGTGGAATGCGGTGCCTCTCTTCGCGCTCGTCACACTCCTCCCAGCGGGTCCGGCCGGCGCCGCCACGGTTCCTCCGGACTTCGTGGTCGAGAACGCGGTGCCGGGCGTCGCGTTCGACACCCCGACCGCGATCACGTTCCTCCCCGACGGCCGCATGCTGGTGGCCGAGAAACGGGGACGCGTATATCTCGTCGACAACGGCGTCCGCCAGGAAACGCCGGTGTGGAGCCACACCGACGAAGTGCTCGATTCCGACGACCGCGGGCTGCTCGACGTCGCGGTCGATCCCGATTTCAACGCCAACCACCGGATCTACCTGCTCTACACGGTGGACCCCGACAGCAACGGCGTGGACGACAACGACGACGCCTTCGGCCGGCTCACGCGCTACACGGTGAACATGGGCGCCGAGGTCACGGTGGATTCCACCACGCGCGCGATCCTGTTCGGCTCGGAGTGGTCGAACGGACCGCTCATTGCCTCGACCACGCACACCATCGGCCGCCTGCAGTTCGGCGAGGACAAGAGCCTGCTCGTTTCGATCGGCGAAGGTGCTTCGTTCACCGTCACCGACGACGGCGGCTTCGATCCGCAGGCGTTCCTTCCAGGACGCACCGATCCCTACGAGGACATCGGCGCGTTCCGCGCGCAGTACCTGGGTAGCTTGTGCGGCAAGGTGCTCCGGCTCGATCCCGAGACTGGCCACGGCTACCCGGGGAACCCTTGGTACGACGGTGACCCCATGTCGGTGCAGTCACGCGTCTGGCAGTACGGGCTCCGCAATCCATTCCGCATGGAGCTGCGTCCCGGCACCGGCAATCCCGACCCCGCGGCTTCCGATCCCGGGACGCTCTACATCGGCGACGTCGGTAACTCGCTGTGGGAGGAGATCTCGGTCGCTTCCAGCGCGGGTCACAACTTCGGCTGGCCGTGCTGGGAGGGAATCGCGTCGCAGGGTGCCTACCAGGCTGCGGCCCCGGCACACCATGGCTGCGGCACGATGGGAACTCCGGAGAATCCCGCGCTGCACACCCCGCCGCTCATGAGCTGGCATCACACCGATCCCTCGCTCAGCACACCGCCTGGACTGCGCGGCAACTCGACTACGGGGCTCGCCTTCTACGGCGGCAGCCACTACCCGGCGTCCTACCAGGGCAGCCTGTTCTTCGCCGACTTCGGACGGAGCTGGATCAAGGTCGCGCGCCTCGACGCCAGCGATCAGCTCCTGTCGGTGCAGGATTTCGGCGAGGCGATGGACGGTCCAGTGGACGTCGCGTCCGAGCCGGTGAGCGGCGACCTCTACTACGTCGCGATCAATGTCGGAGAAGTGCGTCGCATCCGCTACACGGGGATGAGCGGCAATCAGCCGCCGGTCGCGAACGCGGGCGTCACCCCTTCGACCGGCATCGCCCCCACGATCGCGGCGTTCTCGAGCGTCGGCAGCTTCGATCCCGATGGTGACCTGCTCAGCTTCAGCTGGAGCTTCGGTGATGGTAACGGGTCCACGACCCCTCAGCCGACGCATGCCTACGAGGACGGAGGCATGTACAACGCAGTGCTGACCGTGTCCGACACGGCGGGCGGCGTTTCCCGCGACACCGTGATCGTGGTCGTCATGCCCGACGCCACCTTCCCGACCACCGGCGTGCTCGACGACTTCGACCACGCGAACGGACCGATCGGCGACGCCTGGGTGGACGAAAGAGGCGCACTCGCGATCGTGGACAGCGTGCTCACCCAGCCCAGCGGCTACGCCTCGGTGGTCTGGAGCACCGAGGCCTTCGGCCCCAACCAGGAAGCGTTCGTGACCCTCGACGAGGTCACGGCCACCGCTCCCGAGCACGACCTCATGCTCAAGGTGCAGGGACTGGAGTGGGAGACGGGGCATCTCGAGGTGCGCTTCGACGCGCGGTTCCCGCGTGTGCTGGTGAACTCGTATACGCCGGGAATCGGGTGGCGCACTCACGGGTTCTTTACCGGCGTCGATTTCGTGGCGGGAGATCAGCTCGGGGCGCGGGCCTACGCGACCGGCGTCGTCGAAGTCTTCAAGAACGGGCTGTCGATCGGAAAGGCCCAGGTGAACGACTGGCCCTGGCATCAGCAGGGCGGCTATCTCGGAATGACCATCGGCTACGCGACCCAGTCGCGCTTCGACAATTTCGGCGGAGGTGACGCGGTCGTGGTGGCGAACACTCCGCCGCACGCGGTGATCGAGTCTCCGGCGGAGGGGACCTTCTACGCCGACGGCGACACCATCCATCTCGTCGGGCGCGCCGACGACGCGGAAACCGCTGCCGACGATCACCAGTACGAGTGGCGCGTGGAGCTGCTCCACAACAACCACGCGCATCCGAGTCTGACGGCCACCGGGCGCACGGCGTCCTTCGTGGTCGATCCGCACGAGGACGGCACCGGAGTGCGTTATCGGGTCCAGCTCCGGGTCAGGGATCAGGGCGGGCAGCGCGACACGTCGTTCGTCACGATCTGGCCCCAGGTCGATCTGAACCCAATGCTGGAAGTCACTTCAGAACCGGTGGCGGCGGGCGCGTCGTTCCCGATTCGCCTCACCCTCCGGAACCTGGGCTGCGTCCTGGCGAGGACCTCCCACTGGGCGGTCGTCGTGCAGGGCCTGGTGCTGGCCCAGGGGGACACCATCGTCGCGCCGCGTGACAGCGTGGTCATCGACCGCATGGTTCTGGTGCCGCTCCCGAGCGGCGTCTATGAAGTCCGGGCCGTTGCCGATACCGGCTGCGAAGTCGTCGAGACCGACGAGACGAACAACTTCTCGTGCGCGCCGCTGCTCGTGACGTCCGGGAACGTCGACGTGGCCGCCGGCCTGCCGGGGGCCCTGGATCTGTCGCTGCCGCGGCCCAATCCGACCCGCAGCAGCGTCACCTTCTCCCTGACCCTGCCGCGGGCCGAGCGGGTGCGGTTCGAGGTCCATGACGTCCTCGGCCGGGCGGTATCGACTTCGACGAAATCCTACGAGGCCGGGACCTGGGTGCTGCGATGGGACGCGAGGGACAGCCGCGGTGCGGCCCTGCCGCCGGGGATCTACCTCGCCAGCGTCGAGATCGGATCGCGACGGCTCATCCGACGGGTGGCGGTGGTGCGCTGAGCCAGGGGCGAAGAGACCGCCCCGTGGAGCCGTTTTGGGCTCCCCGGGGCGATTCCTTGTTGTAGAATCCCTGTCCCCACGGCCGCAACCTTCATGCTCGGAACTCTTCGGAGGCCGTACTCGGCACACATGGGATCGGATCGCCTACCCCCTCGGGCGAGTCGCTCGCGAGGCCTCTGGCTGGCAGTGCTCGCGAGCCTGGCTACGGCATTCCCTGCCGGCGCAGTCACGCTGCCCCCCAACTTCACCGGCGAAGTCGTCGTCCAGAACCTGAACACGCCGACCTGTATCGCGTTCCTGCCCGACGGCCGGCTCCTGATCGGCGAGAAGGCGGGTCGGGTCCGGATCGCGAAGAACGGCGTGCTCGATCCCGATCCCTTCTGGACGCGCGAGAGCGAAGTGCTGAACTCCGTCGACATGGGCCTCATGAGCGTCGCCGTCGACCCCAACTTCGCGACCAACCGCTACGTCTACCTGTTCTACGTGGTCGACCCGGACACCAACGGGGTGGATGACAACCTGCAGGCCTTCGGCCGCCTCACGCGCTACCAGGTGAGCCTCGCCGACACCAACATGGTCGACTATTCGACCCGCACCATTCTGCTCGGCGTGGACTGGTCACGCGGTCCGCTGGTGGGCGCCCAGTCGCACACCACCGGAGCGCTGCGATGGGGCGAGGACGGCAGCCTCCTGCTCTCCCTCGGCGACGGCGCGAGCGGTGGCGGCGTGGACGCGGGCGGTCTCTATCCGGCGGCGTTCGGGCCCGGCAAGACGAATCCGAACGAGGACATCGGCGCCTTCCGCGCGCAGGACTTCACCAGCCTGTGCGGGAAGGTCCTGCGCATCAACCCCGCGAACGGACTTGGTTACCCGAGCAACCCCTACGCCACCGTGGATCTCTCGGCGCCGCAATCGAAGGTGTGGGTCTACGGCTTCCGCAATCCCTTCCGGTTCGCGGTGCGCCCGGGCACGGGCCAGTCGAATCCGACGGTGGGGGATCCGGGAACGCTCGTCATCGGCGACGTGGGATGGCTGACCTGGGAGGAGATCAACATCGCTCCCACCAGCAATCGCAACTTCGGATGGCCGTGCGAGGAAGGCCCCAACCCGCACGCCGGCTACTCGGCTGCCAATCCCGCGCACCACAATTGCACCACGATAGGCCTTCCCCAGAACCCGGGGACGCTGAGCGACCCCACACTCGCCTGGCACCACTCGAACCCCGCGCTGAGCGTTCCGCAGGGGCTTCTCGGGAACTGTTCGATCATGGGCGCCTTCTACACCGGCACGCGCTATCCGCCGGCCTTCCAGGGCCGGCTCTTCTTTTCGGACTTCGGACAGAACTGGCTCAAGACCGCTCTGCTCGACGCCAACGACTCGCTGGTCGACATTGCGGACTTCGGCAGCGGGCTGGCGAACCCGGTGGACTGGGCCGCCGATCCCAACGGCGATCTCCATTACGTCGCGATCGGGCAGGGGCAGGTGTGGCGCCTCCGGTACTCGGGCCCCTCCGCCGGCGACCCGGTGGCCGCCGCCGGCGCGAACACGCTGCAGGGCTACCTGCCGCTCAATGTGACGTTCTCGAGCGCGGCTTCGTATTCGCCGGGTGGAAACCCGCTCACCTTCAGCTGGGATCTGGGCGACGGCACGGGCTCGACGGCGGCCAGCCCCCAGCGCACGTACACCAAGAAGGGCGTCTTCCAGGTGATCCTCACCGTCGAGGACGACCTCGGACGTCTCGACCGCGACACGCTGAACGTGGTGGCGCTTGCCACCCCGCCGTTCCCGACCACACCGGTGTTGGACAACTTCAACCGACCGAGTGGGGCGATCGGGGGCGACTGGGTGCACGAGATCAGCAATCTGCTCATCAGCAACCGCCGCCTGCGGCAGAGTGGAGGCCAGTCCAACGCGGTGTACGACGGCGCCGTGTACGGTCCGGACCAGGAGGCGTACCTCACGCTCTCGCAGATCGATTCCAACGCGCCGCACCAGGACCTCATGCTCAAGATCCAGGGCACCGCCGACGAGAACGGCCACATCCAGGTGCGCTACGACGTGAACTATCCGCGCATCACGGTGGCCACGTTCTCGCAGGTCGAAGGTTGGGTGACGCGCGGAATCGCCAACCTGTCCCAGCCGCTGGCGGAAGGCACCGTGCTGGGCGCACGCGCCTCGTCCGACGGTTACGTGTCGGTCTACGTGAACTCGGCCGAGGTCGGACGTTATCCGTACCACTCGTGGATCTTCGCGACCGACGGTGGACGGATCGGCATCTCGCTCAATGACGCCTCCGGTGGCCGGTACGACGACTTCGGCGGCGGCAACACCGCGAGCGGGTTCCCGGCGGCGCCGGTGGTGGACAATTTCAACCGGCCGAACGGGACCATCGGACTTCCCTGGCTGGGAGAGACGCCCGGGCTCAGCATCAACGCGAACCAGCTGGAGGTGAGTGGCTCCTATTCGGCTCCGGTGTGGTTCGGCTCCAACTACGGTCCGAACCAGGAGGCGTACATCAAGCTGGTCTCGGCGTCGTTCCCGACCTCGAACTACAGCCTGATGATGAAGGTGCAGGGGGAAGCGCTCGCCTCGGGGAACCTGCTGATCAAGTACGACGTCACCGGGAAGTTCATCTCGTGCGCCTCCTATACGCCCGGCCCCGGGTGGACGGAGCACGGGATCTTCTTCATGTCCCAGGCGCTCGCGCCGAACGACGTGCTCGGTGCACGCGCCTATTCGAGCGGCGTGGTCGAGATTTTCGTGAACGGGCAGAAGATCGCGGGGTTCGACTACTCGAGCTGGCCGTTCGCGATCTACGGGGGCCGCATCGGGCTCGCGATGGTGAACGCGTCGGGAGCGCGGCTCGACGATTTCGGCGCCGCCGACATCCTGGTGGACACCAACCAGCCGCCGATCGCCACCATCCTGGCCCCGTCCGACACCACGTTCTACGTCGAGGGCGACACGCTCCAGCTCGTGGGCTCGTCGTCGGACGACACCGACACGCCGGTCCAGCTCGGGATCTCGTGGAAGGTGGACCTCCACCACAACACCCACGTCCACCCTGCGATCTTCTCCTCCACGGACTCGATCACGACGATGGTCACCGAGGCCCACGACGACGGCACCGGCACGTTCCTGCGAGCCAGCTTCCGCGTGGTCGACACGTACAGCAAGGCCGACACCGCGATCGTCGATCTCTTCCCCGAGGTCGACCTGCGGCCGTACCTGCGGGGGTCGCCGGTTTCCGTCACGAGCACCGATTCGCTGCACTTCGACGTCGTGCTCCGGAACTACGGCCGCATGCTGGCGCCCTATTCGCGGTGGATGCTCCTCAGGGACGGCGTTGCGGTCGTCCAGGGGGACACGCTGGTCTCCGAGGACGACAGCGTGAGCATCCACGTCAACCTGCCGCCGGCGGCGGTCGGGAACCACACATTCCGCCTCGTGGCGGACACGCTCGCGAAAGTGGTGGAGACCAACGAATTCAACAATGCGGACATGGTCGTGATTGCCGTCGTGCCCAACCAGCCGCCGCACGCCATCATCACTTCGCCGGCGGACAGCAGCTCCTACGTCGCGGGAATCGCCGTGACGCTCTATGGATCGGCGACCGACGACGGCAGCACGCCGGTCCAGCTCACGCGGCAGTGGACCGTTGCGTTGCACCGCGCCGGGAAGCCCGACTCGACCGTCTGGACCTCCGGCGATTCGACCACCACCTTCGTTCCCGCCGCATACAGCGGAACCGGGATATTCCTGCGCGCCCGCTGGCGGGTCTCCGAGCCCACCGGCCAGGCCGACACCGCCACCGTGGATCTGTTCCGCGAGGTGGATTTCCAGCCCCTGAGCGTGCTGTGGTCGCCGACCAGCCCCTCTTCGGCGGATACCGTTCTGTTCTTCCTGCTGATCCAGAACAACGGCCGCATGCCGGCCTCCGCACCGTGGACGATCCGGTTCGACGGTCAGACGCTCGCCAGCGGCGAGAAGTCCTTGAACGGACTCACCAACACGATGGTCACCTGGAAGCAGCCGCCGCCGATGCCCCCGGGGAACCACACCGTGAGGCTCGTTCTCGATTCTCTCGGAACCGTCGTCGAGACCCAGGAGTCGAACAATGCGCTGACGGTGCCGATGTACCTGTCGCTCGGCCCCGATATCTTTCCACCCAGCTTCGTCGAGGGCCCGGCGAACGATGCCTGGGGCACTCACGCCTTCCTCCGTTTCATCACCAACGAGCCCACGCGCAGCTGGGTGCTGTACGGGACCACGTACGCATTGGGCGAGACCGTGGTAGGGGATAGCATCGTGGTGAAGCACGACCTGATGCTGACGGGTCTCAGCCCGAGCACGACGTACTACTTCGAAGTGCAGATCGCGGATTCGGTGGGCAACGTGAACCTCTCGCCGCTCGACTCGCTCAGCACCGGCGCCTGGCCGCTCGGCGGCGAAACCGAAAAACCGGGCCGTATCACGCTCTCCACGGCGTACCCCAATCCGGCTCGTTCGTCGGTGAGCTTCGCGCTCGCGCTTCCCGAGCCCGCCGAGGTCGACTTCGCCATCTACGATCTCCAGGGCCGGCTGGTGTTCGAGGAGCGTGGGGATCGCGGCGCCGGCCGCCACACGCTGACCTGGCGCGGCGCCACCCTGGACGGCGCCGCCGCCCGCGCGGGTCTCTACCTGGCGTTCGTGCGCGTCGGCGGCGCGCACTTCACGAGGCGGCTCGTCCTCGTCCGATAGTTGGCGGTGCGCCGCGGCCGGCGTATGGTCTCAGGCCCGATGAGCACCTCGCGTCTCACGACGGCCACCGTCGCCGCCCGCATCCCCTACGCCAACGCCGCGCCGTTCTACGCCCTCTGGAGCGAGGCGCCGTTCGCGGTGCGCAACCTGGTTCCGCGCGAGCTGGGCCGCGAGGCCGAAGCCGGCGGGGTCGATCTCGGGCTCATGGCGGTCGGGGATTTTCTCCGGCTCGAGGACCGCTTCGAGATGGTCGGCCCCATGGGAGTGGCCGCACACGGCGACGTGCTCTCGGTGCTGCTCTTCTCGCGCCGCCCCGCCGCCTCGCTCGAAGGGGCGCTGGTCTCGGTGACGCCCGAGACTTCGACTTCGGTGCGCCTGCTGCGCCTGCTGCTCGGAGCCCGCCGCGGCTTCACCAGCGTGCGGTACGTGCGCGGGCTCGAGCCGGCGCAGTCGGACGCCATGCTCGCCATCGGCGATCGCGCCATGCGGCTGCGCCGCGAGCGGCCCGCGGGGTTCGGCGACATGCTCGATCTTGGGAGCGACTGGCTCGAGTGGACCGGCCTGCCGTTCGTGTACGCGGTGTGGGCGGTGCGGCGGAGTCTCGATCCCGAGATCAAGGCGGAGCTGGCCGGGTTCCTCGAAGCCTCGCTCGAGGCCGGCCTGTCATCCCTGGCCGATATCGCGCGGCAGCCGACCGACACCGGCTGGAGCGCGGCAGAGATCGAGGCCTACCTCCGGCGCTTCCGCTACCGCCTCGGCGCCGAGGAGCTGGCAGGCATGGCCCGGTTCGCCGCGCTGGTGCGCGAGGGCGGGCTGCTGGAGGAATGAAGGCGGGGGTCCGGGCTTGGGGCGGGTGCAACCGCCGGCCGCCTTCCCGCGTAGCTGAATTCGATCCGCCGGGCCGCGGGCTCCAACGAGCGCCGCGCCGGCACCAACCGGAGACCGAAATGCCCACCATGCACGAAGTGGACTACGAAATCCTCGGCGACGACATGCAGTTCGTGAAGGTCGAGTTGGACCCCGGTGAGGCTGTGGTCGCCGAGGCCGGCAACATGATGTACATCGAGGATGGCATTCAGATGGACACCATCTTCGGTGACGGCTCGAACCAGAACAAAGGGTTCATGGGCGCGCTGCTCGGCGCCGGCAAGCGGCTGCTCACGGGCGAGTCGCTGTTCATGACCGTGTTCCACAACGAGAGCCAGGCCAAGCGCAAGGCGGCGTTCGCGGCGCCGTACCCCGGCAAGATCCTCCCCATGCACCTCGCCGAGCTCGGCGGCGATCTCATCCTCCAGAAGGACTCGTTCCTGTGCGCGGCCAAGGGGGTCACGATCGGGATCGCCTTCAACAAGCGATTCGGCGCCGGGCTCTTCGGTGGAGAAGGCTTCATCATGCAGCGCCTGCAGGGCGACGGCTGGGCCTTCGTGCACGCGGGCGGGACGCTCGAGGAGCGCGTGCTCGGTCCCGGTGAGGGACTGCGCGTGGACACCGGCTGCCTCGTCGCGCTCCAGCCGAGCGTGACCTACGACATCCAGCTCGTGGGCGGGCTCAAGAGCGCGCTCTTCGGCGGCGAGGGATTGTTCTTCGCCACGCTGCAGGGGCCGGGCAAGGTGTGGCTCCAGTCGCTGCCGTTCAGCCGGCTCGCGAGCCGCATCTACGCCGCGGCGCCGCAGGCCGGCGGGAGACGTCGCGAGGAAGGGTCGTTGCTCGGCGGCCTGGGCAACCTGTTGGACGGGGACGGGCGGTAACTCGGGGAACCCGTCTCTTTCAGCCCCGGTCGTCGGCGCAGCCGCCGCGGCCGGGGCTTCTTCTTTCGGCGGCGTTGCGAGGGGTCAGGTCCGGCGCGGATCCGCCGGCGTCCACCCCGGCGGACGTTTCTCCATGAAGGAGCGCAGGCCCTCGACGGCGTCCGGGCTGTTCATCAGCTCCCGGAGGTAGAGCTGTTCCACCGCGGCGATCTCCGCGGGGCGCGGGGGCGGATGCTTCATGCGGAGTGCGCGCTTGGCGATCCGCAGTGAGGATGGACTGA
>DAIUEO010000022.1:17283-30299 GCA_036845125.1 Candidatus Eiseniibacteriota bacterium | reverse complement strand
GCGCCCAGATGGGACATGTCGGACGTCGCACGAGCGCGGGAGACTTCGAGGTTCACGAGCGAAGCGCGGGTGCCGCCCGGCCCGGTGCCGCCGCTCTCTTTCCCGCCGCCGTCGGGATCGAGCACGATCCTGCGGCCCGCGAAAACGCCGCCCGCGATCGCGACGAACGCCGGAAGCGAATCGGAGTCGCCGAGACGGCGGTAGCCCGCGAGGTCGGGGAACACCGGCGCTCCGGACGTGTCGATGTCGAGGACCGCGAAGCCGTCGCGGTTGATCCACCGCGTCGCGGGCTCGGCGCCGGTGGTGCCCGGAGCGTTCGTGAGCGGCGCGCCATCCGGTCCGCGCACGAACTCCGCCCGGCGCCGCGGCGCGACGTCGAGACGCCGCAGCTCGACGCGCGCGGCGATCGCCGGAGCTGCCGTGCCGGCCAGGGTCGCGGTCACGGCCGCCGCTTTGAGCGGCTGCCCCGGGGCGCGCGTGGTCACCGGCGCCAGTCGCAGGTAGGCCCACGCGATCCCGTCGCGCGCGACCACCACCGTCTCGCTCGGCGCGGCACGGATGGCCTTGATCCGGATCGCGAGCGAATCGAGCGTCGGCCGCCCGGCCTGGTCGCGCGCGCGGATCTCGACCGCGACCACCGAACGCGGCACGCCGCCGGCCGGCCAGGCGCGGGCCTCGAGCCGGGACGTCTCGCGCCGCACTTCGAACTCCAGCGTGCGCGGACGCGCGGTGCCTTCGCCGGCGAGCCCCACCACGAGGCTGGCGCGGTGCCGTCCCTGGTCGAGCGGC
Source organism: Candidatus Eiseniibacteriota bacterium (assembly GCA_036845125.1). Taxonomy (GTDB): domain Bacteria; phylum Eisenbacteria; class RBG-16-71-46; order RBG-16-71-46; family RBG-16-71-46; genus DAIUEO01. The sequence goes on along the minus strand of DAIUEO010000022.1, from coordinate 29,510 downwards.
GCGGGCGGCTGCCATTCGATCACGTTGCCGCGCCGGAGCGGCGTCACGGGTCGACCGTCCACCTCGAGGTCGATGCGATCGAACTCGCCGGCGACCGTGGCGCTCAAGACGCCCGCGCCCTGGTCCACGAGGGATTCGATCCGCGGCAGCCGCCGCATGAAGTAGCGCGTGAGCCCCAGGAACAACGCCTCGGCCTCGAGCTGCTGCTTCTCCGGCAGGCGCAGCCGGCGCTCGACGCCGGGGTTCGTGATGTAGCTGGTCTCGGTCAGGATCGCCGGCGCCTCCGACTCGCGCAGCACGAAGTAGTTCCCCGTGATCACCTGGTTCGGCCGGATGCCGACGTTGCGCACCAGCGCGCGGTGGACGTCCTGGGCCAGCTCGAGCGACGGGCCGTTGTCGCCGAGCTTGTAGTAGGTCTGGGTCTCGTTGACGTCGTGGCGCCCGCCGGGATCGGCGTTGTGGTGGATCGAGATGAAGAGATCCGGGCCGAAGGCGCGCGCCATCGTCGCGCGGGCGGCGAGGTCGACGCGGAGCGAGCTGTCGGCGGGGGAGAGGAAGTCACGGTCCTCGCTGCGGGTGAGGAGGACTTCCGCACCGTGCGGGAGGAGCAGGCCGCGCAGGCGGAGCGCGACGCCCAGGTTCACCGCGGCCTCGGTCAGCCCTTCGACCCCGAGCGCGCCGGCAAAGAACCCGCCGTGGCCGGGATCGACCACGATGCGCTTCCCGGCGAGCACGGCAGGATCGACCGAGTCGAGCGAGTCGCGACGCGCCTCGTAGCCGGGAACCGACGTCGGCTGGGGCGGCGGTGGCGGTGGCTTCACCGGCCGCGGGCCGCAGCCGGCCGCGAGCACCAATATCAGAAGAGCAGGTCCGAGGACGGACTTCCGTGTCCGCATGCGCCGCAATCTACAGGCCCCTCGCGGCCGCCACAACGATTGCGGCCGCCCGCCGCGGTCTTGTGCGCCCCGGGCCGCCGTGCTACCTGTTCCCGGCTTCTCCCGTTACGATCCCTGCGGCCCTTCATCCTTGGGCCTCGTCCTGGAGGCGGAATGATGTCACGCGGCCGAATCCCTGCGATCCTGACCCTCGTCACCCTGCTGGGCCTGACGGCCGGGTGCGGCGGCGCCAAGAACGACGAGCTCGTGATCGGCGAGTACGGCTCGCTGACCGGCAACGACGCCACCTTCGGCGGCTCCACCCGCGACGGGGTCGAGCTGGCGATGGCCGAGCTCCAGGAGTCGGACCAGGGAATGATCGGCGGCGCCAAGGTGCGGGTGGTCAGCGAGGACGACCGCGGCCTGCCGGAAGAGGCGGTCACCGTCGTCAAGAAGCTGGTCAACCAGGACCGGGTGATCGCAGTGATCGGCGAAGTCGCCTCGTCGCGGAGTCTCGCGGCGGCGCCGGTATGCCAGGAAAACGGCGTGCCGATGATCACGCCCTCCTCGACCAATCCCAAGGTGACCCAGGTCGGCGACCACATCTTCCGCATGTGCTTCATCGATCCCTTCCAGGGCACGGTGATGGCGCGCTTCGCCTACGAGAACCTCAATCTCAGGAAGGTGGCGGTGCTGAAGGACGTCCGCAACGAGTACAGCGTCGGGCTCGCGGAGTTCTTCACCGAGGCGTTCCTCAAGATGGGCGGCCAGGTCGTGGTCGAGCAGGCCTTCAGCGCCGGCGACCAGGACTTCCGCGCCCAGCTCACCAGCATCAAGGCCAAGAAGCCCGAGGCGATCTTCCTGCCGAGCTACTACACGGAAGCCGGCCTCATCGCGCGCCAGGCGCGCGAGCTGGGCATCACGGTGCCGCTGCTCGGCGGCGACGGGTGGGAGAGCGAACAGCTCATCGAGATCGGTGGCAAGGCGCTGAACGGCGCCTACTACTCGAACCACTTCGCGGTCGACAACCCGGACCCGGCGCTCCAGTCGTTCCTGCAGCGCTACAAGGCCAAGTTCGGCAAGGAGCCGGACGCCATCGGCGGGCTCGCCTACGACGCGGCGCGCGTGCTCTTCACCGCCATGGGCAAGCTCCACGAGCAGGACCCGCAGGCGTTCAGCGGCCTCCTGTCGTCCAAGGCCGGCACCCCGGAGCGGCGCGAGGCCACGCGCAAGCTGCGCGACGTCATCGCCACCACCACCGGCTTCCCGGGCGTCACCGGCACCATCACGCTCGACGAGAACCGCAACGCCAGCAAGGCGGCCGTGGTGCTCGCGATCAAGGACGAAAAAAAGGTGTTTTCGGCCGTCGTGAACCCGTAGGGTTCGCGTCACTCCCGAGCCGCCCGCTCCGTGTCGGAATTCCTCCAGCAGCTCATCAACGGAGTGACGCTCGGCTGCGTGTACGCCCTGATCGCACTGGGCTACACGATGGTGTACGGCATCCTGCGCCTCATCAACTTCGCGCACGGTGACGTGTACATGCTGGGCGCGTTCTTCGGGCTCTACCTCTCGCGGATCTTCCACGCCGGCACCGACCCCAACCCGCTCAAGGCGGTGCTGGTGCTGGTGCTCTCGATGGCGGCGTGCGGCCTGATCGGCATCGTCATCGAGCGCGCCGCCTACCTGCCGGTGCGGAAGTCGCCGCGGCTCTCGGCGCTGATCACCGCGATCGGCGTCTCGCTGCTGCTCGAGAACGGCGGCATCCTGGTGTTCGGCCCCGATCCCAAGTTCTTCCCGCAGATCGTGCCGGCCTCGAACATCCAGCTCCTGCCGGGCGTCACGATCTCGAACCAGCAGGTGATCATTCTGGTGGTCTCGCTGGTGCTGATGGTCGCGCTGCGCTTCGTGGTGCTGCACACGCGGGTCGGCAAGGCGATGCAGGCGGTGTCGTTCAACCACACGGCGGCCTCGCTCATGGGCATCTCGGTGAACCGCATCATCACCTTCACGTTCATGATCGGCTCGATGCTGGCGGCTGCGGCCGGCGTGCTGGTGGCGCTCCAGAACCCGAAGATCGATCCGCTGATGGGGATCATGCCGGGGCTCAAGGCGTTCGTGGCCGCGGTGCTGGGCGGGATCGGCAACATCCCGGGGGCGGTGCTGGGCGGACTCGTCATGGGCATCGCCGAGGTGATGGTGGTGGGCTACGTCTCGCCGACCTACCGCGACGCGATCGCGTTCGTCCTGCTCATCGTGATCCTGCTGGTGCGGCCCGCGGGCATCCTCGGCCGCAACGTCGCCGAGAAGGTGTGATGCGCGGCGCCCTCGGCATCGTCGCCACGCTGCTGGTGCTGGCCGGTCTCGACTTCGCGCTCAACCGCGCGATCAATCCCTACATCTTTCAGATCGTCATGCTGTGCGGGATCAACGTGATCCTCGCGGTGTCCTTGAACCTCATCAACGGCTTCACCGGGCAGTTCTCGATCGGCCACGCCGGCTTCATGGCGCTCGGCGCCTACGGCTCGGCGATGTTCTCGCTCGGGATCGGCGGCAAGTGGGCGGCCGGACTCGCCGCCGCGGGACTCCCGGCGCCGATCGCGACCGGAGTGCCGCTCGCGGTGGCGCTGGTGATCGGCGGGCTGGTGGCGGCGATCGCCGGCTACCTCGTCGGGCTGCCCTCGCTGCGGCTCCGCGGCGACTACCTCGCGATCGTGACACTCGGCTTCGGCGAGATCATCCGCGTGATCATCACCAACGTGGAATGGGTGGGCGCCTCGCGCGGGCTGCCCGGGATCCCGGGCTGGACGAGCTTTTTCTGGGTGGGCGTGGGTGTGGTCGGGGTGGTGGCGCTCTCGCTCAATCTCGCCAACAGCACCCACGGGCGGGCGCTGTTCGCGATCCGCGACGACGAGGTCGCCGCCGAGGCGCTGGGCGTCAACACCACGGGCTACAAGGTGCTGGCGTTCGTGATCGGCTCGTTCTTCGCCGGCGTCGCAGGCGGGCTGTTCGCCCATTACCTCTCGTACCTGAACCCCAACACGTTCGTGTTCCTCAAGAGCATCGAGGTGATCGCGATGGTCGTCCTCGGCGGACTCGGCAGCGTGTCGGGCTCGGTGATCGCCGCGATCGTCCTCACCGTGCTGCCGGAGGTGCTGCGCCCGGTCAAGGAATACCGCATGGTGATCTACTCGCTGATGCTGATCGTGCTGATGATCACGCGACCCCAGGGGCTGTTCGGGTACCGCGAGCTGCGCTGGCCGTTCCGGAAGGCCGCGCCGGGGACGCGCACGTGACCACCGGCGGTCCGATCCTCCGCCTGGACCGCGTCACCATGAGGTTCGGCGGTCTCAAGGCGATCTCCGATCTCTCGTTCGACGTCGCGCCCGGCGAGCTGTTCGGGCTCATCGGTCCGAACGGCGCGGGCAAGACCACCGCGTTCAACCTCATCACCGGCGTGTACGCGCCCACCCAGGGCACGATCACCTTCGAAGGGACGCGCCTGAACGGCCTGCGCCCGAGCCGGATCGCGCGTGCCGGGGTGACGCGCACCTTCCAGAACATCCGCCTGTTCGCCTCGCGCACCTGCCTCGACAACGTCTGCATCGCCGCCCACATGCACTCGGGGGCGGGCCTGGCGGACGCCGTGCTGCGCACGCCACGCTTCGCCCGCGACGAGAAGCGCATGCGCGACGAGGGCCGCGCGCTGCTCGACCTGATGGGACTCCTGGCGTGGGCGGACACCCGCGCGGTGGACCTGCCCTATGGGCAGCAGCGCCGGCTCGAGATCGCGCGCGCGCTGGCCGGGAAGCCGCGGCTCCTGCTGCTCGACGAGCCGGCCGCGGGCTTGAACCCGCAGGAGAGCGACGACCTGATGCACCTGATGCAGTCGGTACGGCGGGATTTCAAACTCACCCTGCTCCTGATCGAGCACGACATGCGCGTGGTGATGGGCATCTGCGAGCGTATCGCGGTGCTGGACTACGGGATCAAGATCGCCGAGGGCACGCCCGAGGAGATCCGGCGCAATCCCAAGGTGATCGAGGCGTACCTCGGGGAAGAGGTCGAAGCCGATCTCGGGAGCGGCGCATGAGCGTGATGCTCGAGGTGAAGGACTTGGACGTCTATTACGGTGCGGTCCACGCGCTGAAGGGCGTGAGCGTGCGCGCCGAGACGGGCGAGATCGTCACCCTGATCGGGGCGAACGGCGCGGGCAAGACCACGCTGCTCCGCACGATCTCGGGCCTCATCCGGCCGCGCACCGGCACCATCACCTTCGAGGGCCGCGACCTCACGAAGGTCCCCGCCCACGAGATCGTCGGGCTCGGCATCTCGCACGCGCCCGAAGGCCGCATGGTGTTCGGGAACCTGTCCGTCGAGGACAACCTGGAAATGGGCGCCTATCGCCGCAAGGACCGCTCGAAGCTCAAGGAAGACTACGACGGCATGTACGCGCTCTTCCCCCGCCTGCTCGAGCGGCGGCGCCAGACCGCCGGCACGCTCTCGGGCGGCGAGCAGCAGATGCTCGCCATCGCGCGCTCCCTGATGTCGCGCCCGCGGCTGCTGCTGCTGGACGAGCCCTCGCTCGGCATCGCGCCGCTCCTGGTGCGCGAGATCATGAAGACCATCCGCGAGATCAACCAGCGCGGCATGACCGTGCTGCTGGTGGAGCAGAACGCCCACCTCGCGCTCTCGATCGCCGGCCGCGGCTACGTCCTCGAGACCGGCCACGTGCGCCTCGAGGACCAGGCCGCCCGGCTGCTCCAGAACGACGAGGTGAAGAAGGCCTACCTGGGCGGCTGAAAAGAAAATCGCCAAGGCTTCCAATCAGATAGCGGCGCCCTCGAACAATTGACTTCTGGGACAGGGTGGACGGGCGTATCCTCGCGTGTCGCCCAATCAGCGCCCGCCCCGGGGTCTCACCGTGTCTGCGGGCGGCCCGCAAGTGATTGGAGGTGGACCATGCACCCGACTTTTTCGCGCGCGTTCGCCTTGGCTCTCGTCGCAACATGTTGGGGGGGGGGTACTTTAGCGTCCTGCCCTGATGGTTTCGGGCCGATCACCGTCCCCAACGTCACGTGGCATGTAGAAGGCAACGTCACCGCCTGCCCGGCCGGCGACACCACCAACGTGTCAGGCCATCCTTCGAGACTTCGCGTACTGGTGAACTACCAGGACGCCGACTGCAATGCCCGAGTAGGTGTTCCCCCCGAGTCCCTTGTCATCACGTGGCAGGCGGTTGGGAACGGGAACGCGCGCGTCAACGACAAGTCGTCCAACGGGACGTTTGCGGACAACGCGACGGACTACAACGGCCAGGCCCGATTCACGTTCCCCAGCCTCTCCGGCTGCGGGACGATCCGACTCTTCCTAACCGTGTCCGGGATCGACCAGGGCCATCAGGACATCGAGATTCGATCCATCGACGCCGACATCGACCTCGAGCGCAGAGTCGTCTACCAGAGCGGATACGACGTGCCGACCTGCGACCTCGACTGGGACGGAATATCGGGCGACATCGACGACCTGTTGAGAGCCAGCGCCCACAATCTCCACTGGCGCCGCAATGCCCTGCACGGGACGCCCGTTCAGCTCACGACTCTGTGCGAGACGAACTGCAGTAGCCCCGAGTCGCTGTATATCGGGACAAGCGATATTTCTTGGTCGCCTAACGGCAGATGGTTGACCCATACCATCGAATTTCCATCGGACGGCGGTTGCCGCGTTTTCATCGCGTCAAGTACTCAACCTGGTCAGCGTAGGCAGATGACTTTCGGTTCGGTTGACGACTACGGTGCCTCTTGGTCGCCCCTTGGACACGAACTCGCTATTGGCCGCAACCTCCTCAAGATCATCCGCAAGGGCATCCCCGGGATTTCGAGCGACACCACCGAAGCAATTCTCGCGGAGAGTGGGAGCACTCTGAATTACGGCGATGTTACTCCCGCAATCTCTCCGGATGGGCAGTGGGTCGCGTTTGCAAGACGCGATACAACAGGCGCTGACGAGGGTGCCTACGACATCTGGAAGGTTTCGATCGCCGGGGGAACAGCAGTCCAGGTAACTAATAACTCCGGCAAACCTAACGACCAGTACCCGAGGTGGTCTCCTGACGGCAAGTGGATCATCTTCGACCATGAAGACTTGTATCATGACGGTCACCGGGTCTATAAAGTCCTATCGTCCCCGGACCCGATCACTGGGCTTGATTCCATGCAGGCTGTATACAATCCAGGTACTGGAAAGAACGCCGCGACGCCTGCCTTCTCGCCCGATGGGCTGATTGTTACCGCAGGGATAGGGGCGCGGAGCAACAGCATTGCCGACACGCGTGCATACACGATTGATCCGTTGTTGTCGGTGAAAGTGCCGGTCCTCAACTACAACGAGCCGCAGTACTCGATTGCGGGCGAGGACCCAATACTCTCGCCAAACCTATCGCCCGATGGTACCCGCTTGGCGCTTCGCGCCAAGCAACTCCATGCGGTGCGACGAAACATGAACCTGCCGCCGCATTTCACACAAATCGGCAGCCAAACTGTCCACGACACGACCGCCAAGGTCAGTTTCAGCGTGATTCAAGGTCAATCGATATCGTTTGTCATGACTGCAACTGATGATGATGACGGGGCCCGAACCTATCATGCTGCATATTTGAAGTCCGGCATGTCGTTCGACGCCGGCACGCGGACCTTCACCTGGAACAACGCATCGCCTTCCGGCACGCACTACGTCAAGTTCTGGGTCACGAACGGAAGCGTCCCAGGTGGCGCCCAGAGCGGTGCAACGGACGCAATCATTGTCCAGATCACCGTCACGAGTTCCGGTCTGGCGCACCGGTTCGAACCCGGCGTCTCCGCCGAGCGTGAGGAAGGAAGTGACAACTGGATGTTCCGTGCCCCCGGTGCTCAGACGGAAATCGTGCGCATAACTATCGTGGACGTGGCAGGGAGACGGGTGGCTTCGATCTCAGGTCCCGCCGGAACGGACTTGCGGTGGAATCTTTTGGGTCGCGATGGCAGGAAGGTTGAGCCTGGACTCTACCTGTATCGATATGTGCGGGGGCCCGACAGTGGTCAAGGCAAGCTCGTTGTTGTGCGATAGCCTCAGTGCGCTTGCGCTCACAGGAGCATGCGCCATCTCCATGGCTGGGTTGGCGCTCGGAGGTACATGCGACCCTAGTACGGTAGCGGTTGATACGACAGGATGGCGGCAATCTGTGTCAGCCATGTGGGGATCAGCACCAGGGCAGACGTTTGTTGCTGAGGACAGCGTGATCACGGCGATCACTGTTTGGAGGATCCCTCCTCAAGATACGAGTCTTTCTGACTTCAAGTTGTGGATCGTAGATATCGATTCCACGGGGCGCCCTCAGAACAACCGTGTCGTGTACGACGGGCCTTCCCTGCGCGGAATAATCGGTGACGGCATGCACCCCGTGGAGATTCGATTCGATCTCGATCCGCCGGCGATACTGCCTCGACGCGGTGTCTTTGCCTTCATGGTCCAGAACGTATGCGAGTGGTTCTTTGATCTCCTGGTGCAGGAAGAAACCTACAAAGATGGGAAGTTGTGGCGGTCAGAGATAGCGCATCCCGAGTATGGCTGCACAATGTGGACGATCTTTGACCACTGGGATGAATATGATTTGTGTTTCAAGATCGAGTTCTGCGACGCAACCACGCCGACACGTCGGTCGTCTTGGGGACGGGTGAAGAGCATTTACCGTTAGGCAGGGCCTGGGCGAACCGGCCGAGAGCTGGGGCTCGCGACCCAATTCGGAGATGTCGGCATAGGCATCACTATTCCCGCAGCCGCCAATTACGCGGGATGTCGTGCCCCTCATCGAACCGCGCACATTGGCCTGCTGCTTGCGCTTCGCGCCGTTACCACCGGCGCCACTCATTGCTGCGACTGGGGCATTGCCCCGTCGTTCTTCAGCTTCTGAGGCACTCCTCGCCTCGCTCAGGTTCGGCGATCTGCAGACCCTGGTTGCGGCCTGGCGCCGGTGAAGTTCTCCACAGAGTTATCCACATCAACCCGCGCCAGCGCGGGTAAATCCACGCACAACTGAACGATGGATATCTCGCGCGAACGAAACTGACTCCGGCGTCAGTTTCACCAGTGCTGCTGAATTCCGCGCAGGTATCTCGAACCGGCTATCCTGTCGCCGTGAACGCGATCATCCAGTCGGTCGAAAGCGAATACCGGCGCTACCAGGCCCTCGCCGAAGGCGCGCTCGCCCAGGTGCCGGATGGCGCGCTCTGCGAGGCTGGGCCCGGCGAAGGAAACTCGCTCGCCACCATCGGCTGGCACATGGCGAACAATCTGGAGTCGCGCTTCACCGAGTTCCTCACCAGCGACGGCGAGAAGCCGTGGCGCGATCGCGAAGATGAGTTGAGCCCGCGCGTCGTCACGCGCGCCGAGTTGATGGCGAAGTGGGAGCGCGGCTGGAAGGTGCTCCTCGATACGCTCGCCACGCTGAGCGACGACGATCTGATGAAACTCGTGAAGATCCGCGGGCGGGCGCTGCCCGTGCATGAGGCGCTGCATCGCTCGCTCGCGCATGCGAGCTATCACGTGGGCCAGATCGTGTACCTCGCCCACGCGAAAGTGGGCGCCAAGTGGAGCTACCTGAGCATCCCGCCCGGGGAATCGGACGAGTACAACGCGAATCCCCGGCAGGAGGGAGGTGCGGACCACGCCCGAAAGCTCAGCGGGAAACCAGCCGCCTAGCTCTCCACAGACCTTCCACGGGTTGTCCACCAAGCTCGATGGAGTTGTCCGCGAAGTTCTCCACGTATTTCTCCACCGAGTTATCCACATCAACCCGCTCCGGAGCGGGTAAAAATAAGCAATGCCGAACGATTGTCCTTCGCGGCAAACGAAAGCCGCCGCGAGGCGACATTCCCGGGCGGGATTCCCCCGCGCCGCCGGGTCCCGTATCATCCCGCGTCATGCTCAGAACTGACCTGAGATCCCTGCCGGCCGTGCAGGCCGTGCTGGAGGACCCCGCCCTGGGGGCGGCCCTGGCGGCCCTGCCCCGGACCCTCGTGGTCGAGGCGGTCCGGGCTGAGATCGCGGCCGAGCGGGCCCGGCTCCAGAACGGCCGCCGGAACGGCCCGGGCAGCCCTCCGACGGCCGCGGAAATCGCCCGCCGGGCGGCCCTCCGCGCGGCCCGCGAGCAGGCGCCCCGGCTCCGCCGGGTGCTGAACGCGACCGGGATCGTGCTCCACACCAATCTCGGCCGCGCCCCGCTCTCGAACGCGGCCCGCCGGGCGGTCGACCAGATCGCCCAGGGCTATTCGAGCCTCGAGTTCGATCTCGACACCGGGAAGCGCGGCCAGCGCGGGACCGGGGTCGAGACCTGGCTCACCCGGCTCACCGGCGCCGAGGCGGCGCTGGTGGTCAACAACGGGGCCGGCGCGATCCTGCTCGCGCTCTCGGCGATCGCCCAGGGCAAAGGGGTCATCGTCTCGCGCGGCGAGCTGGTCGAGATCGGCGGGTCGTTCCGTGTGCCCGAGATCATGGAGAAATCCGGCGCGCGGCTGATCGAGGTGGGCAGCACGAACCGCACGCACCTTCGCGATTACGAGCGCGCGTTCGAAAGAAGTCAGGACATCGCGGCGATCCTCAAGGTCCATCGCAGCAATTTCCGGATCGAAGGCTTCACCGCGGAGCCGTCACTCGAAGAGCTCGCGAAACTCGCGAAGCGCCGCAAGGTGGCGCTCATCGAGGACCTCGGAAGCGGCGCGCTCGTCGACCTCGCGCGCTTCGGTCTCGAGCACGAGCCGACGGCAACAGAATCATTGACCCGAGGTTGCGACGTCGTTACTTTCTCGGGCGACAAGCTGCTCGGGGGATCACAGGCCGGAATCGTGCTGGGCCGGAAGGCCCGGATCGAGTGCCTCCGCAAGGACCCGCTCGCCCGCGCACTGCGCGCGGACAAGCTGGTGCTGGCGGCGCTCGAAGCCACGCTGCCGGCCTACGCCGATCCCGAACGCGCGGCTGCAGACATCCCGGTGCTGGGAATGCTCCAGACGAGCGACGCGGAGCTGGAACAACGCGCCCGCGCGCTCGCCGCCGAGCTGACCCGGCTGAGTCCCGGCCTCGAAGTCGAGGTCGAGCGGGGCATCGGGGAGGTCGGCGGCGGCTCGCTCCCGAAGCAGAAGCTGAAGAGCTGGGTGGTGGCCGTCTCCGATCGGGAACGCACGGCGGACATGCTCGATGAGCTGTCCCGCGGCGCGGATCCTCCGGTCATCGGGTACATCCGTGGAGGGCGGTTCCGACTGGACGTTCGCACGCTGACCGACACCGAGGCAATGGAAGCCGCAGCGGCGATTTCCCGGGCGCGGGAAACCGCCGGAAAGGAATAGGGATGTTCCTTCACAAGCTCGAGCTCCAGGGGTTCAAGTCGTTCGTCGACCGCACCACCGTCGAATTCGGCGATGGCATCACCGGCGTGATCGGTCCCAACGGCTGCGGCAAGACCAACGTCTCGGACGCCATCCGCTGGGTGATGGGCGAGCAGAGCGCGCGGCAGCTCCGCGGCGACTCGATGGAAGACGTGATCTTCGGCGGCTGCCCGACGCGGAAGCCGGTCAACCTCGCCGAGGTCCACCTCACGCTCAAGAACGACCGCGGCGTGCTGCCCACCGAGTACAGCGAGGTCACGATCTCGCGCCGCATGTTCCGCTCGGGGGTCTCCGAGTACTTCCTCAACAAGACCCCCTGCCGGCTCAAGGACATCCGCGACCTCTTCTACGGCACCGGCATGGGCAGTCACGCCTACTCGGTGATCGAGCGGGGCATGGTGGACCACGTGCTCTCCGACAATTCCGGCCATCGCCGGTTCCTGTTCGAGGAAGCGGCCGGCATCACCAAGTACAAGGCGCGGAAGAAGGAGGCGCTCAACAAGCTCGACGCCACCGAGGGCGACCTCACGCGGCTCAACGACATCGTGTACGAGCTCGAGCGCGAGCTGCGCTCGCTGGCGCGCCAGGTGGGCAAGGCCCGCCGCCACCAGCGGCTGCGCGACCAGATCCGCGACCTCGACCTCAAGCTCACCGGCACCACCGTCGAGTCCCAGCGCACCCGCGAGCGTGCGCTCAAGGAGCAGTGGCAGGAGGAGGCTGTTCGCCGCGAGGCCGCCGCCGCCGGGCTCGATTCGCTCGAGGCCAGGCTCAACGACCGCAAGCTCGCGCTGCTCGAGCTCGAGCGCGAGCTGTCGACCGCGCAGGCCGGGCTCCGCGACCGCGAAGAGGCGCGCGCTGCCGCCGAGCGCGACGTGGTCCTGCTCGAGGAGCGGGCGTCGGGGCTTCTGCGGCGTGCGGACGAGGCGGCCGAGGAAGCGGG
>DAIUEO010000022.1:0-17273 GCA_036845125.1 Candidatus Eiseniibacteriota bacterium | reverse complement strand
GCGCAGGGCGTGCTGCGCGATCGCGAAGAGGCCCGGCTCCGCGCCGAGCAGTCGACCGTGCTGCTCAAGGAGCGCGCGGAAGGGCTCGATCGCCGCGCCACCGAGGCCGCCGAGGAGATCGCCCGCATCCGCGAGCGTCTCGAGCAGGTGCGCGAGGAGGAGCGTCTCGCCACCGCGCGCCGCTCCGAGGTGGTGAAGGAGATCGAGGACTCGCGGCTCGACCTCGAGCGCGAAGACGCCGAATTCCAGGCGCTGGACTTTGAGCTCAAGCTGCGCCGCACCGCGGCCACCGAGCGCAAGCAGCTCTCGCTCGACCTGTTCTCGACCGAGGCTGAGAAGCGCGGCGCCTGCGAGCGCGCCCGCGAGCGCCGGCACGCCCTGGCCGAACGCCGCGAAGCGGCACGGCTGCGCCTCGAGGAGATGGAGCAGCGCGGGCGCGAGCTGGAGCGCCGCATCGAGGAGGTCGCCGGGCGCCGGGTCGGGCTCGCGACCGAGCTCGACGAAGCGCGCACGATGCTCCAGGGCGTCGAAGCCGCGATCGAGTCCGCGAACGGCGAGATCGAGGCGATGGAAGGCGAGCGCTCACAGGCCCAGAAGGACCAGGCCGGCGCCGATGCCCGGCTCCAGACCCTGCTCGAGCTCAAGCGCGAGTTCGAAGGTGTCTCCGAAGGGGTGCGCGCGCTCCTCACCGGCAACCGGCCGGCCGGCGTGCTCGGCGTGCTCGCCGACATCGTGCAGGTTCCGGCCCGTTACCTGAATGCGCTCGAAGCCTCGCTCGGCGAGGCCTCGGGCTTCGTGCTGGTCGAAAACGCGACGGCCCGCGACGCGGCGCTCCAGGTGCTGCGCAACCTCGACTCCGGCCGTGCCACGCTGGTCGATCTCTCGGCCATTGCGGCCGGCTCCGCCCTTTCGATTCCGAAGGAGAACGGAGTGCTCGGCCGCGCCTCCGAGCTGGTGCGCTGCGACGACCGGTTCCGTCCGCTCGTCGACCGCCTGCTCGGCTCGGTGGTGATGGTCGAGAATCGCGAGATCGCGGGCCGGCTCTCCGGCCAGTCCGAGGGGGGCCTGCGCTTCGTGAGCCTGGATGGCGAGGTGTGGGAGCGCGGTCGCGTGCGCGCGGGATCGGCGCGCAACCTGAGCGGCCTGCTCCACCGCGAAGCCGAGATCCGCGAGCTGACCGGGACGCTCACCGAGCTGGGAATGACGCTGGAAGCGCTCGACCGCCAGCGCGAGGCGCTGCTGCGCCGCCGCACCGAGGCCGTCCAGCAGCGGGCCACCGCACAGGTCGAAGTCGACCGTCGCCGTACCGCGCTCGAGACGCTGGACCGCCAGCTCGAGTCGACGACCAGCGAGCGGGGATGGGCCGCTGAGGAGGCCGCCGCCCGCCGCGTCGAGATCGAGACGCTGGCCTCCGAGGACGAGTCGCTCGCCCGTGCGCTCCACCTTGCGGAAGCCGAGCTCGCGGCGTTCGTCGAGGATCTCGACCGCGCGCGCGCGATGCTGGCCGATCTCGACGGCGCCGTGCGCGCCGCCGAGCAGCAGCGGGACGAAGCCGCCAACCGTGCGCAGCAGTCGCGCGAGCTGCTGCTGTCGCGCACCCGCGAGGCCGCCGAGTGGGAGACCCGCTGGGCGCGCGCCGAGCAGACCCGCACCGAGCTCGAGGCCGCACTCGAGAGCCGCACCCAGGAGGAGCGCGACGGGCGCGGGAAGATCGCCGCGATCGAGGCCGAGATCTCGGGGCTCAGCGCCGGGCTCGCCGGGCTCATGGACGACGAGTCCACGCAGCGCGCGCGGGTGGGCACCCTGCTCCAGCGCTTCCAGGCCGAAAAGGCCGAGGTCCAGACCGGCGAGGACGAGGCCCGCACCCGGCGCTTCGAGCTGACCGAGCTGGCCGAGCTGCTCCATTCGCTCGAGCTCGACCGTGTCCAGGTGCGCGCCGATCTCGACCTCACCTTCGAGCGCCTGCGCACCGAGTACTCGATGAAGAGTGACGAGTGGCGGGCCGAAGCGCTGCCCCAGGGGTTCGATCCCGAGGCGGCTCGAGGCGAGCTCGAGGCGCTGCGCGAGAGGTTCCAGGGGCTCGGGCCGGTCAACCTGCTCGCGCTCGACGACTACACGAACCGCAAGCAGCGCTACGAATTCCTGGTGCAGCAGCGCGCCGACCTGGTGGGCGCCAAGGCCCAGCTGCTCGAGGCGATCGAGAAGATCAACGTCACCGCGAGCGATCTCTTCGTCGACACCTTCGAGAAGGTGCAGGTCCACTTCCGCGACATCTTCAAGACCCTGTTCGAGGGCGGCGACGCCGAGCTGCGGAAGAACGGCGAGGATCCGCTCGAGTGCGAGATCGAGATCGTCGCCAAGCCGCGCGGCAAGCACCTCCAGAGCATCAGCCTCATGTCGGGCGGCGAGCGCGCCCTGACCGCGATCGCCCTGCTCTTCGCGCTCTACCTGGTCAAGCCGTCGCCGTTCTGTCTGCTCGACGAGGTCGACGCCCCGCTCGACGACGCCAACGTCGAACGCTTCCTCCGCATGGTGCGCCGGTTCAGCGATCGTACGCAGTTCGTGGTCATCACCCACAACAAGAAGACCATGGAGGCGGCGACCCGGCTCTACGGCGTCACCATGCAGGAGCTCGGGGTCTCGACCCTGGTCTCCGTGCACTTCGACGGGATCGATCGCGGCGGGCGGGTGATCCAGCCGCGCGAGACCGAGGAGGCCGTCCCGGTCTGAGACGCCGGCCGGGCTTCATGCCCGGGCGTAAGTCCCGGCGACGGTCGCACGCGTGAACCTCTGGAACCGGATCCGCTCCGGGCTCACGCGCACCCGCGAGCGCATCGAGGCCCAGGTCGGCGCGCTGCTCTCGCGGCGCACCATCGACCCCGCCGACCGCGATCGCCTCGAAGAGGCGCTGCTCCTCGCCGACGTCGGTCCGACCATGACCGATTCGTTGATCGACGATGCGACGAAGCGCCTGCGCTCCGGCGCTTCGCCCGACTTGAGAGCGGCGCTCGAGGCCGCGGCCGCCGCGATGCTCTCCGAGAAGACCGCCCGCTTCGAGCCCGGCCCCGAGCGGCCCTGGGTGGCGCTGCTCGTCGGCGTCAACGGGGTCGGCAAGACCACGCTCGCCGGCAAGCTCGCGCGGCGTTTCCAGCAGGACGGCCATCCCACACTGCTGGTCGCGGCCGACACCTTCCGCGCCGCGGCCGCCGAGCAGCTCGAGGTGTGGGCGGGGCGCGCCGGGGTCGCGGTGATCCGCGCGAAGGACGGCTCCGATCCCGCGGCGGTGGTCCACGACGGGCTCTCCGCGGCGCGCTCGCGCGGGATGCACGCGGTGCTGGTGGACACCGCGGGTCGGCTCCAGACCAAGGGCAATCTCATGGCGGAGCTGGAAAAGATGAGCCGCGTGTGCGGGCGGGTGATTCCCGGCGCGCCGCATCATGTGCTGCTCGTGCTCGACGCGACGCTCGGCCTCAACGCGCTCCAGCAGGCGCGCGAGTTCTCGAAGGCCGTTCCGGTGACGAGCCTCGCGCTCACCAAGCTCGACGGCACCGCACGCGGCGGCGCGGTGCTCGCGATCGTGAGCGAGCTGGGATTGCCGGTGAGCGTCGCCGGGATCGGCGAAGGCGAGGACGACTGGGAACCGTTCGACGCGGAAGGCTTTGCCCGCGGGCTCTTCGGTTAGCCCTTCGGCTTCGGTTTCGGCTTGGACTTCGCCGCGACCGGCTGCATCGCCCGCAGCATCTCGGGGGTGAAGATCGCCGACTTCATGCCGGTGCCGAACCCCAGCAGCTGTGAGTTGCCGAGCGACTGCTCGAGCATCACGAACGGTGCGTCCTGCGAGCGGCCGACCTTCCAGGACTTCCGCTGGGTCTTTTTCTCGATGTCCTCGCGGACAAGGTGCGTGAACGGAATCTCGTTCGACAGGTAGAGCGTGCGGATGTCGCGCGACTCCGTCCGGATGGTGCTGTCGCCGCGGTCGGCCGTCTCGCCGAGCCCCTGCTGGATCTCGACCTTCCTGCAGGTGAAGCGCCCCTGCGGAGTCCTCACCGTGTCGGCGCCCAGGGTGTCCACGGCCCACTGAATGTCCTCCGCGGGACCGCTCCGGCTGCGGGCCGAGAGCGCCGGCCGGCGGACGATGTCCTGCCGGGGTCTGCCCTCCATGTCGAAATCGTTGATGCTCTTCCGCATGTAGTGCTTCATCCGCTGCACGGGAAGGCTGTCCTCGAAGATCGAGAACGACATCAGCGTGGCCACCGCGTTGGGAGCGCCGCCCACGGGCTGCGTATGGGTCTCGACCCAGAAGCAATCGTCGCCCCAGAAGTTCTCGAGCGCCGTGATGATCACGGTGATGTCGTAGGCGACCGAGTCGCCTGACGTGTTCCCTCCGATGACCCGGTATTTCACCCAGTTTCCCGGGACGATCTTCGGATGGCCCGCGTAGTCGATGAGCCCGATGCCGTTGATGACGGAGGTGGGCGCGGCCCGCCCCTGGGTGAAGGCGACGACGAGGGCGAGGAGCACGAGGACGATCCGCGGGACGGCACGACGCATGCTGTTCTCCAGGAGGTACGGGTGAGTCGGCCCCGAAACGGGCGGCGATTATCGCCGAGATGCCCGGGCGGGACAACGCCGGTCGCCTTTCGACCTCCAGCTCGGAACCGCCCCCGCGAGGACCGAACGATTCACGACGTTGCCGATCCGACATCGCCCACGCCGGATGAGGAGCCGGCCGCGGCTCCGCCTGCGAAGCGCGGCCAGCCGTACCGCGCCTTGAGGCCGCGCGAGCGGCTGGTGAGCGGCGGCGCCGGCCGGCTCTCGGATGCCGAGCTGCTCGCGCTGGTGCTGGGCTCGGGAATCCCCGGCCGCAGCGCCACGCGCATCGCCAGGGCACTCGCGCGAAGGCGTCCCGCGGAGCTGGCCGAGTGGCCGGTCACCCGCTTCCGCCGGGTGGCGGGCGTGGGTCCTGCCCGCGCCGCGGCACTGACGGCGGCGTTCGAACTGGGACGCCGCGCCGCCGAGCAGGGCGGAAGCCAGGCGGCGATCCGCGGTCCCGAGGACGTGCTGGCCCAGGTGCGGGACCTGCCGCGCGCGCGGCGCGAGCACTTCGTCGTGCTGCTGCTCAACGCGCGACACGAGCTGCAGTGCCGCGAGACCGTGTCGATCGGCAGCCTCAACGCCTCGATCGTCCACCCGCGCGAGGTGTTCCTGCCGGCGATCCTGCATTCGGCCGCGAGCGTGGTGCTGGTGCACAACCACCCGAGCGGCGACCCCGAGCCGAGCGAGGAGGACCTCAGTATCACGCGCCGTCTGGTGCAGGTCGGCGAGCTGGTCGGCATCGCCGTGCTCGACCACGTGATCGTGGCCACGCGCGGCGTCGTGAGCCTGCGCGCCCGCCAGATGCTGTGAGGCCCGCCCGGCGTCATACCGGGGTGGATCAGGAGGCGGCGGCTGCCCGGCTCGTCCCCAGCCCTTCGCGCAGCACTTCCAGCATCGTGCGGGCGGTCTGGCCGTAGCTCAGCTCGGCGGCTCGCGCCCTTCCGCGCTCGGCCATGCGGTGGCGCGTGATTTCGTCGCTGGCGAGCCGCACCACCGCGGCGGCCCAGGCGCCGGCGTCGGTGGCGGGGACGAAGCGCGCCGCACTGTCGTCCAGCTCGCGGAGCGCGGGAATGTCGGAGGCGACCACCGGCAGGCCGCGCTGGAAGCCTTCGAGCAGCGGGAACCCGAAGCCTTCGTAGGTGGAGGGGAAGAGCAGCAGCGTCGCGTTCCGGTAGAGCCATTCCAGCTCGGCTTCCGAGACGTGGCCGAGGGCGGTGACGCGGCGCGCGCCGCGCTCGGCGGCCATCTTCGCGACGCCGGGGTAGCGCGCCAGCTCGCGCCCGCAGGCGACCAGCTCGAGCGGCGCGTCGTCGCCGAGCCGCTCCCAGGCTTCGACCAGCACGCGGAGATTCTTGTAGGGGTAGTTGAGCCCCACCGTCACCGCGAACGGCTCGTCCGGAAGCGCCGCCGGGCGCACGGGCGTGACCGTGGAGGGCGGCGGCGTGCCCTGCCGGACCACGCGCACCTTCGCGGGATCGATGCCGGCGAGGGCCGCGATCTCGTCACGGCTGAACCGGCTCGGCGTCACCAGCAGGGTCGCGCCTTTGGTCATGCCGAGCGACAGCCTGTAGAGCAGGCGCTTCCACGGATTCAGCGCGTACCCAAAGCGGAGGGGCCACACGTCGTGGATCATCAGGATGCAGCGGCAGCCGGGGGACACCGGCATGAAGTGGAACGGGCTGAAGTAGAGGTCCGGCTTCCTCTCGCGCAGGAACGCCCCGAGCGCGAGAATCGACGTGGGCCCCAGCGGGGAGATCGGGCGCTCGACCCAGGTCACGCGCGGGCTCTCGCGGAGCGGCGTGAAGTCGAACCGCGTCATCTGGAGCGCCGGGTTCCACAGCACCGTGTATTGCTCGTCCCCCGGGAGCGCGAGCAGCGCTTCGAGCAGGCAGAAGGTGTGGCGCCCGATTCCGGTGAAGTGATCGCAGGCGTAGCGGAGGTCGTAGACGATCGTCGGCATGGAGCGCGCGAAGATAGGGGGGCGCGCGAACGAACGCCAACGATCGGTGGGGGTGCGAGCTGGTCGGAAATTGAGGTCCTCGATGAGCGCTCCGAGGTTCCGACTCCTCAGCGAAGGCGACTGACGTCCCGGCAGACTCTCACGACAGATTGACAGCCTCCCCTCCGCGCCGCGTTCCCGCGTGGTCGCGTGCCCGCCGCGGTGCGCACCCCCAACCTCCTGTGCAGCAGGCGTATGCAGTGGTATCCATGGGTTTCGCAGCGTAGGGCATGACGATTGCGTTTGGCCTTCTTCGAAGCACTACCTGAAGGGAGGCAGTCCATGCGGAGGTTGCAGGTTCCGATGAAGGCGCGCGTCGCCGCCCTGGCCGCCGGCGCGCTGTGGCTCAGCGCGGCGCTGGGGAATGCGGTCGCCGGGCCCGTGGTGCTCGATCCGGGGAGCCGTCTCTGGATCCAGGGCACCTCGACGATCCACGACTGGGAGAGCAAGGCGACGCGTCTCGAATTCTCGATCGAGCCCGCCGTGGAAGATGAGCTCGAGAGCCTGGTCCGGGGCGGCGGTGTGACCGCGGGAACCCTGCGGGTCCCGGTCGCCGAGATGAAGTCGCACAAGGACGGGCTCGACAAGAACATGCGGAAGGCGCTCTCGGCCGACCGCCACCCGATGATCGAATTCCATCTCGTGAAGTACACCGTGACGGCCCACGCCGGCGCGGACAGCTTCCTGGTCAAGGCGGACGGCAAGCTCAAGATCGCCGGCGTCGAAAAGCCGGTCGAGATCGAAACGGGCGCGCGCCGCGAGGGCGCGGGGCTCCGCCTGCGCGGACGCGAGCCGGTGCTGATGTCGGACTACGGCATCAAGCCGCCCGTGATGATGCTCGGCACAGTGAAGACCGGCAACGAAGTGATGGTGTACTTCGACCTCCTGCTCCTCCCCGACACGACTTCCGCGGAGGCGAAGCCATGAAGCTCCCGAATCTGACGCACGACCCTGCTTCTGATTCCAACGCTGTTCGGTACCCGTCCCAAAGGAGGAACACCATGTCCCGCAGAATGCGTTCCGCCGCGCGCTTCGGCGCGCAGATCCTCACCACCCTCGCCGCGGTGGCCGTGCTGGCGACGGTGTCTTTTGCCCAGGAGGATTCGACGAAGAAGGACCGCACCGCGGCGTGGCCGTCGGACCGGGTGAATGCGCAGCCGGTGAAGGTCCAGCACTACCGGCCCAACGACATCCGCGGCATCGGGATGTTCGAGGCTCCCAAGATCGATGACGTCGGCTACGACGGGTTCGTGCTGCAGTGGAACGGGTCCTTCACCCAGCAGATGCAGGGGCTCGAGCACGAGAACAACGCCACGGTGAGGCTCGGAACCGGCGCCGACAGCGCCACCAACCTGAACCAGCTCATCGACATCGGGACCGGCGCCAACAACGCGATGGCCAACCTGAGCTTCGACGCGCAGATCGCGCGCGGCGTCCGGGTCGAGCTGACCTCCTACCTGTCGACCCGGCACCACAACGAGACCTGGGTCAAGGACGGCTACCTGCTCCTCGACGGCTCGCCGTGGGACATCGAGATGCTCGACAACATCATGAAGGTCGTGACCGTCAAGCTCGGCCACTACGAGATCAACTACGGCGACATGCATTACCGCCGCAGCGATGCCGGGCAGACCTTCTTCAATCCGCTGGTCGGCAACCTCATCATGGACGCGTTCACCACCGAGGTGGGCGGTGAGATCATGGTGCGGAAGAACGGCCTCATCGGAATGTTCGGCCTCACTGGCGGCGAGGTGCGCGGCCAGGTGCTGAAGCCGGGCGACCGCAAGGCCTCGATCCTCGGCAAGCTCGGATTCGATCGGCACCTGAGGGAGGACCTGAGAGTCCGCCTCACCGGCTCGCTCTACACGACCCAGTCCTCGGTCAACAACACGCTCTACTCGGGGAGCCGCGCCGGTTCCCGCTACTACTACGTGCTCGAGAACGTGAAGGCCACCGAGTCGGCGCAGGCCTGGTCGGGCGACGTTCAGCCTGGGTACCGTGACAACGTCACCGCCTGGGTGGTCAATCCCTACGTCGAATTCAAGGGGATCGAGTTGTTCGGCAACATCGAGCAGTCCTCGGGTCGCAACCAGGGCGAGCTGACCGATCGCGACTGGAGCCAGTACGCGGGCGACGCGGTGTACCGCTTCGCCAAGGACCAGTTCTACGTGGCCGGGCGCTACTGCGTGGCAGAGGGCCGCTTCCAGGGGTTCACCAGCGACGTGAGCGTGGACCGCACGGAGGTGGGCGGCGGCTGGTTCCTGACCCCCAACGCCCTGCTCAAGCTCGAGTACGTCGTGCAGAACTACAACGACTTCCCGGCGAACGACATTCGTCACGACGGGCAGTTCAGCGGGTTCATGATGGAAGCCGCCATTTCCTTCTGAGCAGGACATGAGAAGCTCCGCCGCCATGAGCCTGGCCTTGATGGGGCGGAGTGGAAGCCGGAACGCGAGCGCGGTCACACGCGCTCGCGTTCTTTCGTGGGCGCTGGTCGGGGTGCTCGGGCTCGCGGCGGTTCCGGCAGCCGCCCAGGTGGAGTGCGAGGTCCGGGAGGAGAACAGGGTCTACGAGGTAAAGGCCCGGTTCACCGCCCCCGTGAGTCCCTCCGTCGCGTGGGAGGTTCTCACCGACTACGATCGCATCGCGTTCTTCGTGAACGCGATCCGCTCGAGCCGGAGCTACCGGTCGGCCGACAGTCTGATCGTCCACCAGCACGCGACGGTGGGTGTTTTCCCGTTCCGCCGGTCGATGCAGGTGGATCTGCTGATCCAGGAGACTCCGGGCTCACGGGTGGCGTTCGAGGATATTCTGGGCAACGACTTCAAGTTCTACCGCGGGTCGTGGCAGCTGGACGCCCGGGGAGGGCAGGTGGAGGTGAGCTACCGTCTCGAGTCCTTCCCTTACGCCGTTCCGTTCTCGGCGGTGGGGCGCCGGGTCATCGCGGGAAGCGTCCGCGATCTGCTCGAACAGGTGAGGAGCGAGATGCTGCGCCGTGAAGCGGCAGCCGGCGGGTGGTCCGCTCCGAGGGATTCATCGGCATCGAAGGAGCCGTGATCATGGACGCAGGGCACGAACACGGACTGACGGCGGTCTTCCGGCCGCGTTCGGTGGCGGTGATCGGCGCCTCGCGTGAGCGCGGCAGCATCGGCGCCGAGATCTTCCACAACCTGGTGGCGCAGGGATTCCAGGGCCCGGTCTACCCGGTGAACCCCAAGGCGCGAGTGGTGCAGTCGGTGCTTGCCTACGCGTCCGTCGAGGAGGTGCCGGATCCGCTCGACCTCGCGGTGATCGTGGTGCCCGCGGCGCACGTGCTGGCGGTGCTCGAGGCGTGCGGCAGGAAGGGCGTCAAGGCTGCGATCGTGATCAGCGCCGGCTTCAAGGAAACCGGCGGCGAAGGCGTGGCCCGCGAGAAGGCGCTGCTCGAGTGCGCGCGCCGCCATGGCATGCGCCTCGTCGGCCCGAACTGCCTGGGCGTGGTGAACACGGAGCCCGCGGTGAACCTCGACGCCACGTTCTCGCCCACCTATCCGCCGCCCGGGCGGGTGGCCTTCTCGTCGCAGAGCGGCGCGCTCGGGCTCGCGATCCTCGACTACGCGGCGCAGCTCGACATCGGGATCTCGCACTTCATCAGCGTCGGCAACAAGGCCGACGTCTCCGGCAACGACCTCCTCGAGTTCTGGGAGGAGGACCCCGGGACTTCGGTGATCCTGCTCTACCTCGAGTCGTTCGGAAATCCGCGGCGGTTCACGCAGATCGCGCGCCGCGTCGGACGAAGGAAGCCGATCGTGGCGGTGAAGAGCGGTCGCACCGCGGCCGGGGCCCGCGCCGCCGCCTCGCACACCGGCTCGCTTGCCGGCACCGATGCCGCGGTGACCGCGCTGTGCCTGCAGTCCGGCGTGATCCGCACCGACACCATCGAGGAACTGTTCGACGTCGCCATCCTGCTCGTCCACCAGCCGGTTCCCCGCGGCAGCCGCGTCGGCATCGTCACCAACGCGGGCGGGCCGGGCATCATGGCGTCCGATGCCTGTGAGAGCCACGGGCTCGAAGTGCCGGCGCTCGAGCCTAAGACCGTCGCCGAGCTGCGGGGCTTTCTGCCGAGTGAGGCGAGCATCCGGAACCCGGTCGACATGATCGCTTCGGCGGCGCCCGAGTCGTACGAACGCGCGGTGCGCCTCGTGATGAACGACCCCAACGTGGACGCGGTGCTCGCCATCTACGTGCCGCCGATCGTGACCACCCCGCTCGACGTGGCGCGCGCGATCGTGCGCGGCGCGGACGCCGCGCGCACCGACGCCGGCGCCCGCGGTGCGCCGATCAAGCCCGTGCTGTCGTGCTTCATGGGGGCCCACGGTGTTCCCGAGGGGCTGCGCTCGCTCCACGAGGGCAACATCCCCTCGTACACCTTCCCGGAGGCGGCCGCGATCGCGCTCGCGCGGGCCTCCCAGTACGGACGGTGGCTCGGGGAGCCCGAGGGCCAGCGCGTGCACTTCGAGGATGCGGATCGCGCCGCCGCCGGCTCGGCGCTGGAAGCCGCGCGCGACCGCGCGGCGGACGGCGCGTTCTCGTGGCTGCGCCCGGCGGAGGTTGCGCGCGTGCTCGGGGCCTACGGGTTCCGCATGCCGGAATCGGAGTTCGCGGCCGCCCGCGACGAAGTGCGCGCCGCGGCCGGCCGGGTCGGCTATCCGGTCGCGATCAAGCTGGTCTCCGACCGGGTCTCGCACAAGTCGGACGTGGGTGGCGTGGTGCTCGACGTGCGGAACGAGACCGAGGCCGAGGAGGCGTTCGAGGTCATCGCGCGGCGGCTGGCCGAGCACGGGCTCGCGCCGGACATGAGCGGCGTCCTGGTGCAGCCCATGGTGCGGGAGGGCGTGGAGGCGATCATCGGCGTGACCCAGGACCCGAGCTTCGGACCGCTCGTCATGTTCGGGCTCGGCGGGATCCACGTGGAGCTGCTGCGCGACGTCGCCTTCCGGGTGCATCCGCTCACCGATCGCGACGCCCATCACCTGGTGCGCGCGGTGCGCGGCTACAAGATCTTCGAAGGACTGCGCGGGGCACCCGCCGCGGACATCCCCGCCCTCGAGCAGGCCCTGCTCCGCGTGTCGCAGATGGTGGACGAGCAGCCGCTCATCGCCGAGATGGACCTCAATCCGATCCGGGTCCTCCCGCAGGGGCGAGGCTGCGTCGTGGTGGACGCCCGCATCGCGGTGCGCGGGACCGGAGGCTGATCTCCGGAGGAGCATGACCATGCGGAAGATCGCGAAGTGGCTCGTGGCGGCCGCGGTGCTCACGCTCGCCATCGTGGTGCTGCGTTTCGTCATGCAGCCCAAGCCCATCGAGGTCGAGGTGGCGGTCGTGGCCCCGGGCGTGGTCGAGGACCTCGTGACCAACAGCGAGGGCGGCACGGTGAAATCACGCTCGCTCGCGCGGCTCGGGGCCGAGCGTGCCGGACGCGTCGCCGCGATTCCCTACCGCGAGGGCGCGCAGGTTCCGCGCGGCGTCGTGCTGGTCGCGCTCGATCCGTCGACCGCCGCGACCCGGGTCGAGGCCACCCGGCGTGATCTCGAGGCGATGGACGCCGCGGTCGCGGCGGCGCGCGCAACCGAAGTGCTCGCGCGGCAGACGCTAAATCGCTCCGAGCCGCTCGCCGAGAAAGGGATGATTTCGGGTGGCGAGATGGACGAAGTGCGGGCGCGTCTCGATGCCGCGACGGCGGAAACCAGGGTCGCCGAAGCGCGCCGCGCGGGGGCGCGCTCCGCCGTCCGGCTGGCGGAGGACGATCTCGCGCATCATCTCGTGCGGGCCCCCTTCGAGGCGGTGGTCACCCGCCGTTTCGTCGAGGTCGGGGAGTCGGTGATCCCGGGACAGGCGGTGCTGGAAGTGGTGAGCCTCGACCGGCTCTACGTGAGCGCGCCGATCGATGAGCGCGACGCCGGCCGCCTCGAGCCCGGACTGCCCACGCGCGTCACCCTCGACGCCTATCCGGATGTCCAGTGGTCCGGCGAGGTGAAGCGGGTGGCTCCCATGATTGAGACCGCCCGCGAGCAGAACCGCACGCTCGAGATCGAAGTCGATCTGCCCCGGGACACGAGCCGTCCGCCGCCCCGCCCGGGAATGACCGCCGACGTCGAGATCGTGCTCGATCGCCGCGAGGGCGTGCTGCGCATTCCCAGCCTGGCGGTCGCCGAGGGCAGGAGTGTCCTGGTGGTGGAGTCGGGCCGCGCCGTCTCGCGCCCGATCGAGGTGGGACTCCGCAACTGGCAATGGAACGAGATCCGCGCCGGACTCACCGCGGGCGAGCAGGTGATCACCAGCCTCGATCGGCTCGGACTCAAGGCCGGGGTCGCGGTCCGGGTCCGTGTCGCGGAGCCGGCGGTCGAGGCGGTTCCCGACACCGGCGCCCGGGCCAGGCTGCCGTGACCTCGCTGCCGGGGCCGGTGCACGCAGCCGCGGCCGTGGGTGTGGATCTCACGCCGGAGATCATCCGTCTCGAGGAGATCTCGCGGCTCTACGTGACGGGACCGACCGAAGTCCGCGCTCTCGATCGGGTGTCGCTGGCCATTCCGCGGGGCGCGTTCATCGCGCTGATGGGACCTTCGGGCTCCGGCAAGTCGACCCTGCTCAACGTGCTCGGCTGTCTCGATTCCCCGACGGCGGGGCGCTACCTCCTTGACGGCGAAGCTGTGAACGGTCTCTCCGAGCAGCGGCTCGCTGACATCCGCCAGCGCAAGATCGGCTTCATCTTCCAGAGCTATCACCTGGTGCCGCGCATGAGCGCCGCGCGCAACGTCGAGCTCCCGCTCATCCTCGCCGGGGTCGAGCCCGCCGAGCGGCGCCGTCGGGTTGCCGAGGCCCTGGCCGCCACCGGCCTGGGCACGCGCGCGTCGCATCGCCCGGACCAGCTCTCGGGCGGTGAGCGCCAGCGGGTCGCGATCGCGCGCGCGGTGGTGACGCGCCCGAGCCTGCTGCTCGCCGACGAGCCCACCGGCAATCTCGACTCGCACACCGGAGACGAGATCGTGGCACTCCTGCAGTCACTTCATCGCGCCGGCCTCACGATCGTAATGGTGACCCACGATCCGCGCGTCGCGGCGAAGGCCGAGCGCCTGCTCACCATGCGGGACGGCCGGCTCGAATCCGGCCCGGAGGCGGCATGAGGGCCTCCGACGTCGCGACCCTCGCCGTCGAATCGCTGGCGGGGCACCGGCTGCGCACCCTCCTGAGTGGAGCCGCTGTGGGGATCGGCGTGGCCGCGGTGCTGCTGCTCGCCGGCCTGGGCGACGCCGCCAAGCGCTACGTGGTCGATCGCTTCGCGGCGATGGGGGCGAACCTGGCCACCATCTCGCCGGGGAAGACCGAGACCTCGGGCATGGCCGCCATGGGCGTCGTCGGCGCCGAGCGGGATCTCACCCTGGAGGATTCCGAGGCGATCCGGCGGCGCGTTCCAGGGTTGAGCGCGACCGTCCCGATGTCGCTCGGCTCGGGAGCGTTCCGCCACGGGGAGCGCCGGCGCGACGTCTATGTGGTCGGGGTAACCGCCGAATACGCGGCGATGCGCGAGCTGAAGATGCGGCGCGGGGTCTTCCTTCCACCGGGCGACGAGCGCGCCGGGGGCTCGCTCGTGGTGGTCGGTCCCAAGCTCGCGCGCGAGGTGTTCGGCGCCGAGGATCCGATCGGGCGCATGGTCCGCATCGCCGAGCGGCGGTTCCGCGTCATCGGAGTGCTCGAATCCAAGGGGCAGGCGCTGGGGTTCGACTACGACGAGATGGCGATCATCCCGGTCGCGACCGGGCTCCAGATGTTCGACCAGGCGAGCCTTCACCACGTGATCATCCAGGTTTCCGATCCCGAGGCGATGCCGGCGGCGATCGAGCGCGTGAAGGCGGTGCTCGTCGACCGGCACCGCGGAGAGGACTTCACGATCATCACCCAGCGCGCCATGCTCGACAGCTTCCGCGCGATCCTCGACGCCCTCACCGCCGCCGTGGCCGGGATCGCCGCGATCTCGGTCGCCGTCGCGGGAATCGGAATCATGAACGTCATGCTCATCGCGGTCTCCGAGCGGATCGCCGAGGTCGGACTCCTCAAGGCGCTCGGCGCCCGGCCGCGCCAGGTGACGGTCCTTTTCCTCACGGAGGCGCTGATCCTCTCGGCGCTCGGGGCCGCGGGCGGAATCGCCGTCGGAGTCGCGGCGCTCGCCCTCGGCGCACGGTTGTGGCCGGATTTTCCGCTCGCGCCCTCGGCCGCGTGGATCCTGGTGGTGGTCGTGCTGGCACTGGTGTCGGGAGGGATCTTCGGCCTGATGCCCGCGCGGCGCGCCTCCCGCCTTCCCCCGGTCGAGGCCCTCCAGGGCCGGCGCTGACGAGGTGCGTCGATGAAGCTCGGCGACCTGCTTTCGCTCTCGCTCGAAGCCCTGTTTGCGCACCGCCTGCGCTACGGACTCTCCGCGCTCGCGGTGGGGGTCGGGGTCTGCGCCGTGGTGGCGATGTCCTCGCTCGGCGAGGGCACGCGGCGCTACATCAAGCTCCAGGCGAGCGCCTTCGGCACGTCGATCGTGAGCATCAACCCCGGCAAGGTCTCGACCATGG
This sequence comes from Candidatus Eiseniibacteriota bacterium, assembly GCA_036845125.1. Taxonomy (GTDB): domain Bacteria; phylum Eisenbacteria; class RBG-16-71-46; order RBG-16-71-46; family RBG-16-71-46; genus DAIUEO01. The sequence goes on along the minus strand of DAIUEO010000022.1, from coordinate 2,084 downwards.
GGATCCCCGGGGCGATGGGGGGCAGCGTCCGCAAGCTGACGATCGAGGACGCACGTGCACTGGCGCGGCTTCCCGGCGTGGTGTCGGCGACGCCCTACGCGGGCGGAACCGCGGAGGTCGAGTACGAGCGCCGGGGTCGCCGCGTGATCGTGATGGGCGTCGGCGGCCAGATGGAGCACGCGTGGTCGATGAACGTGGCGACCGGCCGCTTCCTGCCCGACACCGACTGGGAGCGCAGCTCGCCGGTGGCGGTGTTCGGTCCGCGGCTCTCGCGCGAGCTGTTCGGAAACGAGTCGCCCCTCGGAAAGCCGGTGCGCATCGGCCGTGCCCGCTTCCGGGTGATCGGCATCATGGAGACCAAGGGCACGCTGTTCGGCTTCGATCTCGACGACGTCGCCTACATCCCGGTCGCGAACGCGCTCGCGCTCTTCGACCTGCCGGAGATCGCCGAGGTCGATCTCCGGTCCTCGTCGATCGAGGAGAGCCGGCGGGTCGCCGAGCGCGCGCGCCGGCTGATGATCGACCGCCACGCCGGCGAGGAGGACGTGACCATCGTCACCCAGGCCGATGCCATGAAGACGGTGGACACGATCATGAACGTGGTGACGGCGACCGTCACCGGGATCGCCGCCGTGAGCCTGCTGGTCGGCGCGATCGGCATCTTCACCGTGCTGTGGATCGTGGTGCAGGAGCGCGTGCAGGAGGTCGGCCTCGTGAAGGCGCTGGGCGGCACGCGGCGGCAGGTGGTGCAGTGGTACCTGTGCGAGGCCGCGCTGACCGCGGGCGCGGGAGGTGCGGCCGGCGTGATCGTGGGCGCCGGGGGTGCGGCGCTGCTGGCCCGCGCGGTGCCTGCCATCCAGGCCTTCACGCCGCCGTGGGTGGTGGCGGCCGCGCTCGGCATGGCGCTGTTCGTGGGCCTCCTCGCCGGCGTGCTGCCGGCGCTGCGGGCCGCGAGTCTCGACCCCATCGAATCCCTGCGGGCCGAATAGAAGCGGACGCTTGCCTCGATTGTCAGGCGCGGGCGCCGGTTTCTGACAGGTTGGCAGCGTGCGCGGCGCCCGAGATGCGGAGCCCCGGCCGCGTCCTCCGCGCAGGCCGTGAATCCGCCGCGGGTTCCACAAGCGCTCGATCCGCCGGGTTCCATGGCACACGTGATGCAGCAACCTGCGACGGTCGACGGAGTACGCCGGCCCAATCGCTCCTGCGATCTGCGCCCGGGAGCGACCGGCACACACGGCGTGGTACGTGGAGGTGTGTCGTGAAGGAACTGATCCCTGCTCCCAGCATGCTGTCGTTCCGCAAGGAAGTGGACCGTTTTCTCGATCGGATTCGCGAGGGTGATGCATTCGACCTGCTGTCCACGTCGGACTGGGTCCCCAACATGGACTTCTCGGAGAAGCCGGAGGCGTTCTTCGTGAAGCTCGAAGTGCCGGGGATCGAGCCCAAGGACATCGAAGTTCTGTATCAGAACGGAATGCTCACCGTCCGCGGCGAGAAGAAGACGGAGATGGAGGAGAAGGACGCCCGCCACTACCGCACCGAGCGGTCCTGGGGGACGTTCGTCCGCAACCTGCGGCTTCCGGCGGCGGTCGACGAGAAGATGATCGCAGCGACGTTCAAGAACGGTGTCCTGACGGTCACCCTTCCGAAGACCGCGGAAGCCAGGGCGCACACGATTCCGGTCAAGACCATCTGACCGACATCGCAGGCGTCCTGTGAACGGCCGGCCGGCCCGCATTCGCCGGGCCGGCCGTCGCCTTTGATTGTGGAGCGAAGAATGTTGGCGAGCATCACCGGGGCCGCTCGCCAAGCATTCCGGATCGCGGATCAGAAGGCGAGCCTGAGCTGGTGAAGGCGCGGCCGGGCGATGCGCGCGGTCGGCACCTTCCTCTGGTAGTAGCTCCGGTAGGGCTCAGGCAGTCTGATCCGCTCCGTGAACAACCGCTCCCGGAGTAGCCGCTCGATCGAGAGCGGGGTCTTCGAGATCGCGGCCCGCATCGCCGGGGTCCCGCCGTCATGGTTCTCCGAGAACCGCTTGGTGAAGTTGCGCCATAAGAGCAGCAGCGCCGCGCGCTCGACCACGC
>DAIUEO010000021.1:8657-30371 GCA_036845125.1 Candidatus Eiseniibacteriota bacterium | reverse complement strand
CGGCGTTGTCGGTGGCTATGGCGGTCAGGACATGGGCGCCGTCGGTCGGGCTGCTCCAGGTCACCTGGTAGGGGCTGGTGGTGTCGAGCGTACCGAGATCCGCACCGTCGAGCTTGAACTGGACGCTGGCGATGCCCTGGGCATCGGTGGCGGTCGCGGTCACCAGCACCGACGCCCCGCGCAACACCGCTCCGTTGGTCGGCGCCGTCACCGCCACCACCGGGAACGTGTTGTCGACCGTGACCGAGACGCTGGTGGCGGTGGTGGAGTGAGCGGTGTTGTCGGTGGCGACTGCCGTCAGGACATGCGCCCCGTCGGTGGGGCTGCTCCACGTCACCTGGTAGGGGCTCGAGGTGTCGAGGGCACCGAGGTCGGCACCATCGAGCCGGAACTGGACTCCGCTGATGCCGTTGGCATCAGTGGCCGTGGCACTCACCACCACTGACACTCCGGACAGCAGGGCTCCGTTGGTCGGAGCGGTCACCGCTACCACCGGGTTGGTGTTGTCGACCGTGACCGAGACGCTGGTCGCGGTGGTCGAGTGGCCGGAGTTGTCGGTGGCAATCGCGGTCAGGACATGAGCGCCGTCGGTCGGGCTGCTCCACGTCACCTGGTAGGGGCTGGTGGTATCGAGCGCGCCGAGATCCGCACCATCGAGCCGGAACTGGACCCCGCTGATGCCGTTCGCGTCGCTGGCGGTAGCACTCACCACTACCGAAGCCCCGGACAACACCGCTCCATTGGTCGGGGCGGTCACTGCCACCACCGGGTTGGTGTTGTCGACCGTGACCGAGACGCTGGTCGCGGTGGTCGAGTGGCCGGAGTTGTCGGTGGCGATTGCCGTGAGCACATGAGCGCCGTCGGTTGGGCTGCTCCAGGTCACCTGGTAGGGGCTCGTGGTATCGAGCGCGCCGAGATCCGCACCGTCGAGCTTGAACTGGACCCCGCTGATGCCGCTGGCATCACTGGCCGTAGCACTCACCACTACGGAAGCCCCCGACAACACCGCTCCATTGGTCGGGGCGGTCACCGCCACCACGGGGAACGTGTTGTCGACCGTGACCGTGACGCTGTGGGTCGACTGGTTGCCGGCCCGGTCACGGGTGATCGCGGCCAGCACGTGCGACCCCTCGGTCGCTGCCGTGCAGTCCCAGCTCAGTCCATAGGGAGAGCTGGTGTCCTCGCTGCCGAGGTTCGACCCATCGAGCGTGAACTGGACGCCGGCCACCAGGTCGTTGTCAGTGGCGGTGGCGCTCACCGTGACCGCCGTCCCCGACACCACGCTGCCATTGGCGGGCGCGGTCAGGGTCGTCACCGGGTTGGTGTTGTCGATGGTGACCGAGACGTTGGCCGCGGTGGTGGAGTGAGAGGCGTTGTCGGTGGCGACGGCCGTCAGGATATGGGCTCCACCGGTGGGGCTGCTCCAGGTCACCTCATAGGGGCTCGTGGTGTCGAGCGCACCGAGGTTCGAGCCATCGAGCTTGAACTGAAAGCTGGCGATGCCCTGGGCGTCGCTCGCGGCGGCTCCCAACACGATTGTGTTGCCGGAGATGAACGCACCGTTGGTTGGCGCTGTGACGGTCACTGCGGGAGGAGTGTTGTCGACCGCAACCGAAACACCGGTCGCGCTCGCGCTGTTGCCACTGCCGTCCTGGGCAATTGCCGATAGGACATGAGTGCCGTCGGTGGGGTTGCTCCACGTCACCTCATAGGGGCTCGCGGTATCGAGGGGGCCAAGGTCCACACCGTCGAGCTTGAACTGGACGCCGGCAATGCCCTGGGCGTCGCTGGCGGTGGCACTCACCACTACCGATGTGCCCGACAACACGACCCCATTGGCAGGCGAGGCGATGGCCACCACGGGACCCGCATTGTCAATCGTGATCGAGACGTTGGTCGCAGTTGTCGAGTGGCCAGCATAGTCCTGGGCGATCGCCGTCAGAACATGAGCACCGTCGGTGGGGTTGCTCCAGATCACCTCGTAGGGGCTCTCGGTGTCGAGCGTGCCGAGATTCGCCCCGTCCAACCGGAACTGGACTCCGGCCACGTCCACGGCGTCGCTCGCATCGGCACTGACCAGCACCGAGGATCCGGATAGAACCGCGCCGTCGGCCGGTGCCGTCATAGCCACCGTTTCGGGCGGATTGTTGTCGACGTTGATGGATACCCCTGCGGCCGTAAAATTGCCGGAAGGGTCGGTGGCAATCGTCGACAGCGCGTGCTGGCCGTCCTCGAATTCGCTCGTATCCCAGATGATTGAGTATGGCGGGGTCGTGAGGTAGCCGATCGGTGCGCCATCAGCAAAGATGCGGACATTGCTCACCTGAACGTTGTCCTGCGCGTCCACGGTCACGGTTGTGGACCCGGTCACGTAAGCCCCCGCCGTCGGGGCCACAAATGCGACAGTGGGTCTCACAATATCCACATCCTCCGGAACGACCCTGTAGATGCGGACGTCATAGGGGCCCCACACGTCGCTCACGCTCCCCGCCACCAGAGATAGCGTCTGGTTGTCGCCGATGCGGGTCGCTGTCGTCCCCGTGGTGTGGGTGAGATTGAGCGAGCTGGACACCGTATTCGCGCTCTTGTTCACCGCAATCACATATTCCCGCTGGCTGTAACGGCGGATCCCGAGGTCGATCTCGGGCGCCGAAGCGGTGGCGGTGACGAGCGGGGTTGTCGTGGATGCGAGCATGGGTTTCAGGCGCTTGAGCTCGCGCCCGATCGTGAGCAGCTCGTTCCACTTCCACTCCGACCCCGGGAGATCGTTGAGGTCGTTATAGGAGAATGCCCACACTTGCCGGGCGCCGCGGTTGATCGCGAGATACGGCATGGCCCGCATCTCGGCAGCGCTCGGATAGCGCGACGGCCCTGCGCCGCTGCCGATCCAGCGATCGACGTCCCACTGAAATGCCTGGTGGACGTATCCCCAGTACCTGCCGTCCGCTTTGGCCGCATCCAGCTTGTCGGTGAGCCAACCGAACGAGTTGAACGGCACCGGATACGCGTCCAGCAGGACACGGTCGAAGCTTGTGTAGTTGAACGCCGGCTGCCCGAACGTGGAAGAACTGATGATGATGGGGCGGCTGGTATTGGGGTCCGCCGTGCGAATCATATTGTAGATCGTGGTCAGATCAGTCGGCGAGACGCCCGCGACTTCCGGTTCGCTGTACATGTACCATCCACTCAGCGCCGGGTGATACTTGAAACCGTACACAATTGGCATGCTGAGCGAGCCGTCGATCGGGTTGCAGCTGACGCCGAGCATTACCTTCACGCCGGCCGCCTGCGCCTTGTCGAGGTACGACTGCACTGTGGCAACGCTCAGGCTGCAGGTGCTGAATTGAAAGCTATGTACGTTCGAAAACGGACCTCCGGCAAGTTTGGCCACGTCGCTTTCGCCGTAGACGTTGTAGAGGCCGATGTTGAAGTCCGCGTTGGGGTTTGCAGGCACGGGTGCGATGGCGGGTTCGGTCACGAACGTGAAGTCGCCGGAGGAGCCCTGCAGACCGGCCCCGTCGGTGGCGGTGATGCGGCCGTGATAGGCAGTGGACCCAGTCAGGCCGGTGAGGACGATCTGCTGGGTGGTATCGGGAGTGGAGGCCGTCCGCGTGGTGCCGTAGTTGGTGGTGGTGCCGTAGTGCAGCGTGGCGGTGGCGTTTTCCTGCGTGACCCACCGGATCGTCGCACTGGTGGCGGTGACGCTCACGACGGTTACATGAGACACCACCGGGAGCCGTCGATCGGTGAAGGACTGAGGCTGAATGCGGAGATCGTCGAGGGTGACGGATGTTGCGCCGTTGCCGTTCGCCTCCAGCTTGAACGCAATGGTGCGCGGCTCCTGCCAGCTGAAGTTGTTTATGTACCAATAGGGCTTGAAGAAGGCCGAAGACGGCACCACGACGAGATTCCAACCCGCCGTGAGGCCTGAAAGGGCCCACGATGCATAGAACTTGTCGGTGTCGGGGCCGGAGCGCATGAGGATTTGGAGGCGCCCGAGAGTGGTCGGGGTCGCGGTGTAGACCCAGAAGGTCAGTTCCCAAGGGGTCAATGCGAGGTTCATGGGCACTTCGCGGATGGTCGCCTGCATGTCGTCGGCGTTGGCCGACAGTCGGAGACCCGCGTCTCCCTCGTGCACGTTCACGAAGTCGATCGCGCCACCGTCCCAGGATTCAGCGCTGTTGAAGGAAGCAACCTGAACGTCCTGGCCGGCATAAGTGATCAGGGGGGTGGGGGCGATCGCTACATCATCGAGCCAGATGTCTCCCGGAATTGCGGTGGGGACGATGGCGAAGAGCATTCCGGTGGCGGGCAGGCTGTCGACCGTTCGAAATGTGACATTGTAGTTCAGTGTCTGCGTGCTGAGGTTCACGGTTTTTAGAAGGCCGAGGTTGCGATAGCTCGGGGTGTTCACCGACAGCTCGAGCTTGACGATACGATTGACGGAGGCGCGGGCCCTGAAGCTGAGGGTGTAGGTCGTGGCCGGCAGGAGGTTGTTGAGGCCCTGATCGCCGAATTGCACGAGGTTCAGGAACCAACCGGACCCCGAGGCATCCTGAATGTTGAAGTGGGCGACATGATTGCCCGGAAACTCAGGGTCGATATCTGACGTGATGGTGTTGACGGGCTTGTTGCGAAATACCTGCCAGCCGGTCATGCCCGCCTCGAAGGTACCGTTGGCAAAGGCGGGCGGGCCGCTCATGATCGCGACAGGCGGCAGCGGTTGAGGACTGGTGGTGCCGATCGGGCGCAGCACCAACTCATGAAGGATAGTCAGGTCGAGCGAATCGAGGCGGCCATCCTGAAATAAGTCGCCCGCCTCGAGTTCCGCCGGGGTGGCCCCGCCGCTGCCCGGGAGAATGAGATCGCGAAGCCGCAGCACGTCCAGGAGGTTCACGACACCGTCGCCGTTGAGATCGCCGGAAGTGGCGTGGCGTTCGGGCGGCATCATGGCGCCGAGCAGACGCGCCCGCGCATCGAACCCGCTCCAGGGCATGAAAATGCCAAGCCCCAGAATGGCGGCCGCGAGATGCGCGGGCCATCTAGCCCCACGGGGGGCGGGACCTGCATTCGATCCGGACCCGGGGGGAGTGTCGGTCGGAATGTGTCCTTGCGGCCTTCGGTTCGTTCTGCGGCCTTTCTGGGGATCTACTTCACTCGAATTAGCTTCCTCACTTGTCGGAAATGCCCGGACTCCATCACACAGAAGTAAATGCCAGGCCTGGCTGGGACACGACCTGACGCATCATCCCAGGTGATTGCGTAGCGGCCCGGAGCGAAAGTGCGGTCGGCCAGAAGACGAACGGGTCGCCCCGCCACGTCGAAGACCACGATGCGTGTTGGACTGGCGTCTGGAATGTCGAAGCGAATGACGGTGCTGCCCTCAAACGGATTGGGGGTGTTCTGGTACAAGGCGAAGCGTCCCGGCAGTGCTTCGCCTGTGACGGTCTCCAGGCTCCGAACCCATTCCGCGGCCGCGACCCGAACGTCGAGGGTAGTGGCGGGGAGGATGACCGGGGTGCCGGCGTCGACGGCACTCAACCCATGGACGGCGGCCAGGTGAACGCTTCCGATGGCCGGGGTCGCCAGAACATCGAAGGTCACGGCGACCACGGGATCCGAGCCCGGCGGGATCGCCCAGGCCGTTCCGCTGCGGTCGTACGCGAGTATGCGAACAACCCCCGGCGGTCCAACCAGGTAGTGAAGATACTCAGTCTCACCCAGCCGACCGAGACCAAGAACCTGCACGGGACGCAGGAACGCGGGGTCGTACACGAGATCGAACTGCAATCCCTGTCGGTCGGAATCGTTGACAATGCCGACGAAGACCTGATTGGAATCCGCACCGACGGTGAACCCTGCGGTGTGGCGCTGTAGGAGAAGTTGGTCGGCGTGGAGAGGCTGAGGTAGAAGGAGCAGAGACAGCCAAGCCGAGAGCCATACCCAGATCGGGTACGGCCATGACGCGGGGCGTACGTAGATTACTGCGGCCAAATGCTCCTCAGCGCGGCAAGCTGAGGCGTCTCAGGGGAACGGCGCACACGAGCCCGCCGAGGGTCCGAGGTTCGGCCGCGGGGCGGAGAGCGCGTGACTAGAAGCCTGATTCGTACCGCGGCCGGATGGTCGCACCCGGCGCACGATCCGTCAACGTGATTGTGGCAGCCAGGGCAGGTCCATGAGCCGGCGCTCGATCGCCGGGAGCTCGTGCACGCGCTCCCAGGTGGAGAGCGACTTCCGGTACACGAACTCGGGCGGCGCCCTGCGGGCGATGCGGTCACGCACCGACTGCCAGGCCGCCTCGGCCGCCTTCGCGTCGCCGAGCTTCGCCTCGGAAGCGCCGAGCACCAGACGCGCGAGATCGCACCACTCGCCCCATTTGAGCGCCTGGCGCGCGTGGATGCGTGCCGAGTCCGGCTTGCCGGCGGCGAGCGCGAGCCAGCCGCGCAGCGCCTCGACGTTGGGGTTCTCGGGATCGAGCAGTTTCGCTTCATCGAGGTGAGTGCGAGCCCTGTCGAGCGCCCCTCCCAGAATCAAGTCGCGCGCGAAATCGCAGCGCAGCGACACGACGCCGGTGCGGAGCCGCACGGCGCTCTCGTAAGTGGTGTAGGCCTCGTCCCAGCGCCCCGCGAGCGCGAGGCTCGAGGCGCGGCTCCACAATCCCTCGGGGTGATCCGACTGGCGCGCCAGCGCCGAGTCGCAGGCGGCGAGCGCCGCCGCGGCGTCGCCGACGGTCCACTGGTAGCTCGCGAGCGCGAGATCGACGTCGAGCAGGTCCTCGGCGCGGATCTTCGGGCGCGCCTCGATCAGCAGCCGCGCCGCCGCCGCCGGATCGCCCGCGGCGTGCCACTGGGCGGAAGCCGCGGCCGAGGCCACGCCGCCGCTCGTCGGATGCGCCTTCCGCGCCCGCGCGGCGGTCTCGACCGCCTTCGGGCCATCGCCCTCGAGCACGTACGCCCGCACCAGCGCCGTGAGTGCGGTCTCCTCGGTGGGTGCGCGCTGGAGGGCCTTCTCGAACCACGGAATCGCGGGCTCGATCTCGCCGCGCTCGAGCCGGTCGCTGCCGGCGCCGACGTAAGCGACCGGGTAGCTCGCGCTGACGTCGGTCAGGGCCTGCAGCTTCTTCACCTCGCCGCGCAGGTCGGGATCCATGGCGTCGAGCCGCTCGCGCACCACCTCGCGCGGGTCATAGGCATCACGCTTCGGCGAGCCGATCGCGTTCGCGCCCTCGGCGAAATACTCGTAGACGCTGCCCCCCGCGTAGCGCGAGAGGAACCCGTTGCGGGTCGCTTCGTCGCGGGTCTTGGCGCGGCGGTACAGCTCCTCGATCTGCCGACCCTGGTCGGCGGTCAGCACCGCGTGCACCTGGTGGGTGAGCTCGTGGAGTACGGTGTCGTAGCGGTCGAAGATGGTGCGCTCGACGTCCTCGAGGCCGGTCACCGTGTGGTAGCCGCCGGCGCCGCGCACGTCGTCCCACAGCCGCGAGTCGTACTCGATGCGGGTGTCGCGCAAAGTCTCGAGACCGGGCGTATCGGAGAGCAGCATGTAGAGCGGCTTGATGTAGTAGGTGGAGCCGCCCTCGACCAGCACCGGAATGAACTGCGCCCATGGCCGGACCGAGAGGGCGATCCGCTTCTGGTGGCGCGGGGCGAGCGACTTCCAGTTGACGACGAAGCGGTCGAGCCCGGGAACGTCGGGCATCGCGACCGCGGCAAACCGCTTCTCGTAGTCGGGCCGGTGGACGTCCACCTCGAAGCGCTGGGACTCGAGCGCCTTGGCGAGGATCGCATGGGCCCGCCCGTACTCGGGGCAGATCGCGAGCGCGGCGAAGCAGCGGTCGCGGGCCAATGCGAAGCGCCCATCCTCGAAATCCAGCGACGCGAGTCGCATCGCCGCGTCCACGAGGCCGGGCCGCTGCTTCACGATCGCTTCGTAGGCGCCGCGGGCGCCGGTGCGGTCGCCGTCGGCCAGGCGGCGGTCGGCCGCCGCGATCTCGCGCCGCGCGACCGAATCGGCGAACGCCTTCGGGTAGCCCGCCATCAGCTCGGTGTAGTTGCGCCGCGCGTATCCGTTGCCGAGCAGGTAGTGGGCGCCATCGTGATAGGGATTGAGGACGATCGCCCATTCAGTGGCCATGATCGCCTCGTCGGTGCGGCCGAGGCGGATCAGCGTCTCGGAGAGCGACATCAGGTTGTCGGCGCTGGCCTGCGCTTCGACCGATCGCGTCAGATGCTCGAGGGAGCGGTCGAACTCGCGCCGCCGGTGGGCGACGAGCCCGAGGCCGCGCTCGGCGGCGGCGAGTGAGGTCGGGCCGGTGCCGGCGCCGCGGCCGGCCACGCGGGTGAAACACGACTCGGCGCGCGCGTAGTCGAGCAGGTCGTAGGCGAGCTTCCCGGCCGCGAGCAGATCGGCGACCGACTCCGTGCCCTGGAGCGCGCCGCGCGTCCTGCGGTCCACTTCGGCCGCATCGTCGCGCGCGGAGAGACCGTCGTAAAGAATCGCACGCTGGTGCTCGTCGGGCGCCGGGAGCGCCGCGAGTTTCGCGAGCAGCGGTGCGGCCGCGGCGTAATCCTGTCGCGTGAGGTGGACGCGGAGCCGCGCGACGTCCGATTCGGAGCCGGCCGGCAGTTTCACGAGGGCACGGGCGGCTTCGTCGGCTCGCCCGTTCCAGACCAGCATCCGGATGCGCTCCGGGGTGACCGCTCCCGGGACCTTCAGCGCCGAGTCACGCGCAGCGTACTGCCGGGCGACCGGGGCGAAGAGCCCGGTGGAAGAGGAAGGAAGCGCACGCGCCGCGCCCGGGTGGAAGGCGAGCAGGCCGAGCCCCAGGGCAACGAATGGAAGAACGCCGGGCGCGGATTCGCGGCGCCGGATCCCGACAGGCGTGCCTATTTGAGCACCACTCGCTTCCGGCCTTCCTTCGTGAAGTAGAGGCCGCTCCGCTCCGTGTTCTGGACGCGGCGACCCTGGAGGTCGTAGTAGACGGGCTTCTGGTTCGGCGAAACGAACACCGGCGCCGGATCGACATCGAGGGTCGAAGTGTACGAGATGCGCCCGATCCGGCCGTCGTCGTTGTCCACGTACCACAACCCGCCATCCGGTCCCACCGTCCAGTCGGAGACGCCCTGGAAGCCGGTGCCCCAGCGCGTGGCGTCGGGCTGTCCCGGCACCGGTGGGGCGAGAGCCCACACGCCGCCCACGTTCTGGAGCCGCCAGACGGATCCCGAGTAGTAGTCGTTGAAGAAGTAATCACCCTCGTATTCGCCCGGGAACTGCTTGGGCCCGCCGTTGTGGCGGTAGACGCCGGCGCTCATCACCGCGATTCCGTCGTCATGGTCGTAGGCCCAGATCGGGTTCAGGAGGCCGCTGGTCGGACCGAACGAGCAGGTGCCGTGGCTCGCGAACGCCTCCTGGCGCGGCCATCCGAAATTGAGTCCGCCCTGCTCGGCGATGTCGATCTCCTCCCAGGATTCCTCACCGACGTCCGCGATGAACAGGGTGCCGGTCAGGGGGTCGATGTGAAAGCGGAAGGGATTCCTCAAACCCAGCGCCCAGACCAGTCGGATGTCGACGTCGGGGTCCGCGACGAACGGATTGTCGTACGGCACCAGTGCCGCCCGCGGCGGCGGACCCCCGGGAGTCTCGGGCAGGCTCGAGATGTCGAGCCGCAGGATCACGCCGAGCAGGGCGGAGGTGTCCTGCGCCGCGCACCCGCTGTCGTCCTCGCCGAGGCTCACGTAGAGCATGCCGTCGGGTCCGAAGCGCACGGTGCCGCCGTTGTGGTTCGAGCGCACGTCGGTCAGCCCGGTGAGGATGTTGTGGCGCGAGTCGATGTCGATCGAGAGCTGGCCGTCCCCCTCGTTCGTGACGTCACCGTCGACCCGGTAGCGCGCGATCCGCAGCGTGTTGGTGCCGGCATCCGTGTAGTGGACGTAGACGAACGGCCGGTCGGGCCAGGCAGGATCGACCGCGATCCCCAGCAGGCCGCGCTCGACGTTGGTCGAGACGTTCGGGATCGTGCAAAGCGTGGTCATCGTGCTCACGCCGCGGTAGAGCTTGATCTTTCCGGAGAGGCGCTCAGTTACGAGCAGCCGGCCGTCGGGGAGGAACGCCATCGCGACCGGATTCGCGAGTCCGGCCGAGATCGGCTCATTGATGAAGTTCGAGGGTACGGCAGCGCGTACTGCAGGCGCCGGGGCGCTGCACGCCACGAGGGCTGCGAACACGAGCCGGGCCGCCACGCGGCAGCCCATGCGCTTCGTCATCGGTTCCTCCTCTGAACCAGACGTCTCGCCTCGACTGCGTGCTTACTTCAGGACGACGACCTTGCGGGAGTCGCTGAAGCCGCTCCTGTCGTAACGCACCTGGGCGAAGTAGACGCCGCGCGGCAGCTGCTTTCCGTGGTCGTCCTGTCCGTCCCAGGTGATCGACTTGGTGCCGGCCCGCAGGTTTCCCTTGAAGAGTTCGCGGACCGAGCGGCCGGTCACGTCGAAGACCCGTACTTCGACATGGTCATCCTGCGCCAGGGACATCTCGATGCGTGCGGAACCCGCGCGCAGCGGGTTGTTGGAGAGCTGAAGGGCGTTGCGCACTTCCACCCCGGACTTCCCGGCGACGTCGTCCACCAGGATCGGGGCGGCCATGTAGCAGATGTCGCCCAGGTGACCGTGGATATGGCCGTTCGACACGTGCCAGTAGTACCGCAGGCGTCCGACCGACGAAACTTCGTCCACGGAGTGCAGCAGGCCCATGTTGATGCCCTCGGTCCATGCGAACCAGGGCTGGGTCGCCGAATGGTGCTTCACGACGGCGGCCGGGAAGGCGTCGACCGGATAGCCCTCCAGCGCCTCGTAGTACAGCGCGTCGGAAGTCTGCTGGAAGAGCCCGGGCGTGCGGGTGAGGACATCGAGGGTCGTCGTGCAGGCATTGCGGATGCCGTAGATGTCCATGGCGAGGGGGTCGGTTTCCGCGGTCGGGAGGACGTCGGCCGTGAAGGCGGTGTTGCCCGACACCTGGATGTAGTTCTCGAAGAGCAGATCCACGCCGAGGAAGGAGCTCGAGAAGATCTCGCCCTCTTCGCTTTCGCTCATCGACTCGAGCAGGCCGTCGCCGCCCATCCAGATTCCGCGGTTGAGCAGACCGGGATCGGAGTCGAGCAGGAAGTTCTGCATGACCAGGTAGTCGTTCTGCGACTTGTTGTCGAACGGACCGTAAATGGCCGAGTTCAAGTCGCCGGTGAACGTCACCAGGATGCGGTAATAGGTGTTGAGCATGTTCTGGGTCGGGCCCTGGCGCGAAATCTTCCCGTTGATCTGGGGATTGGCGCCGTTCTCGTACGAATAACGGCTGCCGAGCGATCCACTTCCGGTGTTGAGCGACTCCGACGCCTTGACGCCGTACATGTCGAACGTGCTGCCGGCCTGGCCGATGTGCTTGCGCACGAAGTAGGTCGGGTTGTTGATGTCGACCGCGCGCGGAGCGCCCCAGCCGTTGTGAGCGCCGCGCTTGATCTTGGAGGTCGACCCGATCGAGTCGGCGACCCCGATCCAGACCCGCTCGTTCCCGCGCCGGTCGTTCTGATCGACATACAGGAAGCAGGCGTCACCCTCGCCCTGCGTGCCGAGCACCGGGTGGGTGAAGGTCTCGGACTTCCAGCGGTCGGGGAGCACGCTGAATTCCTGCCAGCGGTGACCGTCGGTCGAGCTCTCGCACGACTGCGGGAACACGACATCGGTGTCGGGACAGGTGAAGGTGAAGACGCCGTTGTCCTCGCGGCGGAAGAAATACTCGACATGCGAGCCGGGGGTGAGCAGCCCGTCCGGAATGATCTTGGTTCCTTCCTTCGTCGTGCTGACGCCGTTGAAGCCGCTACCGGGAGTGGTCACCCAGGCGGGCGGGTAGTCGTCGAAGGGTGGCGCCGGCGTGTTACCGGACCCGCACAGCACCTCGCCGACCGGGTGGGCGGTCCCGGCGATCGAGGAGTCGCTGACGAAGCAGATGTTGCGGGCGATGCCGAGCGCCCCGCGATGCGCATCGTACAGCTCGCTCTCGTGGTAGGCCGACATGAACAGCGCGGAGTTCGCCGGCTGCAGGATGCCGCGCTTCTCCATGTTGAAGAGATTGGCCTCGGCCGTGTCACAGCGGGCCGCATTCCAGACCTGCGGACTCCACACCTTTTGTCCCGCGAGCGGGCCGCTGGACGCCGTGGGATGGCCGCCCGGTGTGCCGCGCGATCCATTGGAGTAGAGGTAGTTCGACCAGAAGTTCGTGACCCCGGGAGCGGGTGTCGGAATGGGCGCGGGCGAGGTGGGAACGGCCTTGAGCTGGGACTGGCTGCCGACCGCCGGCGTGATGTAGTTGCCGGGGCCCGGCAGGATGCGGAACACGAGGTCGACACGAACATTCGTGCCTTCCGCGACGACCACCGTGGTGTCGCCGGGCACGTCGAAGCGATCGATGTCGCCGGTCGTGGGCGCGATGTTGAGGCCGCTCTTGATGAGCGCGGTGGTGGTATCGAACGCGGTGGGGATGCCCACGAACGACGAGTTCTCGTTCTGCGGGAACGTGTCGTGAATGAGGTGCCAGATATCGATCGTCAGCGGGTCGCCGCCGGCGCCGTCGACGATGGCCAGCGAAGCATTGTCGAAGTACGCCCCACCGTAAACCTTGCTGACCGGGATCGAGAAGCGGTACGCCTCCTGGCGGGTCATGAGCACGATGCGGACCGAATCGGGGATGCCGAGCGTCTGGTTGCGCGGGCTGCCGCCGGCTGTCGGGCTGGTCGCGAAGCGCAGCAGGCCCTGGCCGAACAGCGCCTGCATGTCGGTGAAGCACTGCCGGTCGGGGTTGAAGAAGATGAACCCCGGGTGTCGGATCTCGCCCCAGCGCGGATACTGCGCCGTGCTGTTCATCGTGGGATACGACATGGCGCCAAACCACCACGCGCTGCCTTCGTTGAAGAAGTCGAAGCGCCCCGTGTAGAGGTCGTACGCGATGTAGTAGTCGTCGGTCGGAACCGCCTCGCTCTCGTCGAGGCCGATGGCGTTCTCGCTCCCGATGGCTCCGCCGAGCTGGATCGTCGGCGAGATGATTCCGTCGAAGGGCTCCTGCTCGGCGGTGCCGAACTCGCCGCCCGAGGCCTCGACGTCATCGTGATTCCCAACCGACCACAGGACGTTGTCGAGGTTGCAGATGCGCGCCGGGTTTCCGGGGAATCCGCACAGGTCGTCGTAGTCGAGCACGTCGTAGCCGCCCTCGCGTCCGAACAGCGGATGCACGTGGCTCAGCACCTTGGGCGGCTTGCCGGTCGACTTCCACACGTTGAACGCGCTGAGCGGGTCGGCCGGACTCGTGGGATTGGCCGCCACCCGGTTGTCGATCTCGGCGGCGGATTCGAAGCCGCCAAGGCTGACGAAGCTCGCGCCTCCGTTCACCGAGTATTCGACGTCGTCGATGACCGCGGCCCCTGCGCCCCCCGAGCTGGCGCCGGCCTGGAAGCCGACCGTCTCGTCGTCGAACTGCCAGTTGGTCTTGACGCGGAACACGAGGCGCACGGCACCACCCGAGGCGGCCTTGATCGCCGCGAGGCGACCCGGGTCCGCGGTACGGGTCACGAGCTCGGCCGGGTTCGTCCCGCGCACGCCGAAGACCTCGGAATAGAGGCCTTCGTTCGAGCGAAGCACTTCGCCGAACCAGCGGCGCTGGGGATCCCCGATCGGCCACAGGTTGCCGTCCGAAAGCGTCACCGAACCCTCGGCCGGAGCGCCGATGTACACCATGAAGGAGTCGGCTGGTGCCGGCGGCGCGCCCAGCGCCGGGTCGCTGCGGATGAAGTTGGGATTGGTGGGGTTGAGCAAGGCGGGAGGCGGGGCGATGACTCCGGTCGAGACGGTCAGCGGGTCGTGCTGGAACCAGCCGGTGCGTGTGGTGTTCGCGGTGGCCACGCCGGTTGCCATATTGGTGCGGTAACGGAAGCGGATGTGCAGGCTGCTGGCGCTGCCCACGTTGATGTCGTGGTAGAGCAGCTGGTCCATGCGGCCGCCGTAGCCGGGGAACGCCTTGTCCGAGCCCTGCGCCTGCGACGCTCCGACCGTGTTGCCGTTCTTGCCGAACATGAGCGCGTCTTCGTTGATCGAGTTGCCGGTTCCGCCGCGCGCGACGGCGTCCACCGCGGTGTGATCACCGTGTCGGCGGAGACCCATCCAGGCCGAGGACGACCCGGCGAGCGGCGTCCACGTCACGCCCTTGCCGGAGCCACCCGCGGTGTTGCCCGGATCCACGTGCCACACGCCGGTCACGCCGAACATGTTCGAAGTGCGTCCGCCGATGACCGCCGGCGTGTAGTTCACGGCGTTGCCGTAATCGATCGCGCGCCAGGGGCGCTGCACGTCGGGCAGAACGAGCCCGCCGGTTCCCGTCATGTCGAAGCGGTACGGGAGCCAGCCCATGGTCGAGTCGCCGCGCAGGTAGGTGCCGCCCGTCGGCTCCCAGTCCCAGAGGCCGCCCTGTGACGGCGGCCGGTTGTAGACCCCGTTCTTGTCGGTGCCGGTTCCGATCGAGAACCAGTTGTTGGCGGCGTTGAAGCGCCCCGGCGTGTAGCCGACCCAGGTGGTGTCTTCGGCGTTGGACGAGGTGCCCAGCTTGGCCGCGCGCGTCCGAAGCTCGGTCGCGAAGTTCGCGTTCTGCAGTTTCGGCTGCATGTCGTCGCTTTGAGCGAACGCCGTCGCCGCGGAAAGGAATGAGGCGACGAATACGAACGAGAGCGCAGCGACCGCCTTCTTCATCGGATGGGTCTCCATCGGCGCGGTTACACGAGCAACGGTCGTTGATGGATTAATGGCAGGGACGTTCAATGCGTGGAGTAAATCCAGACCAGTCCGGAAGGCAGTGGGCCGGGGAGAGAACTCCAGCGGATTGGGGACTTGTGAGTCGCATAACATTTTGCCGCATGGCCGGCAGGGCCTTCAAGGCCTTTCGCCATGGGCACTTGTCCTGTGCACCAAAGAGTGTGTCCGGGTCGTTTCGGGGGGGCCATCCGGGGCGGGCCGCCCAATGGAAGCAGGGGTTTAGGCGGCCGCCGGACTCCAAAAACCGGGCGCGCGCACTATACAGTGCGCCGGCTCCATGGCAACTAGGATCGACGCCCGGCCCGGCGGGACCCCGATTTCGTTGGCTTTTCCGCCGGCTTTCGGGGACTTCCGGTCGGCTTGCCCGGGCTTCCGGCCGGCTTTCGCCCCTTGGGCGGCGTGGTCCGGGGCGGGCCCGCCGAGACCGGGGCTGGCCGGGTGGCCGGGGCAGGCGCGGCCGGCTTCCCCGGGCGCCGCGGAAGCCACTTCCGGAGCTGGGCCAGGGACGCGGTGTTGAGGACGTCCTTTTTCTCGCACCAGGCCCGGCGGGCGACGAACACCCCGTAGGTCAGGAAGTCGAGCTGGGTGAGGCTGTGGGCGTCGGTGTCGATCACGAGCGGGATGCCGCGCTCGCGCGTGGCCCGCGCCGAGACGTCGTCCAGGTCGAGCCGGTCCGGTTGGGCGTTGATCTCCATCGCGATCCCGCGCTCGGCGGCGCGGTCGAGCACGCGCTCCATGTCGTAGGGAACGGCGGGACGCTGGCCGAGGCGGCGCGCGGTGGGGTGCCCCATCGCGTGGACCGCCGGGTGCGAGATCGCGCGCAGCACCCGCTCGGTGACGACGGCCGGCTCCTGCGCGAGGCTCAGGTGCAGCGAGACGATCACCCAGTCGAGGAGCGCGAGCGACTCGTCGTCGAGGTCGAGCGTGCCGTCGGCCAGGATGTCCACCTCGAGGCCATGGAGCACCTCGATCCCCGGCACCTCGCGGCGCACGGCCGCGATCTCCTTCACCGACTGGCGCACCCGCGCGGCGTCGAAGCCGCCGGTCATCGCGAGCGACTTCGAATGATCGGTGATCGCGCAGTACTCGTAGCCGCGATCGCGCAGTGCGCGGACCATGGTGAGCAGCGATTCCTTCCCGTCGGTGCGATCGGTGTGGATGTGGAGGTCGCCGCGGAGGTCGGACAGCTCTACGAGGCGCGGCAGATGTCCCGCCGCGGCCAGCGCGATCTCGCCCTGCGACTCGCGCATCTCGGGCGCGATCCATTCGAGGCCGAGCGCCCGGTAGACGTCCGCTTCGGTCCGTCCGGCGATCGAGCGCTCGCCCTGGAAGAGCCCGTACTCGTTGAGCGTGAGCCCGCGGTCGAGCGCGATGCGGCGGAGCTCGATGTTGTGCGCCTTGCTGCCGGTGAAATAGAGCAGCGCGGCGCCGAACGACTCCGCCGGCACCACCCGCAGGTCCACCTGCAGCCCGTTGCCGAGGCGGACCGACGAACGGGTCTCCCCGCGTCCCAGCACCTCGGCCACCTGGGGCAGGGCGACGAAGGCATCCATCACGGTCTCCGGGTTACCGCCGGAGGCGAGGATGTCGAGGTCGCCGACCGTCTCGCGGCGGCGCCGGAACGAGCCGGCCGGCTCGACCTGCTCCACCCCGCGGACTTTCGCGATGTGGTCCGCGATCTCGTGCGCCACCTTCCACGCTCCGTGGAGCAGCAGGCGATCGGCGCCCGCGACGCTGGCCTTGACCGCGAGCCCCTTCAGGATGTTCTGCTCGATCCCTTCGCCGAAGCGCGGCAGATTGCGGATCTTTCCCTCGCGCGCCAGGCGCTCGAGATCGTCGCGATTGCGAACTCCGAGTATTTCGAAGAGCACCTTCACGCGCTTGGGCCCGACCCCCGGAATCTCGGTCAGCTCGATCGTCTCCTCCGGGTATTTCGCGCGCAGCTCGTCCCAGGTCGCCGTCGTTCCGGTGCCGAGGATGTCGCGGATCTTCTGCGCCAGGTCCTTGCCGATTCCGGGAATGGACTCGAGGCCTTTCTCGCGCGCGGCCACCGACGTCATCGGCTCGGGGTGGGACTCCACCACCCGCGCCGCCTCACGGTAGGCGCGGATGCGGAACGGATTCGCGCCGTCGATCTCGAGGGCGGTCGCGATGTTCGCGAACACCTTGGCGACTTCGGCGTTGCTCAGGGCGTGCGCTCTCATGAGATCCGCGCCAGGAAGGCGTCCTCGTCGAGCACCGTGAGGCCGAGCTTCTGGGCCTCGTCGAGTTTCGAACCCGCGCCGGGGCCGGCCACGACCAGCGTCACCTTGCGGCTGATCCCGGAGGCGATCGTCGCGCCCGCTTCCTCGGCGCGCCGCTGTGCCTCGGGGCGGGTCAGCTTCGCCAGCGTGCCCGTGAACACCACGACCTCGCCGGCCAGCCCGCCCGAGTGCTTCGCAGGCGCGACCGGGCGGATGCCGGCTTCGAGCAGGCGCTGGATCACCTTCCGATTGCGCGGGCTCGCGAAGAAGCGGCTCACCGACTCCGCCACCTCGGGGCCGATCCCGCGGATCTGCTGCAGCTCCTCGTCGCGCGCCTCCATCAGGCGCTCGATCGAGCGGTAGCGGTCGGCGAGCAGCTTCGCGACGGTCGAGCCGACGTGGTCGATGGCGAGCGCGAACAGGAAGCGGTCGAGCCGCGGACGCTTGCTGTTCTCGATCGCTCCCAGGAGGTTCTCGATCGACTTCTCAGCGAAGCCGTCGAGCGAGGCGAGATCGATTGGCGTGAGGTGGTAGAGGTCGGCGACGTCGCGGATCAGCTTCTTCTCGAGCATCTGCTGCACGGTCTTCCCGCCGAGCCCGGTGATGTCCATCGCGCTCCGCATCACGAAATGGTGGATGTGGCCTTCGATCTGGGCCGGGCAGGCGAGCCCGTTGGTGCAGACATGCGCCGCCCCCTGGCGCTCGACCGGCGCGCCGCACACCGGGCACTTGGTGGGCATGCGGAAGGGCTCGGAGCCTTTTGCGCGCTTCTCGCGGATCACCTCGACCACCTCGGGGATCACGTCGCCCGCGCGGCGAACCCGCACCGTATCGCCGACCCGCACGTCCTTCCGCTCCACTTCGTCCTGGTTGTGGAGGGTCGCACGCGACACGGTCACGCCCGAGA
The DNA here is from genome assembly GCA_036845125.1 of Candidatus Eiseniibacteriota bacterium. Taxonomy (GTDB): domain Bacteria; phylum Eisenbacteria; class RBG-16-71-46; order RBG-16-71-46; family RBG-16-71-46; genus DAIUEO01. The sequence continues at coordinate 12,378 of DAIUEO010000021.1, read as the reverse complement.
CGTTGACCGGCTCGAGCATCGCGACCGGTGTGAGCTTCCCGGTCCGTCCCACCGAGACGAGGATGTCGCGGATCCGCGTGATCTCCTCGCGCGGCGGGAACTTGAACGCCGCGGCCCAGCGCGGGCTGCGCGAGCGCGTGCCGAGCAGGCGCTGCCAGTCGCGGCGGTTCACCTTGAGCACGGCGCCGTCGATTTCGTAGGCGAGCTTGTCGCGGCGTTCGGCGAGCGAAGCGTGGAAGTCGAAGACGGAGTCGATCCCCTCGCAGAGCCGAGCCGAGGGATCGACGATGAATCCCCACGAGCGCAGCGTCGCGAGCGCCTCGGACTGGGACTCGGGCTCGAAGCCCCCGAACAGGCCGTCGCCCCCGTCGAGCACGAGGTCGTAGGCGAAGAAGGTGAGCTTGCGCGACGCGGTGAGCCGGGGATCCAGCTGGCGAACGGTGCCGGCCGCCGCGTTCCGCGGGTTGGCGAACGGCTCTTCGTCCTTCTCGATCAGGCCACGATTGACCGCCTCGAACTCCTGGAGCGGCATGATCGCCTCGCCCCGCACCGACACGATGCCGCGCGGCGGAGCGCCGTCGCCCTTCGCCTGGCGCAGCCGGAGCGGGATCGCGCGGATCGTGCGCAGGTTCTCCGCGACTTCCTCGCCGGCCTCACCGTCCCCGCGGGTCGAGCCGCGCACGAACAGGCCGTCCTCGTACACCAGCTCGATCGAAAGCCCGTCGTACTTGGGCTCGCACTGGTACTCGACCGTCTCGACCTCGAGCGTGCGGCGGACCCGGGCGTCGAACTCGCGGACGTCGTCGCCGTCCATGAGCGAGTCCAGCGACAGCATGGGGGAGACGTGCGGGACCTTCCGGAACGCGGTCCGGGTGGCCTGGCCGACCCGGAGCGTGGGAGAGTCCGGCGGCCGCAGATCCGGATGTTCCTGCTCCAGATCGGACAGCTCCCGGAACCGGCGGTCGTACTCGGCGTCCGATATGGCCGGACGGTTCTCGCCGTAGTACCTTTGGTCGTGCTCCTGGATTTCCCGCGCCAGCTCCTCGATACGCTTGCGAGCTTCGGTGCGATTCATGACGGAGGGAGGGTATCGGTGGCTCGCACCCTGCGCAACGCCGTGAGCGCGGCAATGATCTGCTGCGCGCTCGCTGCGAACATGGCCGTCGCGGCCGGAATCAATCTCTCCTGGAACGACTGCGGATCGGCCGGCACGGACTGCCTCACCTTCGCCTGCGATGCGAACACCGGCCCGGAGTTCGCGTTCGTGGGATCCTTCGTTCCGCCCCCGGGCGTGACGGCTCCCCAGTACATGGAGGCCCATGTCCGCATCATCAGCGATGCCGCGCCGGGCAGCCTGCCCGACTGGTGGCGTGTGGGATCGCTCACCGAGTGCCGCGGGTTCTCGCTGCAGGCCGACACTCTCTTCGGCACCACCTGCGCGAACGTTCTCCGCGGCGCCGTGTTCCTCCCGGCCTTCTCCTATTCCGCGAACTCTCCGGTGATGGGTGAGGCGTCGATGGTCGTCAGCGTCCTGTTCCCCGAGCTGGCGCCGCCGCTCGATCCCGGCGTCGAGCACTACGCGTTCATGATGCACTTCGACCGCGCCAAGACGACCGGCCCCGGCGCGTGTGCGGGCTGCGACGTGGGCGTCCAGATCGTGCTCAACCACATCGACATCTTCCAGGATCCCGCCGTGCAGGTGGAGCCGGTCGTGGTGGACCAGTACATGAAGTCCAACAAGATCGGCTGGAACAACCCGGCCTACTGCTTCTGGACCCCGACGAAGCGCAGCTCGTGGGGCCAGGTCCGCTCGCTCTACCGATAGGTCCGATGCGCGCGCTTGCGGTCCTCGTGCTCGCCGCGGTGCTCGCGGGTTGCTCCCGGCAGAGCGCTGCGCCGGTGGCCCTCGGCCCCATCACGCCGCTCGAGTTCCCGGCCACCGACAGCAGCCTGGCGCCGCGGCTCGCGGCCGCCCCGGACGGTGCGCTCCTGGCGATCTGGTTCGAAAAGCTCCCGGAAGGCCGGCGCGCGCTGAAGCTCGCGCGTTTTGCCGACGGGACGTGGGATTCCGCGCGTATCGTCGCCGAGAGCGATTCCTTCTTCGTGAACTGGGCTGACGTGCCGGCGTTGCTCGCCGGCGAGGGTGGCCGGCTCGCGATCGCCTATCCGTGGCGCAGCGCGGCGGACCCGTACGCGTACGACGTGCGGGTGATTCAGTCGTCCGACGGTGGTGCGACGTGGAGCACCCCGGTGACGCCGCATCGCGATGGAACCGCGACCGAGCACGGGTTCGTTTCCCTGGCTCATGAAGGCAATTCGCTGCGCGCGGTGTGGCTCGACGGCCGGAAGTCCGCCGAGAAGGCGGCGCACGAGGGCCACGGCGAGCACCAGGCCGACATGACACTCCGCACCGCGATGATCGGTGCCAGCGGCGAGCTCGCGGAGGAAGCCGTGCTCGATGAGCGCACCTGCGATTGCTGCCCGACGTCGATGATCGTGACCGCGAGCGGGCCGGTACTGGCCTACCGCGACCGCGGCACGGACGAAGTGCGCGACTTCTCGGTCACGCGCTTCGTGAACGGCACCTGGACCGCGCCCGTCCCGCTCCACGCGGATGGCTGGAAGATCGAAGGCTGCCCGGTCAACGGCGCAGCGCTCAATGGGGCCGGAGACCACGTTGTTGCTGCCTGGTACACCGAGGCCGGGGACCGGCCCATGGTGTATTTCGCGCGCTCGTCCGACGGCGGCGCGACATTCGGGCCGCCGATTGCGGTCACTGACACCTCGACGCTGGGCCGTGCCGATGCGCTGACGCGCGACGACGGCGCATCCCTGGTTTCGTGGATCGAGAAATCCGAAGGCACCGGCAGGATCATGGTGCGCACGATCTCGGCCGATGGTGCGCTCGGCGCGCCCACGGAGATCGCGCGGACCACCACCCGCCGCGCGAGCGGGATGCCGCACATGGCGCGCTCCGGCTCGCAGGTCGTGTTTGTGTGGACGGAAGCTGCCGAAGGCCAGCCGACGCGGGTCCGCTCGGCGGCCATGGAGTGGCGCTAGCCGCCGCTCACCGCCGGGACGATCGAAATCTCGATTTCGCTCTGACTCGGCAGCGGCGTCGCGAGACCGCCCGTGTGCCGGATGCTCTCGATGCCGACGAACACGTTCACGTGCGGGCGCACGTCGCCCCGTTCGGTCACGACGCGATCACGCACCCCGGGGTGGAGCGTCCACAGGGCTTCGAGCGCGGCGCCGACCGTGGCCGGCGCCGTCGTGATCTCGACCCGCGGGCTTCCGGTGAATTGCCGCAGATAGCCGGGGATGTAGAACACCAGCATCAGCGCTTCTTCTTTGTCACCCGCCGGGGACCGTGGGACACGCGGCGCTTGGCCGGGCCCCGGCGCGCCGAGGACTTCGCCCGCGCGCCGGACACCTTCGCCGTGCGGCGAACGCCCCGCGTCGCTGCCACTTTCGCCTTGGCCACGCGCACGCGCGAAGCATCGCCGACCACGAACGCCTTCACGCACAGCACCGGCGGCAGGCCGGCGGCTATCTCGCTCCACGAAGCCCCGCCATCCGGCGAGCCGAACACCTTGCCGCTGCGCGTGCCGAAGTAGACGCCGGCCGGGTTCAGGGGATCGAGCGACATGCCGTCGCGCAGGATGGTCTCGAGCGCGTCCTGCTGCGGCAGGCCGCGCGTCAGCGCCTCCCACTTCCTGCC
>DAIUEO010000021.1:638-8647 GCA_036845125.1 Candidatus Eiseniibacteriota bacterium | reverse complement strand
GTACCGAGGAAGAGCAGGTCGCTGTTGACGAGATCCTCGCGGACCACGTGCGCGAAGCCCTTCACATCGGCCGTCGTCAGCGCCTCCCACTTCCTGCCGCCGTCGCGCGTGCGATAGACGCGCAGCTTGCCCTCGGGCGTGCAGCGGAACATGTCCGATTCGATCGGCACGATGTACACCGTCTCCGGGCTGTGCGGGTGGATCGCCATCGCGAAGCCGAAGTCCGAGGGCACGCCGTTCGCGATGTCCTGCCACGACTCGCCGGCATCCTCGCTGCGATAGAGGCCCCAGTGGTTCTGCAGGAACAGGCGGTCGGGCGCCGCCGGGTTGTGCACGATCTTGTGCACGCACTGCCCGAACTCGGGGTACTTGTCGGGCAGGTATTCCGCACGCACGCCTTTGTTCTTCACGTGCCAGGTCCGGCCGTCGTCGTCGGTGCGATAGACGCCGCCGGTCGAGATCGCGACGAACATGCGGCCCGCGCGCGAGCGGTCCGGGATCACCGTGTGCATGCAGAGTCCGCCGCCGCCCGGCTGCCACTGCGCGCGATGCGGGTGCTCCCACAGGCCGTGGTTCAAGTCCCACGTCTCGCCACCATCGCGGGATTCGAACAGCGCTGCCGGCTCGACGCCGGCAAACAGGCGGTCCGGCTCCTCGGCGCGCCCGGGAACGATCTGCCAGATGCGCTTGAGCTCGGCGCCCGTCTCTTCCGGGAAGCGCACCGGCGCGCGCTCCGGGTTCCGCCACGAGGAGCCAAGGTCGTCGCTCCAGCGCAGCACTGGACCCCAGTGGTCGCTCGAGCCGCCGGCCAGCAGCCGGCGCCGCCCGCCGCGCTGATCGAGCGCCAGCGAGTAGATCGATTCGCCGGGGAAGTGCGGGCCGCCGCGCTCCCAGCGTGAGCGCGCCGCGCTCGAGCGCAGCGCGAACGCACCCTTGGTGGTGCCGACCATCACGAGGACGTCGCCCTCGCGGGATTTCAACGCACGAGTGGTGACCATTGCTTCCTCCGGATTTACCAGGCCATGGTGGCCACGCTCACGAACGAGCTGTCCGGCTCGTCGGAGCGGTCGTAACGAAGCAGCCGGCCTTCCCCCGGCTCCGCGGCGCGCAGCATCGCGTAGGTCGGGGCAAAGCCGCAGATGCGGGTGTCGTCGTCGCCGGCGGCGATGGTCTCGAACCAGCGGTCGCCGTCGCCGAGGCGGGCGGCCTCGATCGCGGCGCGGTCCCGGTCTTCGACTTCCTTCTGCGTCCGGTCGTCCACCGCGGGGTCGCCGAAGCGTGGACCGATGTGCGAGAAGTCGACCGACGCGACGTGCACGGTCGGACCGCCGAGCTTCTGCTCGGCGCCGCGGATCGCGGCGATCAGGCTCTCGAACGCGGCGCTGTCGCGCGGGGTGATGCCGTCATCGAGCAGCGAATGGAACCCGCCGCACAGGATGGGAACGATCGTCACCTCGCGGTCGCCGAAGTGACGCTTGAGGTAGACCGCCAGGAACTCGATCGAGTGCTCGTCGCGATGCGCCAGCTCGCCGTGCCAGGCGAGATCGCCGAGCTTCCCGGCAATGTGATCCACGAATGCGGTGTCACAGGTGACTTTGCCGAGCGCCGTCTCGAAATGCTTGCGCGTGAGCGCGAACAGATCGCCTATCAGCCCGTGGCCGGTGCCATAGACCACCACGCGCAGCGGGCCCGCGGCTTCAGGGTCCAGCTCGATGATGGCGCGCGCGATGAGCGGCCCGGCGCGCCGCGGGTCGAGATGAGGCGCGAGCAGGGCGCGTGGCGCGCGCGCCCTTGCTGCGGAGCCGTTCTCGGCCTCGCGCATCGCCACGGCCGATTCGAAGTGCCCGTCCAGGAACTTCTCGAGCTCGTCGCGATCGGCGGGATAGGAGCGACCTTGGAGGGCCGCCGGGCGGATCTCGAGCTGATGGTAGGCATCGCGCAACGCGGCGTATGCGGTCTCGAAGCGCGGCGTCTCGAGCATGTAGAGCTGGTCGAGCTGCGCCACGAAGTCGCGCACCATGTTGCCGATGCGGAGGTCTTTGCTCTCGCGCATCACGGCGGCGGTGATGTCGTTGAGGCTCGTGGTGCCGTCGAAGAGCTGGAGCAGTCCGAGCGACTCGATGCCGAGCACCGGCTGGCCCGGGATCACGCCGATCGGATCCTGGACCAGCACCAGCTCGCGCTGGCCGTCCGAGAACGGGACCATGAGCAGCGGACGGAGCCGCGGGTACTCGGGAACCTCGACGCTCTCGCTCGCGGCACCCGGCGGAAGGATGATGCGTGACTTCGGCGCTTCCGCGGCCGGCTCGTCACCGGGCAGGATCAGTCGCGAAGGGGGCGCGGTTTCGGGCTCGGGGTCCGAGCCGGAAATGATGAGTCGCTTGGGGGCGTTCGGTTCGTCGCGGGTCATAGGTTCGTTCGTTGCTCCGGATGGGCTGGGACGCAGTTTATGCGAGCGGACGTTCGAGGCAAAAGGGCCCCGGACCGCGTGTTGCCGTTGCGTTACGGGAGCCGGCGGATAAGATGCGGGCGTGAACCCTTCCCAGGGGGCCGTGCCGTCGGAGCCATTCGAGCTGCGCATCGATCGCGGCGCGAGCCTGCCCGGCCGCGCCTGGCGCGCCGCGAATCCACGCGCGCTGGTCGCGATCGCGCACGGGATCGGCGAATACTGCGCGCGCTATTCGGCGCTGGCGAGCGACCTCGCGAAGGCCGGCTACACGGTGGTCGCGGTGGACTTCCCGGGACACGGCGACGCCCCCGGGCCGCGCGGGGACATTCCCTCGTGGCTCGCGCTGCGCGACCAGGTGCTGCCCGGCCTGCTCTTAGCCGGCCAGAGCCTGGACGGCATTCCCGAGCGGCTGCCGCGCGTGCTGTTCGGCCACAGCCTGGGCGGCGTGCTCGCGATGGATTTCGCGCTCCACCAGCCGCGCGCGATCGCGGCGGTGGCGGTGTCGGCGATCGGCCTCCGCAGCGCGCCACCTCCCTGGTGGAAGCTGCTGGTGGGCCGCATCGCGCGCGTCGTCGCGCCGACCGCCGGATTTCCGACCGGGCTCAACGAAGGCGGCATGTCACGCGACCCCGAGGTCGAAGAGCTGCGCGCCAAGGACCCGATGATCCACCGCAAGATCAGCCCCCGAACCTACTTCGATTTCCTCGACGCCCGCAACCGCGTGCTGCGCGACGCCCGCCGCCTCGCGATCCCCGCCCTGCTGATGCACGGCGAAGCCGACAGCGTCGTGGACATCGCCGGCTCCAACGAGGTGTTCGCCGCCGCCCCCAAGGGCCTCGCGACCCTGATCACCTACCCCGACGCCTATCACGAAATCTTCAACGACCCCGCCCGCGCTCAGGCCGTGCCGGATCTCGTGAAGTGGCTGGGAATGGCGCTGGCCCGTTAGTTCGACTTGCGACGGCCCAGCATCAGCCGCACTCCCACGGTGAACTCGAGCGAGCTCCCGAGCCAGTTGTAGTCACTGGCCAGTACCGGTTGCCGGGCGTGAGCCTGATAAATCGAAGCCGCGGCCTGGATGTAACCCCGAGTCGGTCCACCAAGTTGGGTCGAAACCCCGGACCTCGCGTAGCCACCCACAAGGGACACCTCGGGCCCGGGGTCATGCAGCTCGTTTAACGCGCTGAGAGGTTGCGACTCCAACAACGACCGCGACTCGCCGTACTGCCCACCCATCCCGAACCAAGCCGTCGTTCGATCGCTCAACTGGAACTCGCGGTCCAGGCCAAGCCTGACCTGCCAACTCCAGTCCTCGATCTTCCCGTTGGCCGCCGGCGTGCTGAAATCGAACCAGCCCCCTCCGAAGTAACCAGAAGTCACGATCGAAAGGGACTCCCTCACCCGATAACCAAACTCCAGTTCACCGCCGACTTCCTGCCTCGTCACCGGCCGAACATCCGAGTAACTCAGGGTGGTGAAGTTGCGTACCTAACCGCTGAGAGCGCTCCAGAGTCGGTAGTTGTCAGGTGTCGCCTCGCTGCTCAACGCATCGGTCGCGAGCAGAGACGCGATAGCCGCGACGACGAATCGCATGGACTAGGGAACATCCATGGCGGAGGCGGGCTCGTCCCAGAACGTCAGCTGTCGTCGAGAGGCTCCGGAGGGATCACCAACCTCCTGGACAAACAACGCCGCGTAGGGCTCGTGAAGGTCTGGTGCGGCTTCCACGAGCCACTCCCCATTGGGAGAGAACGACTGGTGTGCTTTGAGCCGATAGGGCAATCGCGACGTAGCGGTCCCTCCACGATCGACGTAGAAGGAGTACCCCGGCTGAAGGTCTTGGTCGCAGATGACACCATCCATTCCGCGTGCCGCGTGCGCGTACCATGCGAGGTAGTGATAACTCTCGCCAAGGCTGGGCGGCGGCGCATGAAGCACTCGCAACCCGCGCCCGTCGGCGCTCACAGCAGCGATAACGTAGTACGTGTAGAGGTTTTGTCTAAAGGCGATCTGCGTGCCATCGCGACTCCACCGCGGCATGGTACCGGCGTAGGTCGTGTCGGTCGTCACCGCAGGATCGGGACGAAGCCAGTCGTCTATCACGGTCACGAGATCAAACACTCGAATGCGGCCGTTGAATGAGTAGACGATTCGCCTTCCGTCGGGCGACCAGTCGGGGTCGGTCGCATAGCGTTGGCCGTCATCCGGATCCACGTATGTGGGAAGGACGGTCGACGAGAAATCATCCAAACTGATGACCACAAGATTCAGGCCCACGACGCAGAGCAACTGACGGTCGTCCGGAGAGAAACGCAAGTCGGTGGGCCAGAAGAAATCGCCGGGTGTGATGAAACGCATCGGACCACCGGCGCTCGGTATGGTGTAGATCCCTGGAGGACCGGCCGAACTGAACCCCCTGCGGCGGAAAGCGATCGTGCCACCATCGTTGGACCAAACCGGATCAACGTCCGCCCCCGTGAAGGACTTCGGGACCTGAGTAGGCCGTGTCGGCTCGCGGGCGCAGCCTGTAATCAGCGCGAATCCAACCATGATCGCGCAAAGGCGAGCCATGGGCGCCAGTGCCAACGCGCTCACTTCGCTTCCCGAGAATTCAGGAGCGTCCCGACCGCGCTCTTCCACCGGGCGTATTCCTGCTCGCGCCATGAACGTGACTTCCGTGGGCGGAACACGCGGTCCACGCGGCGTGCGCGCTCCAGCTCGGTCTGAGAGGACCAGAAGCCGGTGGCCAGGCCGGCCAGCAGGCCGGCGCCGAGGGCGGTCGTCTCGATCACGTGGGGGCGGATCACCGGCACGCCGAGCAGGTCGGCCTGGTACTGCATGAGGAGATCGTTCGCGACGGCGCCGCCGTCGACGCGCAGCGCGCGCAGGCGCGTGCGTGAATCGCGCTCCATGGCTTCGACCACGTCGCGCGTCTGGAACGCCAGCGACTCGAGCGTGGCGCGGGTGAGATGGGCGCGCGTGACGCCACGGGTGAGTCCAAAGATCGCGCCGCGCACGTCGGCCCGCCAGTAGGGGGCGCCGAGTCCCACGAACGCGGGGACCAGCACCACGCCGGCCGAGTCGGGCACCGAGCGCGCGAGGGCTTCGGATTCTGCCGCGTGCGCGAACAGGCCGAGGCCGTCGCGCAACCATTGGATCGCGGCGCCGGCGATGAACACGCTGCCTTCGAGCGCGTACGCGGGCTCGCCGCGCGGCCCGCATGCCACCGTGGTGAGCAGTCCGCTGCGCGAGGGCACGGCCTTGGAGCCGGTGTTCAGCACCAGGAAGCAGCCGGTGCCGTAGGTGTTCTTCGACTGGCCGGGCTTCACGCAGCCCTGCCCGAACAGCGCCGCCTGCTGATCGCCCGCGATGCCGGCAATCGGGATCCCGTCCGGCAGCCCGCGCATCCCACGCGTGACGCCGAACACTCCCGAGGACGGTTTCACCTCGGGCAGCATCGAGCGCGGCACTCCAAACAGCCGCAGGAGCGAGGCATCCCACTTCAGCCGCGCGAGGTCGAACAGCATCGTGCGCGACGCGTTGGTGGGATCGGTGGCGTGCACCGTGCCGCCGGTGAGGTTCCACAGCAGCCACGTGTCCACGGTGCCGAACGCGGCCCGTCCCGCGCGCGCCGCGCGGCGGATCCCGGCGTGATGCTTGAGCAGCCACTCGAGCTTAGTTGCCGAGAAGTAGGGATCCAGCACCAGCCCGGTGCGTCGCCGGATCGCCGCCTCGCGGCCCGCGCGCTTCAGTGCCGCGCAGCGGTCGGCGGTGCGACGGTCTTGCCACACGATCGCGCGCGCCAGCGGGCGGCCGCTCGCGCGATCCCACACCAGCGTGGTCTCGCGCTGGTTGGTGATGCCGATCGCCTCGATCTTCGCGGCCCGCACGGAGCGCAGCGCCGCGGCCACCGCGCGGGTCACGGTGGTCCAGATCTCGTCGCCGTCGTGCTCGACCCAGCCCGGTTTCGGGAAATGCTGCGGCAGCTCGGCGTAGCCGCGGCCGCGCACCTGACCCGCGCGATCCAGGAAGAGTGCCGTGGTCCCGGTCGTTCCCTGATCGATGGCCAGTATGAACTTCATACGTTATTCACGGCCCGCCGCGGCCAGCAGGCGCTCGTCTTCCGCGAGCGCCGCGTCGTAGCGCTGGAACTCGTCGTGCGTGCGCTCGGGGGACCAGCCGAGCACGCCGGCCATCGCCGCCGCCACGCGCGTGGCGGCCGAGCGCCCGCCGTCATCGGCGAGCCACAGCGTGGTGCGCCGGCGCACCACGTCGGGCACGCGGCGCGCCATCTCCTCGGCCACCGCGAAGCGCGCGAGCGGGTCGGTCTCGATGCCGTCCGCGAGCGGCGCGGGCAGCGGCTCCACCGGGTCCACGAGCTTCCGTCCGGTGCGTCCGAGCCGGCGCGCGGCGGCCGCCAGCGCATGCCGCGCCATCACGCGGAACGTCGTCCACTTGCCGCCGGCGATCGTGATGACGCCGTGCTCCTCGATCACCGCGTGCTCGCGCGAGGCGTCGCCCACACGGTCGTCCGAGCGCAGCAGGGGGCGCAGGCCGGAGTACACGGCGAGCGGCGGCAGGTCCTTGGTTGCGGGAAGCGCCTGCGCCAGCGTGCGTCGCACGTAGCGCACCTCTTCGAGCGTCGGGCGCCAGTCGCCGGGGGCGGGAGGGGAGTCGGTCTCGACCTCGGTCGTTCCCACCAGCGTGCGGCCCGCGAACGGGATCGCGAAGCACGCGCGTCCATCGGCTGCGAGCAGGAGCAGACCGTGCCCGCGGGTGAGCGCCGGATACACGAGATGAATCCCGCGACTCGGGCGCAGCAGCGGCTGCGGATCGCGCTGGCCGGGGCGCAGCGCGCGGAAGAGTCTCGTCCGCACCGCATCGGTCCAGGCGCCGGTGGCGTTGACGACGACGCGCGCGCGGGCGTCGAAGCTCCGCTCGTCGACGTGGTCCCGCAGCTCGAGATCGACCGTCCCCTCGGGTCCGGGGCGCGCGCCGACGAATTCCGTGTAGGTGTGGATGTGGGCGCCATGGTCGGCAGCGTCACGCGCCACCGCGATCGCGAGCCGCGCGTCGTCCATCACGGCGTCGCTGAAGAGTCCGGCGCCCCGGAGCCCCGAACGCTCGAGGCCGGGCTCCAGCGTGAGCGCCTCCTTCGCGCGCGCCATCGCGTGCGGAGCGAACCCGGACTTGGCGGCGAACGCGTCGTAGATGCGAAGTCCGATATCGAGCTTGAACGGACCGACGCGGCCGCTGCGATAGAGCGGCACGAGGAAGCGTTGCGGGCGCGCGAGGCTCGGCGCCATCGGGTTGCCGGGCATCGGCTTTACCAGAGCGTCGTGCAGCGCGTACAGCATCCAGAACGAGGTGAGGAAACCGGGGCCGGTCTCCCCCGGATCGAGCCAGGCCGGCAGGATCGTCACGTACAGCGCAAACCGCATCTCGCCTTCGGGCGCGGTTTGGTCGGGCTTGGTCTGTGCCGCCGCCGAGCCCGACCCGCCCCACGGCCCGCCGACTGCCATTGCCCACACCAGGATCGCGGCCGAGGCGAGCTTCTGCC
>DAIUEO010000021.1:0-628 GCA_036845125.1 Candidatus Eiseniibacteriota bacterium | reverse complement strand
CAGCGGGGCGCAGCGTCTCATCGGCTGAGCCGCCTCGGCTCATCCCGCTCTTCGGCATCGGCGGTTTCGCCGTGAACCTCTTCGCGGATCAGCTTCTCGGTGATTTCGGCAAGATAGGCCGAAAGCGCGCCGCTCAGCTCGCGAAACTCCGGCCACAGGACCTGCTCGACAAAGCTCCGCGGCGCCTTGACGATAACGGTTTGCCGGTGCATCCGGCGATATCGAAACGGGCTGATCCCGTACCGGCGACACAGCGCGATGAAGAGCTGGCGCGACCAGCTGTCCGGGACCGAAAATCTGATTTCCTCCGGAGCCTCGCTGCCGGCGGCATTCCCTAGACGGGCCCGAATGCGGTCGGCGGCGGCATCGGCTGCGGCCCTCTCGCCAGGGGTCGCGCCGCCGGCGAACAGCGCCTCGATCTTGCGGAGCTTGTCGCGCAACCGCGCTTCCGCCGAAGAAGCCCCAATCATGGCGTCACGCTCAGACCGCGTAGCAATCTCGTCATCGTCCGCGGCGCCCGGGTCGCGGCACGAGCCGCCAGACAGCGACGAGCGCAGGATAAACCACGAGCGTCCCCAAGATGGCCGCGTAGGGCGGCGAGATCATGCCGCCAATGCGCGAGGCGAGC
>DAIUEO010000020.1:17067-32225 GCA_036845125.1 Candidatus Eiseniibacteriota bacterium | reverse complement strand
CGTCGCGGTGGGGTTGGCGGCGGTCACCTTCTGCCAGGCCGAGCCGTCGTGCTTCGACACGATGAACGCCGCGGGGTTCGCCCCGCCATCCACCGCGCCGGCCGGGAACACGAGATCCGCGTTGCAGGAGCCGAACGTGGCCCCCGTGTTGTCGGCGAAATAGTGGAGGTTGAGCGACTTCGCGGCGTCCACGCCCGAGGTGGCGACCTGCGGGTGATCGCCCAGCTCCGACCTCACGGTGATATCCCCCGGGGCGGTCACGGTGGTGAAGGACAGCGTGACGGGAGTCGGATCGGTGGCGGTCCCGATCTCGAACGGCACCGACGTCGCGCCGGGGGCAACGTTCTTTCGCAGCCGGCCGATCACGCGGCCGCCGCCCGCGCTGAACGCGGCACCCGGGCTGAGCGCCAGGGTGTTCGAGCCGGCGGCCACGTTGCGGCCGTTGAGTCCGACGCTGCCATTGGCTCCGACGGCGTACACGATGCCGGCGCCGCCGAGCGTGAGGCCACCGGTGTTGAGCACGTCGAGTGTCGCGCCGGTGAGGATCGTGGCGCTCGAGGCCAGCGTCAGCGTCTGGCTCGAGCTGCCCGCCAGCCGCAGCACGTTGGGGCCGACGTCGTTCACGATCGGCTGGACGGCGTTCACGCTGGTGGAGGAGAGGCTCCCCTGCAGGGTGACCAGGCTGCTCTTTCCGGCCGTGCCGCCGAACCCTCCGCCGGAGTTCGTGGTGACGGACGGCGCGATCGCAGTGGCGCCGGTCACCATGACATTGGTGGTGCCGGACTCGGAAAGCCTGAGGGTGCCGCCCGCGGTGCCGGCGCCCGCCGTTCCACCGAAGGTCAGGTTGCGGAAGGTCAGATTGGCGGTGCCGGTCGCGTTGAGATCGATCGTCTGGGTGGAGGAGGCGAAGTTCAGCAGCAGGTCGCCGAAGGTGGTGCCATCGGCGGCGAGGACGTTGGAATTGAACGTGCCCGCCTCGAAGGAGAGCGAGCCGCTGCCGCTCGAGGTGTACGTTCCGTTAACGATCACATTCGCGAACAGGGAGCTGGTCAAGCTCAGGCGGTTGCCACCGTCGGCGAACGTGGTGCCGGTTCCGACAAAGAGCGCTCCACGGTCGAGCAGGCCGCCCGAACTGCCGGTGAGCGTCTTGTTCGCGGTCAGCGTCTTGATGCCGCTGCCCCCGGTGCGGATCAGGGCGGCCGCCGGGTGGTTCGCGGCGTGAATGGTCTGGTCCCCGGCCCGGTTGTATTCGATGACGGCGCCGTCGAGGTAGCTGTTGGTCCCCGTGGTGGTCACCGTCCCGAGCAGTCCGCTCGCGCTGCTGGTCGCAGTGGCCAGGGTGCCGAGAGAGCGCACCGAGACGCCACCGGCGCCGCCGACGGTGAGGGTTCCGCAGGTGAGCCGGCCCGACACGGTGAGCGTGCGCCCGGAGCCCATGCTCACGTTGCCGTCGAGCGCGTAGCTCCCGGTGCCCACCACGGTCACCGGCATCGGCAGCGAGGTCGTAGCGGCCAGCACCCCGGGGCCCTGAGATTCCACGCCCTGAACCAGCGTCATGTCGTCGAGGTTGATCACCAGCCTCTTCCTCGGATCGCGGCTGTGGAGCAGTCGCTCGACCTCGCCGCGCCTCTTCTCGTAGGTGTTCTCCAGCTCGATCTCGGGTTTGCCGTCCACCTCACGGCCGGTACGCCGCGCGCGGGTGGGGTCGGTGAGGAGGAAGACCTCTTCGACCGGGATGTTCGCGTCGGCGGTGGGAAGGCTCGCCGCGGCCTCGTCCAGCGCGAGTCCCGGTGCGCCCACACCCCCGAACGTCCGGCCGACGCCGGCGAGGTTGATGGTGAGGCTCGAGATCGAGGTCCCGCCGGTGAGCCCGGAGTAGTGGAAGTTGCCCCACACCGTCATCGGTGTGGCATCCGAGCTGGTCAGCCCCATCTGCGCCGTGCTCTCGACCGTCAGGTCGTTGCTGATGACGTGGGCGAAGAAGCTGGTGAAGCGCTTCGGCTGCCCGCTGCCGCCGTTCCGCAGGATGAGATTGTGGAACGTGAACCCGCCGCCGATGACCTGCGCCGTCGTGCCGGAGATGATCGTGGTCCCGCTTCCGGGGAAGAAGTTGCCGGCGCTGATCGAAAGGTTGCCCTTCACCTCCAGGGTGCCGCTGTTGAGCGAAACGACGCCGCCGTTGATGGCCAGGCTCAAGTTCTCGAGCAGCGTTCCCGACGACAGGTTCACCGTGGCGCCGGTGATGGTCAGTGCGCCGTTCGAGGTGAATGATCCGGCGCCGAGGTCCAGCGTGCCGCCATCCAGCGCGGTGGCGCCCGTCACGAACAAAGCGCCGCCCGTGCTCTGAACCAGGCCACTGATCTGGTTGAACGTGCCGCCGACGGTGAGCGTGCCGGAAGCGAGCTGCACCGTGGTGTTGGAGTTCACCGTGAGGTTGTTCACCGGGAACGCGCCCGAAACCTGGATCGTCACCGGAGTGGGCGGCGAGAGCGTGACGTTGGTTCCCGCCACGGGAACGCCGTTGGGGTTCCAGTTGTCGGCATCGCCCCAGTTCGTGGTGCCGGCGCCGCCATCCCACGTGGAGGCCAGAGTTCCGCTGGTGGCGACGACGAAGTAGTCGGAGCCGGGAACGAGATTCGATGTCGAGATCACGGCTCCCGAGGACGCCGTGCCGGTGGCCGAGCCGCCGAGGTTCGCGTAGGCGCCGGCGGCCGTGGCGGCCTGGCCCACGCGCAGGCTGGAGAGCGTGCCGACGTTGTCGTCGGTGCCGAAGGCGAGCTGCGCCCGTGCCGAGGCGTTGAGCTGGGCACTGTTGCCGATTCTCCAGTAGCGCGCCTGCGTGAGCGCGGTCAGCGGGACGGTGGGCGTTCCGCCGCTGGCGCCGGCGATCAACTCGACCGTGTAGGTTCGTGAAACGCCGCCGGTGTTGACGCTGCTGAGGGTGAGCGGGCGGAAGGCGCCCTGGCGTCCCACGGCGAACGTCCGGGTCGCGGAGTTGGACGTCACGGCGATGGCGAGCGGACCGTCGACGTAGCTCTGGGCGGAACCGGCGGGAATCCCGGCGGTGGTGTCGGCGAGCACGACGACGTCCGTCGCCGTGGTGCTGAGCAGCCCCGCGGTCAGCGTGAGGTCCTCGGTCAGCGTCAGGGCGCCGCCGGTGACGACGGCAATGCTGTTCGGGTTTTCGAGCGCCAGGCTCGACAGGCTCCGGCCGGCCGGGATCTCGAGTCCGGTGGAGCGCAGGCCTTCCTGCACGTAGGAGACGGCGTAGCCGCCGCTGCCGGGGTTGAACACCGGCGCCACGTCGTAGGACCCGCCAGTGCCGGCAACCCCGATTTCGCCGATCTGCGTCTCGGCGACGACGCTGTCCGCGTTTCCAATCGTGAGCTTGTTGCTATTGCCCAGTGTGCCGCGGACCAGGCTCACGCGTCGCGCCACCAGGTTCGAGGCCAGCCCGGCATCGAGCGTGACCCCGGCGGGGTTGTTGACGCTGAAGGCGACGATGGGGCCCGCGACCACGCCGCTTCCGCTGTAGGTCTGCGGCGAGGCGGTGCCGGAGAAGTAGAGCTCGCTGCTGCCCGTCGCGGCGAGCAGGTTCCCGTCGTTCACCAGACTTCCGGTGGCCTGGGTGAAGCGCAGCCCGTTGAGGTCGAGCGTGGCGCTCGCGGTGATCTGGGTGGCGCCCACGACGGTCGTCGCCCCCACGAGCCGCGCGGTGTGACCGCCGACGTCATTGCTGATCACCAGCGCCGGCGCCGAGCCGTTCAGCACGAAGATCTGCGGGGCGCCGCTGCTGGAGTTGCCGAGGCGCAGCGTGCCGCCGGTGATGTTCTGGGCGCCTGCGCTGTTGCGGTAGTCGCGCGGGCCCGAGACCGCCGAGGACGCATTCTGGAGCACGATCGTCCCGCCGGTGATCGTCACCGAGCTGGAGGAGCCCGTCCCGAGGTCGAAGCTGGCGAGCGAGGTGGAGGGGTTGCCGGCCGTGTTGGCCACCACCGTTCCGCCGCTCTGCACGTAGGTGATCGTGTTGCTGCCGGTGCTCACGCCGAAGCGGCCGGCCGTGGTGATCTGGCCGCCCTCGATCGTCACGCTCGCGCCGCTCGCGAGCTGCAGGGAATGGCCGGCGGCGTTGCCGACCTGGAACGTCCCCGCGGAGACCCTGAAGCCCCTGACGGTTGCCGATCCCGCCTGACCCGTCACCGTGAAGTTGGGGTTGTCGAGCCAGAAGGTGGTGCCCGTGGCGAGCGTGTACCCCGCGATCGGGAACACCGCGCTGCTCATCGTGAACGAGCCCGACAGCCGGAACGTGCCGCTCGTGAGCGTCAGGAATCCGGCCGCGCCGGTGGTCGTTCCCTGAACGGTGAACCCGGGCGCATCCAGCGTGAGGGTCGCGCCCGAGGTCTTGGAGGCAGTGATGGCCCGCACGTCGGTGACCGGGCCGTTGCCCGTCAGCGATGAGTTCGAGGCGCCGGTGAAAACGATCGTGGCTCCAGCCAGGTCACCACTCGTGCTGAAGTCGACGGTTCCCTGATTGGCGAGACTGCCCGCGAGAGAAAGAACGTGGCCGGTCTGCGTTCCGGTCGCCGCACTCGCCAGCACGGCCCCCGTCTGAACCGAGACGTCGGTCACGACCGTCAGCGTGCGAGCCGTCGTGCCTTCGAAGCCGAGTGCTCCCGAAGTGCCCTGCCCCACGTTCAGCGCATAGCAGCTCGCGGTCGCATCCACCGTGACCGTGGTTCCATCGGCGATGGTCACCACGTCCGTCGACGTCGGGACGATGCCGTCGGGCCATGGCGCGTTGGGGACGGTCGAGCTCCAGTTGCCGCTGCCGGCCGTGACGATGTTCCCCGCTGCCGTCGTGGCCTGGCTGCCCGGGAGCGAACCGCTCAGGGCCCCATCGGACACCGCGCGGACGATCCAGCTGTAGGAGGTTGCCGGGACCAGGCCGATCTGAACCGAAGAGGCGGCATTGGCCGATGTCTGGGTGACGAACGTGTAATTGACGCCGTCGGTCGATCGCCAGATCGCATAACCGGCTTCATTCGACGCGACGTCGTTCCACTGGAGCGTCATCCCGGTTGCGCCGACCGCCGAGAAGGAAAGTCCCGTGGGCGTTGCCGGGACGGGAGGGGCGAACGCGTAGGAGGTTCCGCTCGGGATCGACAGCACGTTGGCGTTGCTGACGGCGCTGTAGTCCACCGTCGAGGTGGCGACGGTCACGCTGGCGAACGAGCCATTGATCGCGCCCAGGCCGATCGAAGCTCCGCTCTGCGCGGCGTTGGTGGCCAGCCCCGGGCCGTACACGAACTGGATCTTCCCGGTGCCTTCGTGAAGCCAGCACTGGAAGATCGCCGAACCGTTGAAGCCTCCACCCAGGCGCGGAACCTGGAGGTTCCGCCACTCCAGAACGAGCCGGCGGTTCGGGGCCGCTCCCACCACCTTGTAGTGGATCTTGCCATTGGTCCCGACCCACAGGTTGTCCCAGTACGGGGCGATCTGCGGAGCGTTGACGATGGAGGTGAGGTCGTTGGTCGGCGCGCTCTGCACTGCCGTGCTTCCGAGCCGGATCAGGCCGTCCGAGATCAGCGAGAAGCTGGTGTAGCGGGCTCCAGCGAACCAGAACTCGAACCCGATGTCCGTGACCGCGGAGACCCCGTTGTCATCACCGGGCCCGATGATCTGGCTGGTGCCGGCCGACATGTCCTCGACGGAGACGCCGGTGGACGCGGTGAAGGGGTAGGTCGAGGCCTGGACGGTCTGCGCGGCGGCCGGCGTCTGGAGCCACGCGCCAGCGCCCGCCGTGAGGAGGAGCGAAGCCAGGACCCGGGAGAGCCGGGAAGCGCGGGAGCGGATGAGTTTCAAGTCGGCCTTGTCGGGTCCCTGCGAGAAGTCCGGCTCGAGGGATTCGAAGGCGGACTCGGATGAACTGAGCCGTGGCGGCGGGGGAGTGCCACGGGAAGAGCTGCCACGGATAAGGCTTGGCGGAGAGCGAACGATGTCGCTCTCCGCCAGCCATTCTGCCCACCGGGCCGTTCAAGGCCCGGTTCTACTGTCTAGCGGTAGTAGGACTTCACCTGTCCCCAGCTCGACTTCTTCGCCGGCTGCTGCTGCTTCGGGGCGCCATTCACCGGCGTCGACTCCATATTGAGACCCTGCTTGAAGGCCTTGGTGCAGTGCTGCGCGCACGCCAGGAACCCGTTGTTGTAGTTGTCCAGCGTGGTCATCACGGCGGTCATCTGCGCGCCGAGCGCGCTGTTGGTTCCCACGCAGGTCGAACCGGCATTGGGGGCGACGATCAGCCCGCCGATGAGGTTATGCGCCTGGGCCATGGCAGCCGCGACGCAGGTCACGTCCGCACCATCCGCCTCGTTCAGCTCGGCGGCGATCAGCTGATGCGCCAGCTTCACCAGCGCATCGGCGCCCTGTCCACCACCGCAGTTCGGCGGGTTGATGCCCATGGTGGCGCAGAGCTGAGCGTCGGTGTAGTTGACCGTGCCCAGCGTGAGGCTGGTGAAGCCCCACTCGTTCGTGTTGTTTCCGGTCTGGCAGCCGACCGGACCGTGAGTCTTCCAGTAGCCCTGAGTATGCGTGCAGCCGCCCTCGTCACAGTCCGCGGTCGAGCAGGAGACCGGAGGAGCGGAGAAGTCGCTGCGCTTGGCGTTGCGGTCCGCGTGGGCAAAGATGCGGAACACGTACTCGGTGCCGCACTCGAGCGCGTCGGGGCAGTTCCCGGAGGCGCCGGTCTCGTCGAAGATATTGTCGCCGATCTGGATGACCTGGCACTCGCCCGGTCCGAGGTCCCAGCGGCTGTCCGCGCTGCCATGATCACGCCCCGGCATTCCGGAGAGCGACAGCTCGCAGATGTTGCCGCCCCAACCGTTGAGGTCGTAGTCGGCCTTGGTCGTCCAGTGGATGGACACGCCGGCCGGTGCTCCGGTCAGCACGTCGCCGCAGACCTGAAGCTGAATCGCGGTCTGCGATGAACTCACACAGCTGATGGTCGGGACTCCGTACTTGTCGAACGCGGCCGCCGTTCCGGACATCATGGCGATCGAGGCGACGATGAGTCCCGCGGTACACAGATGTCTGCACAATGTGCGCATGAACTCCTCCCTAAGTGGCTGGAACAGGGACAGGGACCAGCAAAACGCACCCGAGCCCCACAAGGGAGCTCGTGCTTCCTTGCTCATTGGTATGGCGGGTAGGGGAAATTGCGGCCGCGGCCCTTTGAGCGGGACCGCAGCATCGGTCAAAGGGGGGGCGGTGTCAATCTCTGAGATTTCTCTACAAACAAATTTGTCATCTGGACCACCGTCGCCCGACCGTATACTCCGAATCCCCTCACGTCACCCCGACGAAGCACTGGTCCGCACTTTCGCCCAAGGATCCAACGATGGCTTCCGCACCCGTCCGGCCGCAGTTCTCAAAGCTTCTGTTCGTCTCCCTGTTCACCGTCGTCGGCCTGGGACTGCCGCTTTTTGCCACAGCCGACCCTCCGTTCGTCAACGAGCCGGCCGACGTCAGCGGCGTGGCCGCCTATGTCGGCGCATACACCTCGATCCGGATCGACGCCGGCGGCAACCCCTGCATCAGCTATTACGACGAGACCAACGGCAACCTGAAGTTCGCACGCAAGTCCGGTGGCGTATGGACGAAGGAGCCCGCCGACAACTCCGCCAATGACGTCGGCTGGTACACGTCGCTCGCCCTCGACGGCTCGGGCAACCCCCACATCAGCTATTACGACGAGACCAACGGAGATCTCTGGTACGCGCGAAAGTCGGGCGGGGTCTGGATCAAGGAGCCGGTGGACACGCCGGGCGACGTCGGACGCACCACGTCGTTGGTTCTCGATGCGCTGGGAAACCCGCACATCAGCTACCTCGACTACACCAACATGGACCTCAAGTACGCGTGGAAGTCGGGCGGGGTCTGGACCCGGGTGACCGTGGCCTCGGACGGCGAGGTGGGCGAGTACAGCTCCCTCGAGCTGGACAGCCAGGGCGACCCGCACATCAGCTTCTACGACCAGAGCAACGGAGATCTTCTCTACGCCCATCGCCAGAACGGCACCTGGGACGTCGTGGTGGCCGATGTCACCGACGACGACACCGGCCTCTACACCTCCCTGGCGCTGGACTACCTGAATCGACCCCACATCAGCTTCCAGGACGCCACCAATGGCGCCCTCAAGTACGCCACGAAAATCGGCGGCAGCTGGGATGTCGTGACGATTGCGACCGGCAACACCGGCTGGGATTCGGCCATCGCCCTGGACAAGGCCGGCCATCCCAGGATCAGCTACTACGACGCCTACTTTGGCGACCTCATGTACTCCCGGAAGGTGCTGGGGACATGGGAGACCTACTTCGTGGACAGCAACCCCCAGAATTCGGGCAGCTACACCTCGCTCGCCATGGACGCCAGCGGCCGGCCGCACATGAGCTACTACAACGAGACCTCGGGAGATCTGATCTACGCGTACGGACCGGCCGAGGTGGTGGACGTGGCCGAGAACCAGCCTTCGCTGGTTCCGGCGGGATTCACGATCCAGCCGAACCCGAGCCACGGCGGCGCAGTGCAGATCCAACTCGCGAACCGGACCGTCGGGCAGGACGCGGTCCGGGTTTCGATTCTCGACGTCACCGGGCGCAAGGTGCGCACGCTCGCGCTGGATGGCACTGGAGCGGTGACGTGGGACGGCCGCGATGACAACGGAAGCCCGGTGCGGGCCGGACTTCACTTCGTGATCCCGTCCGGCGGTGGAACCCGCACGAGCCAGGCGACGCGCCTGGTGGTGGTGCGGTAGGGCGAACAGCTAGTCCACGAACTTCCGGAAGCCGAGCGGCCGCTGCAGGCGCTCGAACCCCGAGCGCGAGGGATCGTCCATCTCGGCGATCACGCGCTCGAGCGAGCTCATCGTGTTGAGCGCATCGAGCATTCCCGGGTTCACGGGCGGCCCCGGCACGATCATCACGAGCCGCACGCCGCGGACGTAGTTCCACGCCTCGGCGGCTGAGCGGCTCGGCGGATACCCGCGCACCACGACCATCACTTCCGCCTCCTCCGACAGTCCCTGCAGCGGCTCGAGCCGCGTGATGTCCTCGGGCCAGGTGGGGAGCAGGATCACGACGCGCGCGAGCCCGTACACGAGCCGAAGATCGTTGACCTCGGAGACCGTGGGCATGCGTCCGAACTGGACCGTGGTCCCGATCCGGAGATCGCCACGATCGATCACGATCGGCTGCACGCTGCGCGGTGCCGCCGGGGCTTCGGGTGCATCGAGGGAGACCCCGCTCGCCGCGCAGCCGGCGAGGATGCCGGCTGCGAAGGCGGCGGTGATGGGGCGAAGCTTCATGGCACCTCCGGGCTGAATGTCCGGAGGCAGGTTACCCCTTAGGGATCGCGCGTCGCGACGGGCGCCGGCGCCGACGGGGACAGGCCCCACAGGTCACGCAGCACGAAGTCCACGAGCCCCTGGCCCTGCGTGCGCTTGAAATTCCAGAACGGGAACCCCGAGAACACGAACGACACGTTCCCCGGCGCCGGCCCGTGGTAGTAGGTCATGGGGACGTGCTGAACGGGCTTGAACAGCTGGGCGCCGGTGGCGCGATACAGCGTGTCGAGCGTGGACTGCGGGTTCTCGACGCCCGGATCGGGATCGAGGTCCTCCACGATCATGTTTGGCTCCTGCAGGAACTCGATGAAGTAGGTGGTCTGGTAGAACGAGCTGGACGATCGCGTGGGCGCCTCCTCGGCCCGCGGATCAGTCGCCGCCGTCTTCGGTTCGAGCATCGCCGGGGGCGGCGGCGGATATGGCGGAGGAGCCACCCCGCTCGAATCGTACCGGCCCTGAGCCCTGCGGATAGTGACCGTGGCATTGGTCGTCCGGTACTCGCTCCGCCACGCCGCGAAGTCGTACATGAGCCGGCCCGGCCCGAGCTCCCCGCGAGTGCTCGAGATCGACGAGAACGTCGTTGTCGGGCTGTCGTTGATCCGATCGTTGAATTCGATTCCCGCGGCGTAACCGGCGCCGCCTCCGGCGAGCCACACTTTGCCGCCCTGCTTCACGTAGGCTGCCAGGGTGTTGATGGCATTGATACCGTTCATGTAACGGAGCGAGGTCAAGGGCTTGATCAGGTCGTTCACCTGAATGTTGGTCGCTCCCAGACCGTCAGTGATCCAGACCACGTGGCTATATTGGTTGAGCACCGCGAGTGGCACTGGATTGCCCGCTGCGCCTCCCCTCAGATAGCGGATGCGAGTCCTGGTCCCGATGGTGTCGGGCTCGTACGCCGAGAACAACCCGGGCTTGGTCTTGGGAATCGGCGTGATCGTCCCCTGGCAGCGCCAGTCCACGTTGCCGCGCGCGAACAGGAAGGTGTCCAGCTCGGCCGCGGCCGGCCACGGTCCGGTGGGAAGATTGGGGCAGGTCTTCCCGGGACCGAACTTGTCCGGCTCGAACCGCGTGTCGTTCACGACCAGCAGCTCTCCCGAGAACGTCGCCGGCACCACGATCAGATCCACGCGGTCGATCGACGTCAGCTCGCTGCTGTCCATGGCCTCGATGTAGAGGCTGTGCTTCTCGCGTTTGACGCCCGGTGGATGGAACGGACCGAGGTCGGCCGAGGTGTGGGTCAGGCTCCAGTCGCTCCACTGGGTGTCGTCCTCGAGATCAGTCGGATCGAGAGCGTAGCGGTATGCAGCGATATCCGCACCCGGGGGTGGCAACGCAAACCAATTGAAGCGGATGGTTTGCGCGGACGGGACCTCGACCGGGATCGGATGATCCCGACCATCCCCGCCCGACGGATGGGTGTAGTTGAAGAACTCATTGAACACGGTGATTTGGGGTCCGAGGGTTCCGGGGTACCCGACTCGCATCTTCAGCATGTTCGTGGTGAGGCTCCAGAAAGAGGAGTAGGCGCCGGCCTCATCGAATCCGATCAGGATGAAGAGATAGTCCTGACCGGGGGTGAGGTTGGTGAGCCGAACCTGCGTGGTGTCGGCCGACGTCGAGTCCCATCCGGCCCACGGACCCCATGGATGGTTCTCGTAGAAGTGGCGGCACGAGTCGGGCTGCTCGAGCGCGAGGTCCCTCGGGAACTCGGTCGAGGGGCCGAGCAGGGTGTACTTGTACTTGATCGGCTTGGTCGTGAAGACCCCGTCGGGATCGATGCCCTCCCAGCGGATGCGGACTGTTGGTTCCACGAAGGCCATGAAGTCATTGGGAACCGGGTTCGTGATCTGGACCACCGGCGGGACGTTGTCCGCGTAGTAGTCGGTCCAGGCCGGCGCCGACATCGCCCCGGTATTGTCCACCGCGCGCACCACGAGCCGATGCAGCCGGTGCTCTCCGGGTGCGTCTGCCGGCAGCTCGCTGAGATCCACCGCGCGCGAGCGAATGGTGGTCCGCACCCACGAATCGTCCACCTGATCGATCGATGGCGGATCGACCGCGACGAGATAGTGATCGACGCGACCATCGGGATCCTCGCCCTTCCAGTTGACTCGCAGCACGTGCGAGCGCGGCGACATGACCTCGGGCGTGAGCGTCACCACCGGAGCTTCGTTCGAGCTGAGCACGGAGAGGGGCGACTTATCGCAACCCGGAAGCAAAGTGATCAGGGTTCCCAGCACTAAGGCCAGGCGGGGCACGTTCGTGAGCCGCATGCGGTCTTTCATGTTCGGGTTAGTCAAGGCCTCTGGACCCCCCTAGGGATCGCGCGTCGCGACGGGCGGAGCCGGCGCCGAAGGCGAGAGCCCCCACAGATCGCGCAGCACGAAGTCCACGAGCCCCTGTCCCTGCGTGCGCTTGAAACTCCAGAATGGGAATCCCGAGAACACGACCGACACGTTCCCCGGTGTCGTCCCGTGGTAATAGGTCATCGGGACGTGCTGGACGGGTTTGAAGAGCTGGGACCCCGTGGCGCGATACAGCGTGTCGAGCGTGGACAGTCCGTTCTCCACGTCCGGATCGGGATCGAGGTCCTCGACGACACTGTTCGGCTCCTGCAGAAACTCGATGAAGATCGTGCTCTGGTAGAAGGCGCTCTGCGTACGCGTCGGAGCCTCCTGGGCAATCGGATCATCGGCCCGTGTCTTCAGCTCGAGTCGCGCCGGCGGGAACCCGTAGGGCGGCGGTCCCACCCCCGCGGAGTCGTAGCGTCCCGCGGCCTTGAATATGTTCACGGCCGCATTGGTGACGCGATACTCACTCTGCCATGCCGCAAAGTCGTACATGAAGCGACCGGGTATGAGCTCGCCACGATAGCTCGAGATCGACGAGAACGTCACGGTCGGTGAATCGTTGTTGCGGTCGTTGAAGTTGATCCCGGCGGCGTATCCCGCTCCGCCTCCGGCCAGCCACACCTTGCCGCCCTGCTTCACGTAGGCGGCGAGGGTGTTGAGCCGGTTGGGAGCGCTCATGTAGCGGAGCGCGGTCCCGGGCTTGATCAGGTCATTTTCCTGAAGGTAGGTCGCTCCCAGGCCGTCGGTGATCCAGACCACATGGCGATACTGATTGAGCACTGCGAGCGGCACTGGGTTGCCCGCGTTCATGTAGCGGTCGTAGTAGGAGTCCCTCAGATAGCGGATGCGGGTCCGGGTCCCGATGGTGTCGGGCCTATACGTCGAGAACAGTCCGGGCTTGGTTTTGGGGATCGGCATGATCGTTCCCTGGCAGCGCCAGTTCACGTTGCCGCGCGCAAAAAGGAACGTGTCCAGCTCTGACGCGACCGGCCACGGCCCGGTGATAGTGGGGCAGGTCTGACCCGGGAGGAACTTGTCCGCCTCGAAGCGGGTGTCATTCACGACCAGCAGCTCCGAAGCGAGCGTAGCCGGCACCACGATGAGATCCACCCGAACCAGCGATTTGTTCTCGATGCTGTCCAGGGCTTCGATGTAGAGGCTGTGTATCTCGCGCTTCACGCCCGGAGGAAGGAACGGCCCCAGTTCCGACGAGTTCGCCTGGCTCCAGACGCTCCATTGCGCGTCGTCCTCGAGATCCGTTGGGTCGATGACATGGCGGTACGCCACGATGTCGATCCCCGGTCCGGGTTCGGCGAACCAGTTGAAACTCATCCGTTGCGCGGACGGTACCTCGACCGAGATAGGACGGTCCCGGTAGTCACCACCTGCGGGATAGGTGTAGTTGAAGAAATCGTTGAATACGGTGAAGCGGGGTCCGATGGTTCCCGGGTACGCGACTTTCATCCGCAGCATGTTCTTCGACATGCTGAAGAACGGGTCATCGTCGCCGGCCTCGTCGAACGCCGTGATTGCGAACAGATAGCTCTTGCCAATGGTCAGGTTGGTGTACCGGATCGAGGTGCTGTCGCCGGGCAGCGAATCCCAGCCGGTGTAGGTCGGACTGTAGAAACGGTAGAACGAGTCCGGGTGCACCACCGCGAGCGTGTACTCGGGCTCATCCTCCGTGAACAATCGAAACTTGTACTTGACCGGCTGTGTCGTGAAGATTCCGTCGGGATCGATGC
The DNA here is from genome assembly GCA_036845125.1 of Candidatus Eiseniibacteriota bacterium. GTDB lineage: Bacteria > Eisenbacteria > RBG-16-71-46 > RBG-16-71-46 > RBG-16-71-46 > DAIUEO01. The sequence goes on along the minus strand of DAIUEO010000020.1, from coordinate 18,729 downwards.
CCTGCCAGCGGATTGGAATCGTGGCTCCCACCTCGGTTACGAAGAAATCACTGGGCATGGGGTTTGTGATACGGACCGTTGGCGGGACGTTGTCCGCGTAGAAGCCGGTCCAGGTCGGTGGCGACATCGCCCCGGCATTGTCCACCGCGCGCACCACCAGGCGGTGCAGCCGGCGCTCGCCGGGCACGTCTGCCGGCAGCGCGGCGAGATCCACGGAACGGGAGCGAATCGTGGTGCGCACCCACGACTCATCCACGTGCTCGATCGAGGGGGGATCGACGGCCACGAGGTAATGGTCGACTCGGCCATCGGGATCTTCGCCCTTCCAGCTCACCCGCGCCACATGCGACCGTGGCGACATGATCTCGGGGGTGAGGGTTACCACCGGGGCTTCGTTCGAACGAAGCACGGAGAGCGGCGACTGGTCGCAGCCGGCGAGCCCCGCGAACAGCGCGGCCAGCGCGAGCGGAGCCATGAGCAACCGCGACGGGTGTTTCGAGCTCCCGCTAATCACGGTAGATGCTTCGCACCTGCCCCCAGCTCCGTCGCAGCGTCGGGGTGACCAGGCAGTCGCCGGCCTCCACGTACATGGTGGGGCGTCCGGGGAACTGGAGGTCGCAGAGATCGTCCTGGTGTCCCGGGTAGTGGTTGTACGAGGCGCACGGCCAGCAGGCGCCGGACGTCACGAGGCGCGGGCGCGCGCCCGATATCGGCTGATCCGGCACCTCCACCCGCAGGAACGCAGCGCCGGAGAGCGCCGGTCCCGGCAACGGAAGCGGCGCGCGATGATTGACCGTTCCCGGTACGGTGACGTTCACCACGAAGTCGACGGGTCCCCACAGGACCGTTGCGGGATCGGGAACCGGACATTCGGCGGTGCCGGTGGCACCCACCACGGAGACGATCAGCCGGTGGGAGCTGGGGGACGGGTAGTTGAGAACGATGCGCGCTCCCACCAGCCCGAGGCCTGGGGTTGGAGGGCAGTTGGGACACCCGACCGTGCCCAGCAGGGTGAAGTAGGTATCACCGGGAGGCTGGATGTAATCCACCATCCAGGTCTGCTGGGTCTCGCCCCAGAACGCGCAGGTCGCCGGCGGGAACTGGTAGGCGGTTTCGGGAAGTGTCTCGGGGGAGGGCGGCGCCTTTTCGGCGGCGTGGGCGGTGCCGCTCGCCAGGACGGCGAGCGCGAGGAGGAGGCGGCGCATCGGACCTGTCCTTTGCTTGAGTGGGAGCGGCCCCGGTCCGACGTCTGAATCCTAGACCCGGCCTGCAATCGTCCACAAGGATAAAGTCCGCGCCGATCGGCCGACAGGCCTCATTTGTGGCCTTCCGATTCCGGGCCCGACGAGCCGCCCGCGCTTTGACAGCGGCTCCAAGGCCGTGATACAAAACCCCTTCGCATCTTGCCGCCTGCCCCGCCGTCCCACGCGGGGTGGCCCGCGCGCCCTCGAAGGCCAGCGCGACAACGACTTCCGGAGACAGCATGTACGCCATCGTGAACATCAACGGCATCCAGACGCGGGTCACGCCCGACGAGGTCCTCACCGTCGCCCGGATGACCGGGGAGCCCGGCAAGAAGGTCACGTTCGACAACGTGATGATGGTCTCCGATGGCGACAAGATCACGCAGTCCATCGCGAAGATCTTCACCTCGCCCGCGCC
>DAIUEO010000020.1:0-17057 GCA_036845125.1 Candidatus Eiseniibacteriota bacterium | reverse complement strand
TCGTTAAGGACGACAAGATCACGGTCGGCAAGCCGTTCGTCAGCGGCGCGAGCCTCACGGTCGAGGTGGTCGAACACCTGCGCGGGCCGAAGATCAGGATCTTCAAGTTCAAGCGTCGCCGCGAGTATCGCCGGCGCCGCGGTTACCGCGACGAGCTGACGCGCGTGCGCGTCACCGGCATCAAAGCGTAAGGAGCAAGCCATGGCTCATAAAAAAGGACAGTCCTCGTCCAAGAACGGGCGCGAATCCAATGCGCAACGACTCGGCGTCAAGAAGTTCGGCGGCGAGCGCGTGACGGCCGGCAGCATCCTGGTGCGCCAGCGCGGCACGAAGATCTTCCCGGGCGTGAACGTCGGCCTCGGCAAGGATGACACCCTGTTCGCGATGATCGACGGCATCGTGAACTATGCGCGCTATCGCGGAACGCGCCGGAAGGTGCACGTCATGCCGGAGTCCGCTGCGCAGACGGGTTAGTATTCAGACTTCGATTTCCCACGCCACGTCCCGCTGATCCGGCACGTGGCGTTTTTCTTGACCCCGAAACCGGCGCCGCGCCGCCACGGAGAGCACGCATGAAGAACAAGGTCGTTGTCATCGGAGCCGGGAACGTCGGAGCCAGTGCCGCACTGTACGTCGCCGAGCGCGGGCTCGCCGACGTCACGCTGATCGACATCGTCGAGGGCATGCCGCAGGGCAAGGCGCTCGACATGCAGCAGGCAGCACCGCTCTGGCACAAGGGCGGAAAGATCCAGGGCGCCAACGACCTGGCCGCCGTCGCCGGCGCCGACGTCGTGGTCATGACCGCCGGCTTCCCGCGGAAGCCCGGCATGTCGCGCACCGATCTGCTCAAGGCCAACGCCGACATCATCCGGCCGGCCGCCGAGGCGGTGAAGAAGCACGCCCCGAATGCCGTCGTGATCGTGGTCACGAACCCGCTCGACGTGATGGCCCACCTGTTCTGGAAGGTGAGCGGGCTGCCCAAGCAGCGCGTGATCGGCATGGCCGGCATCCTGGATTCGGCACGCTTCCGCGCCTTCATCGCGATGGAGCTCGGCGTCTCGGGCGCCGACGTCCAGGCCATGGTGCTCGGCGGTCACGGCGACTCGATGGTCCCGCTACCGCGCTTCACCACGATCGGCGGCATCACGGTGACCCAGCTCATCCCCGCGCCGCGCCTCGCCGAGATCGTCCAGCGCACGCGCGACGGCGGCGCCGAGATCGTGAAGCTGCTCAAGACCGGCTCCGCGTACTACGCGCCCGCGATGTCTGCCGTCGACATGGTCGAGGCGATCCTCACCGATCAGAAGCGCCTGGTGCCGTGCTCCGTGCTGCTCGAGGGCGAGTACGGCATGAAGGACCTGTTCATCGGCGTGCCGATCGTCCTGGGCGGCAAGGGTGTCGAGAAGCTGATCACGCTCGAGCTCGCTTCGGACGAGCTGGCCGCGCTCCAGAAGTCCGGCAAGGACGTGGCGGATTCGATCGCGGAGCTGTCAGTCGGCGTCTAGGATTCCTGCGGCGCGATTTCTCACCGCGGCGTAGAATTGCCGCGAGCGTTAGGCATGACTAACGCAACTGGATCTGGATCCAGTTGGCCATGCGCCCCGCGCGCAGCAGCGTCCCCTGGAGTTTCGGCATGAAGCAGACTCTTACCTGCGAGAAGTGCGGGACGGTTCTTGCCGAGATGGAAGCCGACAAGATTACGTCCTATGGCGTTGGTGTTCGGATCGTTCCCAGGGCTTACTCCGAGGGTCTCGCCTGGGCGATCTGCAGTCAGTGCTCGCACCAGACTGCGTTCGATGCCACCTGGCTCAAAGCCCTGACGAATACGTAGGCGATCGCAGGGCGCCATGTGCGCAACTTGCGCTGGCGCAGGTTGTGGGCGACGTGGGCGAGGACACCCAGCCTGGAAGTCTCCCGTTCCTCGCTACAACCGAAATGTGCTAGCCTGCAGTTCCATGCCCGCGAAGCATGGACCCGACGCCGTACTGGGCGTGATTCCCGCCAGGTACGGCGCTTCTCGTTTCCCCGGAAAGCCCCTGGCCATGGTGTGGGGGAAGCCCATGCTGCGGCACGTGTGGGAGCGGGCCAATGCCGCGCGAGGCATCGACCGCCTCGTCATTGCCACCGACGATGAGCGCATCGCGCTCGCGGCCCGCGGGTTCGGCGCCGAGGTCGAGATGACCTCTCCCGACTGTGAAAGTGGCACCGACCGAGTGGCCGAGGTGGCGCGGCGCGCGCCGCAGTTCCCGATCGTTCTCAATCTCCAGGGCGACGAGCCCGAGCTCGAAACCGAGGCCGTCACTGCCCTGGTCGACGTCATGAAATCCGACGCCGGAATCCGCATGGGCACCATCGCCCACCATGAGCCGGACGCGGCGGCACTGGCCTCCGAGAACGTGGTCAAGGTCGTGGTGGACGCCTCCGGGTTCGCGCTCTACTTTAGCCGCTCGGACATTGCGGGCGGCTCCCGCGGGGGGCCCGCCCTCCGGCATGCCGGTGTCTACGCCTTCCGCCGCGATCTCCTGCTCGAGTTCGCGGCCTGGCCGCCCGGCGCCCTCGAGCGGGCCGAGCGCCTCGAACAGCTTCGCGCCGTGGAGCGCGGCATCAGGATCAAAGTCGTGTTGGGGCAGCACGCCTTCTCGGGCGTGGACACCCCGGAACAGCTCGCCGCCCTCGAGGCGCGCGGTCCCCGTCAGCCGTCCGAAAGGAGCCGTTAGGAACATGGCCAAGATCATCGTCGTCACCGGGGGCGTGGTCTCGTCGCTCGGCAAGGGGATTGCCGCGGCGTCGCTCGGACTGCTGCTGAAATCGCGGGGCCTGAGGGTGACGCTCCAGAAGCTCGATCCCTACCTGAACATCGATCCGGGCACGATGAGCCCGTTCCAGCACGGCGAGGTGTTCGTCACCGACGACGGCGCCGAGACCGACCTCGACCTCGGGCACTACGAGCGCTTCACCGGCACCGCGGTGTCGCGCAGCCACAACATCACGGCCGGCCAGGTCTATGACTCGATCCTCTCCAAGGAGCGGCGCGGCGACTACCTCGGCCGCACCGTGCAGGTGATCCCGCACGTCACCGACGAGATCAAGAAGCGCATCCTCTCGCTCGGGCTGGCGACCCAGGCCGACGTCCACATCGTCGAGATCGGCGGCACGGTGGGCGACATCGAGTCGCTGCCGTTCCTCGAAGCGGTCCGGCAGCTGCGCCTCGAGCACCGGCGCGACACGCTGTTCGTGCACGTCACGCTGGTGCCGTACATCCGCGCCGCCGGCGAGCTCAAGACCAAGCCGACCCAGCACAGCGTGAAGGAGCTGCTCGAGATCGGGATCCAGCCCGACGTCCTGCTGTGCCGGAGCGAGACGCCGCTCACCAGCGACGTGCGCGAGAAGATCGCGCTCTTCTGCAACGTGCCGACCGAGGCGGTGATCAGCGCCTACGACGTGGAGTCGATCTACGAGGTGCCGGGCGTGTTCCACCAGGGCGGACTCGACGCGCTGGTGGTGCGCGAGCTGGGGCTCGAAGCCGGTGAGCCCGAGCTCGACGCGTGGAGCGACTTCGTGAACCGCGTGAAGCACCCCGAGCACGTCTGCGAGATCGGTGTGGTCGGCAAGTACACGCACGTGCGCGACGCCTACAAGAGCATCATCGAATCGTTCGTCCACGCCGGTGCTGCGAACCGCGCCAAGGTCCAGCTGCGCTGGATCGAGAGCGAGGACGTCGAGCGCGGCGGCGCCGAGCTGCTCGGCGACCTCGACGGCGTGCTGGTGCCGGGCGGCTTCGGCGAGCGCGGCATCGAGGGCAAGATCCAGGCGGTGCGCTACGCACGCGAGCACAGCATCCCGTACTTCGGGCTCTGCCTCGGCATGCAGGTCGCGACCATCGAGTTCGCGCGCCACGTGGTGGGCTGGGCCGAGGCCAACTCCAGCGAGTTCGACCCCTCGTCGCCGCAGAAGGTGATCGATCTCCTCGCCGACCAGCAGGGCGTGACCGAGAAGGGCGGCACCATGCGGCTCGGCGCCTACCGCTGTGCGCTCCGCGACGGCAGCCTTGCGGCCCGCGCCTACGGCGCGAGCGAGGTCGAGGAGCGCCACCGCCACCGCTACGAGTTCAACAACAAGTACCTGGCGCAGCTCCAGTCGCGCGGGCTCGTGGTGTCCGGCAAGTGCGTCGGCCGCGAGCTGGTCGAGATCGTGGAGCTGCCGGACCATCCGTGGTTCCTGGCCGTGCAGTTCCACCCCGAGCTGCGGTCGCGGCCGCACCAGCCGCATCCGCTGTTCGTGGACTTCGTGCGCGCGGCCCTCGAGCGCCGGCGCGCGCGGCGCGGCGACGACCGCTGGGCCTCGGAAGGGGAGTCGCGCGGCGCGAAGGAGCCCGCCGACGGCGGACGGAGCCTGAAGCGCACCTCGGCGACCGCATGAAGCGCGTCACCATCGGCGACGCGGTCTTCGGCGACGGTCGGCTCGCCGTGATCGCGGGGCCGTGCGTGGTGGAGAGCGCGGCGATGTGTCTCGAGATCGCGAGTCATCTGAAGAGCGCGTGCGCGAGCCGCGGACTCCCGTTCGTGTTCAAGGCTTCGTTCCGGAAGGCCAACCGCTCGAGTGGGCGCTCGTTCGCCGGACTCCCCGAGGAGCAGGCGCTCGAAGCACTGGCGCGCGTGAAGCGCGAGGTGCAGGTGCCGGTGCTCACCGACGTGCACGAGGTGCGCGACGTCGAGCCGGCCGCGGCGGTGGCCGACGTGCTGCAGATCCCGGCGTACCTCTCGCGGCAGACCGCGCTGCTCGACGCGGCGGCGAAGAGCGGCCGCGCGGTGAACGTGAAGAAGGGACAATTCCTCGCCCCGACCGACATGGGGCGCGTGGTCGAAAAGCTCGAGAGCGCGGGCGGCACCCGCATCCTGCTCACCGAGCGCGGGGTCACCTTCGGCTACGGCGATCTCATCGTGGACATGCGCTCGCTCGTCATCATGCGCCGGCTCGGCTGGCCCGTGATCTACGACGCCACCCACAGCCTGCAGCGCCCCGGCGCCGGCGCCGAGAGCGGGGGACATCGCGAGTTCGCGTTCCCGCTGATGCGCGCCGCCGTCGCGTGCGGCATCGACGGACTCTTCTTCGAGGCCCATCCCGATCCCGAGCACGCGCTGTCGGATCGCGCCACGCAGCTTCCGCTCGCCGAGGCCGAGTCGTTCCTCGACGAGGCGCGCCGCGTGCACGGCGCCGTGGAGACCGCCCGTGCCTGAGCCCGGCCCGATCCGGGTCCTGTTCCTCGACGTCGACGGCACGATGACCGACGGCGTGATCGGATTCGACCGCGAGGGCGACAGTCGCAATTTCTGGATCCGCGACGGGCTGGCGCTCGAGTGGGCGCGCGAGCTGGGCGTGCTGCCGGTCGTGATCTCGGGCCGGGCTTCGAAGGCGGTCGAGGCGCGCTGCCTCGAGCTGAGCCTGGAGTTCACCCTGGGAGTCAAGGACAAGGTGGCGGTGGCGGAGACCCTTCTCGCCCGCGAGGGCGTGGCCTGGCCGCAGTGCGCGATGCTCGGGGACGACCTGCCGGATGTGGCGCTGCTGCGCCGCGTCGGCTGGCCGTTCGTGGTCGCGGACGCGAGTCCCGAGCTGTGCGAATTGGCGATCGTGCTCAAGCACGCCGGCGGACGGGGCGCCGTGCGCGAAGTGGTCGAAGGCATCCTCCGCCACAACGGAACGTGGGACCAGGTGCTCCGCCGCTACGAGGTGATCGTGTGAAGACCGGGACCAGGGACCTGCTGGCGCTCGCGCGCGACGTGATCCGCACCGAGGCGGCCGCGGTGGCCGCACTGGAAGAGCGGCTCGGCCCGGAGCTGATCGACGCGGTCGAGATCCTGGCCGGCGCCACCGGCAAGGTCATCGTGTCGGGGGTCGGCAAGTCCGGCCTGATCGCGCAGCGGATCGCTGCCACGTTTACGAGCGTCGGCACGCCGTCGGTGTTCCTGCACCCGGCGGACGCCCAGCACGGCGATGCCGGTCTCATCGGACCCGGCGACGCGGCGCTGTTCGTGTCCAAGAGCGGCGGGAGTGACGAGCTGCTCGCGTTGATGCCGTATCTCGAGCGCCACGGCGTGCCGCTCGTGAGCATCGTGGCGGAGGGGCGCTCGTCGCTGGCGGCGAAGAGCCGGGTCACGATCGTGACCGGGCCGCTCCGCGAAGCGTGTCCCATGGACCTCACGCCGACCACCAGCCTCACCGTGGCGCAGGTTGTGGCGGATTGCCTCGCGGTCGCGCTGCTCGAGCGCCGCGGGTTTAAGCCCGAGGACTTCCGTTTCCTGCACCCGGGCGGCGTGCTCGGGCGTTCGGCGTCGCGGCGGGTGTCGGAGCTGATGCACGGCGGCGCGGCGCTGCCGGCCGTGAAGCTCGACGCCAAGCTGCGCGACGTGATGATGGAGATCATGGAGAAGCGGCTCGGCATCGCGGCAGTCCTCGAGCAGGACGGCGCGCTGGCCGGCGTGGTCTCGGACGGCGACTTCAAGCGCATCCTGATGAAGCACGCTGATCCGTGGGGGCTCAAGGCTTCCGATGTGATGAACCGCGAGCCCACCACCATCGCGCCCGACGCGCTGGTCGCGGCGGCCGTGCGGACCATGGAGGAGCGCGCCGCGGGTCCGATCACCGCCCTGGTCGTGGTGGACGAACGGCGCCATCCCCTCGGGGTGATTCACCTCCACGACTGCCTGCGCGCTTAGATTGAGTAACTTGCCGCGCGGCAAGTTTTGATTGCTGTGACGCGAGGCCGTTCGGTGCGCCCAATCAGAACCTGCCCCGGGGCAGGTTGATGTGGATAACTTCAACGACATCCGAAAAGAGAACTCGCCGCGCGGCGAGTTCTGATGGTTCCAACAACCTCCTAGACTCCACACTTAGCGCGCCGACTCGATCTCCTTAGCCAGGTCCGGCCTTCCCGCGTCGGTCAGCCGGCGCGCGCACTCGGCGCGCAGGCCTGAGTCGCCCGGTGCGAGCATCAGTGCGTGCAGGAAGGCATCGCGTGCCTTCTCCGGCTCGCCCGCGATCAGCCGCGCCTCGCCGAGCGCGATATGGGTCTCGAGACCGGCGGGATGGATCGCGAGCGCCCGGTCGAAGTGCCGGAACGCCGCGTCGAAGCGCCCCTGCTCGGTGCGGATGCGCGCCATCTGGAGCTCGATCCACCACGAATCGGGTCCGAGCGCGAGCGCCCGCTCGCCGGCTTCGGCCGCACGCGTGAGGTCGCCATGGCGCCAGGCGGCCACCGACAGCAGTCCCCACCCCAGGGGGTCGTCGGGCGCGAGCTGCACGGTGGCCTCGAGCTGGACCAAGGCCTGTTCGACGAGGTTCATGCCCAGCAGGTGTCCGGCCAGCGCATTCCGCGCGGCGATGTCCTCGGGATGGCGCAGGACGCGTCCGGCCAGCACGCCGACCAGTGCGGAGTCGATCGTGGACGCGGCCGGCACCTCGCCGGTGAGCCGGTAGAGCGCGTAGAAGCGGACCGAATCGAGGCGCGCGAACTCCAGCGGCTCGAGCCCGGGCAGCTGCACGTCGGGCTCGCCGAGGAACGCGAGGTCGGGCCGCGCCTGCGACTCCATGGCCGAGAAGTAGAGGAACTTGGCACCCTCGGCGCGTCCGAGCGCGAGCACGTCCTGGAGCCTGCCCTGTCCCGGGAGCGGCACGTAGCTCGTCCCCGCGAAGTACGCGACGTGCGGCTTGCGCGCGATCACCGGTCCGGTGACGCCGGAGGCGCGCATGCGGCGTGCGGCGTCCTGCACCTGGTGCGGCGCGTGCGCGAGCGCCGATCCTTCGAGCTTCACCGCCAGCACCCCCGAGGCGAGGATCGCGAGTGACGCCGCCGCGATCCGCAGCCGCGGCGCGCTGGCGATGCCCTGAAGCAAGGGCACGCGGACTTCGATCAGCAGCGCCATCGCGACGAGCACGTAGAACGGCAGCGCATAGAGCGCGAAGCGCGCGTCGTAGAAGACCGCGGCCACGGTGAGATAGGAGAGCCCGAGGTGCAGCGCCAGAGTGCCGCGGTGGCGGACTCCCGGGAGGCTCATCGCGAGGCCGAGGAGGGAGAAGACGCCGATCCAGGGCGGAACCAGCTGCGTGAGGTCGCGGAACCAGTTGGTGGCCACCTGCCGGCCGAAGGTGGCGAGCGCCCGCGCCGGGTCGAACGCGATCACGTCGCCGAGCGAGCGTAGGCTCGCCATCACCTCGGCGTTCCACTGCACATTCCGCCCATAGAGGGCGTAGGCGACGTTGTAATGGTTCGTGTTGGTGAACGGGCTGCCGGTGAGCACGGTGTTGGTGGCCATCCACGCGCCGATCGGTACTGCGGCTGCCAGCGCGTAGACGGCCATGCCGCGCCGCGCCGGGGGATGAGTCGCGAAGCGGAACGCCGCCGCGACCGGCAGGAACGCGGCGTTGTAGCGCGTGATCACCGCCCATCCTGCCGCGAGCCCGGCGAGCGCGAACGTCCGCCGGCGGCCGCCGAGGAGCAGCAGCGCCGTGGAGCCGACCATGAGCGCGAACGCCGGCTGATCGGTGCCCGCTTCGACGGCGGTCGAGAAGTGCACCGGGTTCATCATCACCGTCAGCAGGGTCGCCGCCGCCGCCATGGGCCCCGCAGCGGCGCGCGCCAGCGCCCACACCGCGCCCAGCCCGGCGACCGCGGCGATCAGGCTCAGGAGCCGCGCGCCGAGCCAGGCGTCGCCGCCGCACAGCCCCGTGACGGCGGCGAGCAGCAGCGGGTACCCGAATCCCTTGGTGCTGTAGTGCGCCGCGGTAATCGTCCCGGAGAGCAGCTCCTGCGCCGCCGGGATGTACTCGCCCATGAGATCGGTCTCGACCCCGTAGAGCGGGGTGCGGTGGACCGCGAAGAGCACGATCGCCAGCACGATCCCGTACGCCCCGAGGATCATCGCGATCACCCGTCGTTCCGCCGCGGTGACCGGCGCCGGAGACGCCGGATCAGCGCCCGGAACGGAGTCCCGGCGGTGGGATTTCGCGGTCGAGATGGCGGACTTGCGCTTCGGCGTCATGGTGCCCCGTCGTTGGAGCGTCAACCTCGTGGTCCAGGGGGACAGCATAGGGTCAAGATTGAAGGTCCGAAATCCGATAACCCTATGACAATGCTACTTCATGCAATTTGGCACACGTCGTGCTTGCCGGTACCGAAGCCGTTTGCTAGCGTTCCTAGCGACCCACGGATCCAACGCCACGAACCGGAGAAGCCCGCCGATGATCGCCCGTTCGTCCCTGCTTCGCACGATCGTCCTGGGCGCGATCGTCCTTTTGATCGCCGGCTGCGGCCAGCAGCGGGCGGTGACCCCCGCGGCGTCGAAGCAGGAGCTGCCGGACCAGGAGGTCTCGGACTTCGTGATCACGGAGACCGAGGCGGGAGCCGTCGAGTGGAAGCTCTACGCGAAGAAGGCCTCCACCTACGACGCCAAGGACCTCGTGATCGCGGACCACATCCGGATCGACTTCTTCAACGAGCAGGGGGTCAAGTCCTCGGAGCTGGTGGCGCGCGAAGGGGAGATCAACCAGCGGAGCCGCAACATGACCGCACGCGGCGACGTGGTGCTGCAGACCACCGAGGGCACGCGGCTCTCGAGCCAGGAAATGAGGTTCCTGAACCGCGAGCAGCTCATCGTGGTCCCGGAAACCCAGCTGGTGCGCGTCGAGCGCGGGTCGGACGTGCTCACGGGCTACGGGTTCCAGAGCGATCCCCAGCTCAAGGAGTTCGAGTTCAAGCGCCAGGTCCAGGCCACCGTGCGGAGCCGCGCTCCGGAAAGCGAAACCGGGCGATGACCCAGGCCGAAGCGGCGCCCACCGTGTCCGCGGAGCACATGGCCGAGCTGAGGGCCGATCACCTCGTCCGTTACTACGGCAAGTGGCGGGTCGTGAGCGACGTGTCCGTGTACGTGCGGCGCGGGGAGATCGTCGGCCTGCTGGGTCCGAACGGTGCGGGCAAGACCACCACGTTCTACATGATGGTGGGCCTGCTCGAGCCGCGCGAAGGGCGGATCACGATGGACGGCCAGGACATCACCCAGGAGCCAGTGTACCGGCGGGCCCGCAAAGGGCTCGGGTATCTCTCGCAGGAGCCCAGCATCTTCCGGCGGCTCACGGTCAAGGAAAACGTGCTGGCGGTGCTCGAGACCATGACGCTGACCCGGTCCGAGCGCGAGGAGCGCCTCAAGACCCTGCTGGACGACCTGAACCTGACGCATCTTTCCGACCGGCAGGCGAGCAAGCTCTCGGGCGGCGAGCGGCGGCGCGTGGAAATCACCCGATCGCTGGCGCGGCAGCCCGGCTACATGCTTCTCGACGAGCCGTTCGTGGGCATCGATCCGATCGCCGTCTCCGAGATCCAGGACATCGTGAGCCGGCTCCGCGATCGCGGCATCGGCGTTCTGATTACCGATCACAACGTGCGCGAGACGCTTCGCATCACCGATCGCGCGTACATCATGTTCGAGGGCAGGATCATGACGCAGGGCACCGGGGAACAGCTGGCCAATGATCCCGAAGCGCGTCGGACCTACCTCGGTGAACGCTTCAGCCTTTAACGGAACGGACCTCCCCTATGGAAATGAAACACTCGCTCAACCTGTCGATCCGCCCGGCGCTCATCATGACGCCGCGCCTGCAGCAGGCGCTGAAGCTGCTGCAGGTGCCGACGCTCGAGCTCCAGCAGATCCTGAAACTGGAGATCATGCAGAACCCGCTGCTCGAGGAGGTCGACGAGATCACCGACAGCGAGGAGCGCGAGAAGGAGGACTCTCCCGAGGAGAAGGCCAACGAGGAGGCCGAGGAGCCGTCGGAGGAGGATCCGATCGACTGGTCCGAGTACCTGCAGGACGGCCTCGACCGCACCTACGTGCCGCAGAGCGAGACCAGCATCGAGTTCCTCGAGAAGACGCCGACGGTGAAGAGCACGCTCGCCGAGAGCCTGATCGAGCAGCTCCATTACCTGAGCCTCCCCGCGACCACCATGAAGGTCGCCGAGTTCCTGGTCGGCTCGCTCGACGACAACGGCTGGCTCGCCACGTCGGTCGCCGACGTCGCGGACGCGCTCGGGACGCCGGCCGAGGAAATCGAGAAGGTGCTGCGGGTGATCCAGGCGCTCGAGCCGGTGGGAGTGGGGGCCCGCAATCTCCGCGAGTGCCTGATGATCCAGCTCGAGGTGCGCGACATGAAGGAGACGCTCGCCTATCGGATCATCCACGATCACTTCGACCATCTCGTGAACCGCCGCTTCCCGGAGATCGCGCGCCAGCTCAAGTGCACGGTCGAGCAGGTCCAGGAGGCCGCCGACGTGATCGCCACGCTCAACCCGCGCCCCGGGCTCGAGGTGTCGAGCGAGGATCCCAAGTACGTCACGCCCGACCTCCTGGTGGAGCGGGTGGACGACGAGTACGTCGTGCTGCTCAACGACCGCCACCTGCCGCGGCTGCGGATTTCCTCCGCTTATGAGAGCGTGCTGCGTGACCGCAAGGGGACCGACGGGGACAACAAGACCCGCGAGTACATCCAGGGGCGGCTCAACTCGGCGCGCTGGCTGATCCAGACCATCGAGCAGCGGCGCCGCACGATGATCAAGGTGATGAATTGCATCATCCGCGAGCAGCGCGAGTTCTTCGACAAGGGCATCCAGTTCCTGCGGCCCCTCACGCTCCAGCAGGTGGCCCGCCAGATCGACATGCACGAGTCCACCGTGAGCCGGGTGTGCAGCGGCAAGTACGTGCAGACGCCGCGCGGGGTGTTCGAGCTCAAGTTCTTCTTCTCGAGCGGGCTCGAGACCGAGGACGGCGAGGACGTATCCGCACGGACCGCCAAGAACACCATCAAGATCCTGATCGACGAGGAGAACAAGAAGGACCCGCTCTCGGACCAGCGCATCGCGGAGCTGCTCCACGAGAAGGGGCTCAAGATCGCCCGTCGCACCGTGGCCAAGTATCGCGAGCAGCTCAACGTCCTGCCGGCCCGGTTCCGCCGCCGCGTCGCCTGAGTCGGATCCCCGGCGCGGCCCTCCCTCGAGAGGCCCTCATGCAGATCCACACCACCGTCCGCCACTTCGAGCTGGACCCCGGCGACCGCGAGTTCGCGCTCCAGCGCCTCGGCCGGCTCGAGCGCTACGCCCGCGACCTCGGCGACGCCCACCTGGTCGTGACCGCCGAGGGCTACCGGCACCGCGCCGAGATCACCCTGCATCTCAAGGGGCGTGAGCTGGCGAGCCGCGAGGAGGCCACCGAGGCCCGGGTCGCGATCGAGCTCGCGGTCGACCGCCTGGAGGAGCAGTTGCGCCGCCTCAAGGAGTGGCGCGTGGACCGCAAGCGGCGGCCCGGCAACGACCTCGACGGCGCTGCCCCCGAGGCGGAAACCGAAGCAAAGGAAGAGGAGGAATAGCGCGGCGTGCGCACTCTCAGCGTCGCCCGGCTGTTCGAGGATCAGCACCAGGAACTGCAGCTGGAACAGCTCACCGAGTCTCTCGCCTCGAAGCGGGAGATCACCGTCAGCGACATTCATCGTCCCGGCATGGCGCTCATGGGGTTCGTCGAGAACTTCCTGCCCGAGCGCATCCAGATCCTGGCCCAGACCGAGCTGACCTATCTCGCCACCCTGAGCGAGCCCGACGTGCGGGCGGCGATCGACCGGCTCTTCCAGTTCGAGATGCCGCTCATCATCGTGTGCAAGGGCCTGGACGTGCCGCCCTACCTGCTCGAGCGCGCGAACGCCGCGGAGGTGCCCGTGCTCCGCACCTCTCAGAGCACGACGCCGTTCATCCATTCACTCACGCTCTACCTCGACCACATGTTCGCCGAGCAGACCACGGTGCACGGCTCGCTGGTCGACGTGTACGGCGTCGGGCTCCTGTTCACCGGGCGCAGCGCGATCGGCAAGTCGGAGACCGCGCTCGACCTCGTGGAGCGTGGCCACCGGCTGGTGGCCGACGACGTCGTGACGATCATGCGCCGCCACGGCGACGTGCTGATCGGCACCGGCAACCAGCTGCTCCGGCACCACATGGAGATCCGCGGCCTCGGCATCATCGACGTCCAGTCGGTGTTCGGGATCCGCGCGATCCGGCTCCAGAAGCGGGTCGAGGTGGCGGTCGATCTGCGCGAGTGGTCGGCGGAGGAGGACTACGAGCGCGTCGGACTCGACGAGCGCCGCACCCCGATCCTGGGCGTCGAGATCCCGCTCACCCAGGTGCCGATCACACCCGGCAAGAACATCACGGTGATCGCCGAGGTGATCGCGCTCAACTACCTGGTCAAGGTCACCGGCGGCTATTCGCCCGCCGAGCGGCTCAACAAGCACCTGCTCGAGATCATGAAACGGAAGAGCGCGGCCCGGCAGTGGGTGCGGGAGGACACCGAGTGACCCGGGTACCGGCGCTGCTCGTCACCCACGCCGATCTCGCGGAGGCGCTGGTGCGCGCCGCGGCGCGCGTCTACGGCGCCGTCGACGACGTCGAAGTGCTCTCCAACGAGGGGCGCTCCAAGGAGTCGCTCGAGGAGGAGATCGCGCAGCGCGTCGAGCGCTGGCCGAACGGCGGGAT
The DNA here is from genome assembly GCA_036845125.1 of Candidatus Eiseniibacteriota bacterium. Taxonomy (GTDB): domain Bacteria; phylum Eisenbacteria; class RBG-16-71-46; order RBG-16-71-46; family RBG-16-71-46; genus DAIUEO01. The sequence goes on along the minus strand of DAIUEO010000020.1, from coordinate 3,493 downwards.
CGTGCTCATCGACTTCTGGGGCGGCTCGTGCTTCACCTGCGGTGTCTCCGCCGCGCGCGGTCGCGAGGTGGTGGTGCTCACCGGCGTGAACCTGCCGGTGCTGCTCGACTACCTGCACAATCGCGACCGGTTCGGCGTGCTGGAGCTGGCCGAGCGCCTCCAGGGCAAGGGTCAGGACAGCTTCCGACTGCGACGCTCCCCGGCTGCATGAGCTGGGTGCTGGCCCGTATCGATGACCGCCTGATCCACGGCCAGGTGATCGTGGCGTGGGGCCTCCGCATGAACCCGCGTCGCATCTGGATCGTGGACGACGCGGCGGCCGCCGATCCGTGGGAGAGGGAGCTGCTGTCGAGCGCCGCTCCCGACATCGACGTCCGGGTGGTGACCGTGGCGGAGGCCGCCGCCCACTGGCGCGAGGAGGCGGCCGCCGAGGGCGGCGCGTTCCTGCTCGTGCGCGGGCTCGGCCCGGCGCGCGCGCTGGTCGAAGCCGGCGCCGCGGTCCAGCGCTTCAACGTGGGCGGCATCCACTACGCCCCCGGCCGCGACAAGGTGCACGACTACGTCTACCTCGACGCCGCCGATCGCGACGCGGCGCGCGAGCTGCTCGCGCGCGGGGTCGAGCTCGAAGTGCAGGACGTTCCCGCCTCGCGCGCGATCCCGCTCACGGCCCTCGACAACTCGCTCACCCGTTCGTGAACCCGCGCCTCCTCCTCACCATCGGGCTCGGCGGCGTGGCGGCACTCGACGCCGTCCCGGTGGGACAGACCCTGCTGTCGCAGCCGCTCGTGACCGCGGTCGTGCTGGGCGCGCTGTGGAACCAGCCGGCGCTCGCGCTGTCGGTCGGGATCGTTCTGCAAATCCTCGCCGCGAGCACGCTTCCGGTGGGTGCGCGCACCCCCGAGGACTATGCATTGGGTGGCGTGGTCGGCTGCGGCGTCGCGCTCGTCCTGTTCACGAGCCAGCCGTACAACCTGGCGCGCGATGCCTGCGCCTTCGCCGGTGTCGTGAGCGGCCTCGTCGCGGCGGTCGCGGGCGTGCCGTTCATCAAGTGGCAGCGCCGGCGCAACGAGGCCCTGAGCCGGTGGTGCGAGGAGGCGCTGCGCGCGGGCTCGGAGCGGGCACCGGGGGCCGCGCATGTCGCGGCCGTTGTTCTGGCGTTTGCGATCGGTGTAGCTTTGACCGCCATCTTCCTCGCTGCCGGCTACTGGCTGTTGCGGGGAACGGTCGAGACGCAAACGCTGCGGCTCGGCCGCGCCTGGTCGTTCGCCCACCCCCTGTGGATGGGTCTCGGACTCGCTCAACTCCTGAACGCCTTCGTCCAGCGCCGCCTGGTGCGGGCCGCCCTGTTCGGCGCCTCACTGGTCGCGGCCTGGGCTTTTCTCGTCATCGAGGGTTCGTGACATGCCCGGCTTGAGTCTCGTCGATCGGTTGAGGATGGCGGGACGCTCTTCGCTGCTCCAGGCCACCTGGAATTACGAGCGGCAGCAGGGGGTGGGCTGGGCATGGTCTCTGGCGCCGGCGCTCGAACGCTTCTACCCGGACCGGGCGACCCGGCTCGACCGGCTCGCCGAGCACACCGCGTTCTTCAACACCCAGCCCACGCTGGCGTCGCTCGCGCTCGGCGCGGCGGCGATGCTCGAGGAGCAGCGGGCCGCGACCGGCCAGCCCGATGCCGCCGGCATGACGCGCATCAAGAACGCCATGGGCTCTTCGCTCGCCGCGATCGGCGATCGCCTGTTCTGGTTCACGCTCCGCCCGCTGTCGGCGCTGATCGGCACCCTGCTCGCGACCGCATCCCCCTGGCTCGGCGCGCTGGCGCTCGTGCTCTGCTACAACGCGGTGCACCAGACCGTGCGCGTGCTCGGGATCTCGTGGGGCTACCGGCTCGGCCCCGCGGTCTTGAGCCCCGTGCTGCGCGGCCGGCTCGAGCGAATGATCCACGCCGGCGCCCTGCTCGGGGTCGCGGCGGCCGGTGCGCTGGTCGCCGCTCTGCTCGTTCCCGGCGGCAGGCCGAGCCCGCTCGAGTTCCAGCTCCTGCTCGCGGGCGGGCTCGTCGTCGGGCTCGTCGCCACCGGACGCGTCCGCCCGTCGCCCACCGAGTGGGCGCTCGGCGTGGCCGCGCTCTCGTGGGCCGGAGCCTGGCTCTCGTGAAGGAGGCGGAACTCGTGATCCGGAACCAGCTCGGCCTCCACGCGCGGGCCTGCGCGCTGTTCGTGAAGGCGGCTTCCAAGTTCCGCTCGGACGTGCTCGTGAGCCGTGACGAGCTCGAGGTGAACGGCAAGAGCATCATGGGGGTCATGATGCTGGCCGCCGAGAACGGGGCGACGATCCGCGTCCGGGCCACCGGTTCCGACGAGGAGGAAGCGCTCGCCGCGCTCACCCGGCTCGTGGACGACAAGTTCGGAGAACCCTGATGAACGTTCTTCCGGAGTCCCGCCCGTGAAGTTCACCGGGATCGCCGTCTCGCCCGGGATCGGCATCGGTCCGATCCGTTGCCTCCAGCGCGAGGAGTTCGTCGTGCGGGAGGCGCCGCTGCCGCCCGAGCGCATCGAACCCGAGCTCCTGCGCTTCCGCGAGGCGGTCGAAGCCTCGCGGCAGGACATCGCGCGGATTCGTGACGGCATCGCGGCCGAGCTGGGCGAGCACGAGGCCGGCATCTACGACGCCCACCTCATGATGCTCGACGATCCCGAGCTGCTCTCGGCGGTGGAGCACGCGGTGCGCGGGGAGCATCGCGATCCCGGTTACGCCTTCGGTCGCTACATGGCTTCGGTGGCGACCCGGCTCGAAGCGGTGGACGACGAGTACCTGCGCGAGCGCCGGTCGGACGTGCTCGACGTCGAGCGGCGCGTGCTGCGCCACCTGCTCGGCGGCTCGCGCGCCTCGTTCAAGCTCGAGCAGCCCGCGGTGATCGTGGCCCACGACCTGGGCCCAAGCGACGTCGCACTCCTCAAGCGCGACCTCGTGCTGGGGCTCGTCACCGAGGTCGGTGGGCGCACCTCCCACAGCGCGATCGTGGCACGCGGCCGCGGCATCCCGGCGGTGGTCAACGTGCAGGGCATCCTGCAGAAGGCGTCGAACTCGCGGATGGGCGTGGTGGACGGCTCGGCCGGCGTGGTCGAGATCGATCCCGACCCCGAGACCGGCACGCGCTACCGCGTGCGCCGCGATCGCTTCGACGAGGAGACGCGGGCGCTTCGCGAAGTGCGCGCCGAGCCCGCGGTGACGAGCGACGGCCGGCGCATCGATCTCGGCTGCAACATCGAGCTGCCGTCGGACGCCGAGGGCGCGGTGGATGTCGGCGCCGACAGCATCGGTCTCTTCCGCACCGAGTTCTTCTACCTGAACCGCCTCCAGCTCCCGACCGAGGAGGAGCAGTACGAGGCCTACCGCGAGGTGGCCGAGCGGCTCGCGCCGCGGCCGGTGCTGTTCCGCACCATGGATCTCGGCGGCGACAAGGTGGCGTCCTACCTCGGCACCACCCACGAGACCA
>DAIUEO010000019.1:29815-33123 GCA_036845125.1 Candidatus Eiseniibacteriota bacterium | reverse complement strand
CAGATCGTGCCTGTCGACCCCCAGATCTTCATGTGGTCCGTCGGCATCGTCGAGATGATCGTTGGAGTCGCGATCCTCACGCGCTGGACGAAGCTCGGCGCGTATGTGGCCGCATGCTGGCTCGTGGCCATCGCCGAACACGGACTGGTGCCGAGCGTTGCGGCGGGCCGCATGACGCTGGCCGCGGCCCCGGAGGCGCTGCAGGGCGCGGTGGCCGCCGGAATTCTCGGCTTTGCAGGCATTGCCAGCGCTCAGACCACCTACACCTGGGACGGCAGCACCAGCACCGCGTGGGGAACGTCCTCCAACTGGACGCCCACTCGTACGACTCCCGCGACCAACGACGTCCTGGTGTTCAACACCGGGACCTGGACCGTCACCGCTGTGCCGACTCAGACCATCGGCCGGCTCACGTTCACCGGCAACACGACGGTCACGATGCAGAACGCGGCGGCCGTGACGCTCACGATCAACGGCGGCACCGGAACCGACCTGGACATCCAGGCGGGGACCACGGTGACGCTGAACTCGACGGGCTCGGCGCTCACGATGGCGCTCGGGGCCAGCGCCACATCGAGCATCGCCGGTGCGCTCACGATCCAGGGCAACGCCCACCAGATCACCTCGGGAACCGCGAGCGCCATCCAGGTTCTGAACGGTGGCTCCGTCACCACCGGCACCGGCTACACCGGCTCCGCGTTCGGAACCACGGGCACGGCGAGCGTGGCGGTGTTCCAGAGCGGATCGACCTACCGGCACAACGCCGGCAACAGCGTGTTCGCGCTGACCCAGCCGGCCTCGAAGGCCGTCTTCCAGGCGGGCAGCAACTTCATCGTCCGCACCACGACCGGGTACAGCGCCAGCGGACGCACGTACGGCAATCTCACCATCCAGAACAACACCGCGATCAGCGGAACCGGCACGGCGAACTTCGCCTTCGGCACCCTCGACATTGAATCGGGGTCGTCGTTCACCCACGCCGGGAGCAGCACGGCGTCGCTCACGATCAGCGGGAACCTCACGACCGCCGGCACCGGCAACGTCTCGCTCACCTCCGGCAGCGGCGGGATCCAGCTCAACGGCTCGGGCGTGCAGACACTCGGCGGCCCCGGCACCGGGACCATCACCTTCGCGAGCAGCGCCACGGTGGCGACCACCTCGACGCTCGCGCTCGCGCGCAGCCTCACCCAGTCGGCCGGCACGCTGACCATCAACGGCGGTCTGCGCTTCGATCCGGGTGGAAACCTCACGGTGACGCCGGTCTACGGCGCGAACGGTGCGCTGACCTACGCGACCACGCGGACGATCGACAGCGAGTGGGGAGCCGGAGCCGCGGTGGGAAGCGGAGTGCCGCTCGCCGTGACGATCAATCCCGGCGCCGGCAACGCGGTGACCATGCCGGCCTCCGATCGCAACGTGCCCGGCACGCTGACCCTCACCAGCGGCCGCATCGTGACGGGCGCGAACAACCTGATCGTCGGGTCCGCGGGCTCGGTGTCGCGCACCAGCGGGCACGTGGACGGCAACCTGCGCCGCACGGTGCCGACCGGCGCGCCGTCGATCACCTTCGATATCGGCAACTCGACGAACTACGCACCGGCGACGGTGGCGTTCGCAAACGTCTCGGTGGCGGGAACGCTGACCGCCTCCACGACCGGCGCCGACCACCCGAACATCGCGACCGCGCCGATCACCGCCAGCCAGAGCGCCAACCGCTACTGGACGCTGACGCCGGCCGGCGTGACGTTCACGACGTTCAACGGCACCTTCAACTTCAACGCCTCCGACCTCGACGCCGGCGCCGACCCCCTGACCTTCGTCGCCGGTCGTTTCGCCAGCTCGGCCTGGTCTCCGCTCACGGTCGGAACCCGCACCGCGACCTCGACCCAGGTCACCGGCGTGAACCAGTTCGGCGCTTTCGCGGTGGGCGAGCCGTTCTTCACGATCACCGCCTCGGCGGGAGCCAACGGCACCATCACGCCGAGCGGGGCGGTGAGCGTCGCCTCGGGCGCGAACCAGGCCTTCACCATCACCCCCAACACCAACTACGTGGTCAGCGACGTGCTGGTGGACGGGGGCTCGGTGGGTGCGGTGACGTCCTTCACGTTCAACAACGTGACGGCCAACCACTCCATCAGCGCGACCTTCGCGCCCGGCAACTTCCCGCTCAACGTGACCGTGGTCGGCCCCGGAACGGTGGCCAAGAACCCGAACCAGGCGACCTATCCGCATGCGTCGGTGGTCCAGCTCACGGCGACCCCCGGCTCGGGCAACGTGTTCCTCGGCTGGAGCGGGGCGGCGACCGGCACCACCAACCCGGTCAACGTGACGATGAACGGGACGACCAACGTCACGGCCACCTTCAGCTACCGGCTCGACATCAACATCACGGGCGGCGGCGTCGTGAACCAGACACCGCCCGGCGTGAACCATGCGCCGGGAACCGTGGTCCAGCTCACGGCCGTGCCGAATGCGGGCTACAACTTCAACTCGTGGAGTGGTTCGGCCACCGGCTCGGCGAATCCGCTCAACGTGACGGTGGACCAGAACAAGACCGTCATCGCGAACTTCGTCCTCAACACCTACGTGCTGTCGCTGAGCACGGTCGGGAGCGGGGCGATCTCGAAGGCGCCGGACTTCCCCGTGTACACGCACGGCTCGGCGGTCCAGTTGACCGCGAACGCGGCCATCGGGTGGAACTTCCTCGGGTGGACCGGTGACACGACCGCTTCACCGAATCCGCTCACCATCATCGTGACGCGGCCGCGGTCCCTCACCGCCAACTTCGAGATCAACCAGCAGGTCCTCACCATCGTCAAAAACGGCAGCGGTGCGGTCACCGTGAATCCGGACCTGCCCACCTACGACTACGAGAGCCTGGTGACCCTGACCGCGGTCCCCTCCGTCGGTTGGCACTTCGTCAGCTGGGGCTTCGACGCCTCGGGGACAGCGAATCCGGTCGTCATCACTATGGACGCCGACAAGTCGGTGCTGGTGACTTTCGCGGTGAACACGTACACACTGAGCCTGAACTCGGTGGGCGACGGCGCGGCGACGCGGAGTCCCAACCAGCCGACCTACACCCACGGCTCGGTCGTCCAGCTCACGGCGACACCCGGCTCGGGCAACGTGTTCCTCGGCTGGACGGGCAACGCCACCGGGACCACCAACCCGCTGAACCTCTCCATGGACTCCAACAAGTCCGTGACCGCCACGTTCAGCTACCGGTTGACGCTCAGCCCGGGACCCAACGGTGCTGTGAACGCGTCGCCCGCCGGGGTGAACCAGGCGCCGGGAGCCGTGGTCCA
>DAIUEO010000019.1:29113-29805 GCA_036845125.1 Candidatus Eiseniibacteriota bacterium | reverse complement strand
TCCCAACACCGGCTATTCGTTCAGCGCGTGGGGCGGGGACACCACGGGGTCGGTCAATCCGATCGACGTGACGATGAACCGCAACCGGTCCTACACCGCCTCGTTCACGATCAACCAGTACACCCTGAGCCTCGTCACCGCCGGGGACGGGTCCGCATCGGTGAGTCCGGTTCAGGCGACCTATCCGCACGGCACCGTGGTCCAGCTCACGGCCACCCCGGGGTCGGGCAACGTCTTCATCGGCTGGAGCGGAGGGGCGTCAGGCTCCTCGAGCCCGGTCGCCCTGACGATGGACGGCAACCAGTCGGTGACCGCCACCTTCAGCTACCGGATCGCGGTCAGCTCCGGGCCGAACGGCGCCGTGAGCCAGTCCCCGACCGGGTTCAATCACGCTCCCGGAACGGTGGTGCAGCTGACGGCGTTGCCGGTCCCCGGATACCACTTCGTGGGCTGGAGTGGCAGCGCCACCGGGACCACCAATCCGCTCGCGGTGACGCTCGACGCCAACAAGACCATCAGCGCCGCCTTCGCGATCGACGTCTATACGCTCAACCTTTCGACGCTCGGCGACGGAACGGTGCAGAAGTCGCCGGATCAGCCGAACTATGAGTTCGGCACGGTGGTGCGCCTGACGCCGACACCCGGACCCTTGAACCAGTTCCTCGGGTGGTCGGGCGATGCGACCGGTTCGG
>DAIUEO010000019.1:12464-29103 GCA_036845125.1 Candidatus Eiseniibacteriota bacterium | reverse complement strand
ATGACCGGCAACAAGGGCGTGACGGCGTCGTTCACCTACCACCTCGACCTCCAGCCAGGGGCGGGCGGAGTGGTCGGTGCGGAGCCCGAGGGTCCGAACTATGCCCCGGGAACGATCGTCGAGGTCACCGCCGTGGCGAACCCCGGATTCCAGTTCCAGAGCTGGGGCGGCGCTCTCAGCGGAAGCCAGAATCCGGCGAACATCGAGGTCCTGGCCAACGGCGTGGTCACGGCGAGCTTCGTGACGAGCTCCTACACACTGAACATCAACATCCTCGGCTTCGGAACCGTCACCCGCAATCCCGACCTGCCGAGCTACGCGTATGGCGCCACGGTGGTGCTCACGGCCACGCCGAGCACGGGGAACCAGTTCGACGGTTGGACGGGCAGCGTCTCCAGCATGCTGAATCCGCTGACCATCACGATGGACTCTCCGAAGACGGTCAACGCCTCGTTCAGCCGCCAGCTCCTCGTCTACGAGCGCGCGCCTTACGCCGGGACCTGGAATCCGATCGGAACCGGAGCCGGCGCGCAGGTCCTGATGGTGGCCGCCGACGACAGCACGAAGTCGATCCCGCTGCCGTTCCCGTTCGTCTACACCGGCATCACGTTCCAGGCGAACGCGAATTTCCTTTCGGTCAACGCCAACGGTTTCGCCTATTTCTCGCGCTCGAACGTGAGCACCTCGTCGTCGGCGCTCTCGAACAACGTGAACCTCTACACCGCCTCGGACCCCTCGACCACGCTCGCGCCCTGGTACGACGACCTGTCGGTGGGCGCTGTCGGCCAGAATCCCCCGGGACAGATCATCTATCAGACCATCGGATCACCCGGGAACCAGTATCTCGTCGTCCAGTGGGAGAACGTCTCGTCGTACGCCAACGTGACCGGCGGGCAGCCGCGGCAGATCAACTTCCAGCTCGTGATCTTCGAGAACTCGAACGCCATCGAGTTCCGCTACGGGCCACGACTGGGGGCCAGCTCCAGCAGCCTGGAATCCGCCTCGATCGGCCTCGAGGACTCGCTCCACAACGTGTACATCGACGCGACCACCGGCTCGCGCACCACGACCAACGGCATGATGAGCAGCAACAACTGGCCGTCGCTGTTCCACCGCTTCATTCCCACCTCGCCGGGTACGCTGCCGGGCGGGACCTACGGTGTGGGCCCGGGCGGCTACTACACGTCGATCTCCGAAGCTGCGGCAGACCTCAACCACAAGGGCGTCTCGGGGCCGATCACGCTGAGCCTGCTCGACGCCGTCAACGACACGACCGCGGTCCACGGCTCGAACATCTTCCCGATCCTGCTCGGCCCGGTGGCCGGGAACTCGCCCACCAATTCGATCACGATCCGGCCGCCGTCGGGAACCGCCGAGATCGCCTCTCGGGGCACGACGGCCGGCAACTGCGGCAACGCGGTCTCGGCCACGGTCATCAGCCCCACCAACGAGCCCATCCTCGGACTCATCGGCGCCGATTACGTGACGCTGGAGAACCTGACCCTGACCGGCGGCAGCCAGGTGGACCGCGGTATGCTGCTCATTCCGTCCTCCCGTGAAGATGGCGCGCAGCACAACACCATCCGCAATGTTTCCATCACGCTGAACCGCGCCAACACGACTTCGATCGGGCTCCAGCAGAGCACGCCGCTCATTCCGACGATCCCCGAGGGCACCAACTCCTTCAACCGCTACCTGGCCCTGTCGGTGGCCAACGCGTACGCGGGCGTGTCGCTGGCCGGGAATTCAGCGCTCTTCGACACCGACAACGAGATCGCCGGCGAGTCCGGCACCCCGACCACCATCGGCGGGCCGGCGCCCGGGGACATCGGGGGAGGAACCCCGCAGACGTTCGGCATTCGCGCCGGATTCCAGTCCAACTTCAAGGTCAGCAGCTCGGTGGTCCGCAACCTGTCGGGCACCGGCACCGGAACCGTGGACGGCATCCTGCTCGAGAATCCGGGTTCGCTGAGCACCGCGTCGGGGACCTGCCAGATCTACGGCAACCAGATCTTCGGCCTCACCGGCAGCTCGGTGAGCGCCGGCAAGGTCACCGGCATCAAGGCCAGCGTGACCGCCAACAACGCGAGCCGCGTGCGGATCTTCAACAACGTGGTGAGCGACCTCACCTCGGTGAGCGGCGCCACGTCGACCCGCCGGATCGTGGGCATTCAGCTCCAGGAGACGGGCGGCGGTGGCAACGGCACGATCGAAGTCGACTTCAACAGCGTCCGCCTCTCACCGCAGGGTGCGGCCTGCTCCAACGCGTGCCTCGAGATGGGATCGGTCTCCGGTCTTCGCAACCGTGTCCGGAACAACATTCTCGCCAACTTCACGGCCGCCCAGAGCGGCTCCGCCAAGCACTACGCGATCACCACCGTCGGCGCGGCGTCGATCGGCGCTTCCGGCTCGGTCTCGGATCGCAACATCCTGCACGTGAACAACACGGTGAACGGCTTCACGGGTCTCTCGTCCACCACCGATCGCGCCGCGCTCAGCGACTGGCAGGCGGTCGCCACCAATGACGGCGCGAGCCGCGCGGGCAATCCCCAGTTCGCGTCGCCCACCAACATGCACTTGTCGATCGTCCAGCCCACGCCGGCCGAGGGCGCGGCGTCCTTCTTCCCCGGATCCAACCCCATCACGTGGGTGAGCGACGACATCGACGGCAATCCCCGCAACGGCACGACGCCCGACATCGGGGCCGACGAAGGCAACTTCATCATCCCGAATACCCTGGACGTGGCGGCCACCGCGCTGCTCGACCCCTTGCCGGGCGCCTTCAAGCTCACCGGCCAGAGCTTCGCGCCGCGGGCCTCGTTCGAGAACCAGGGCAGCAGCAACCTCACGAACGTGCCGGTCCGCTTCCGGATTCGCGGGCCGCTGCCGCTCACCACGATCGTCTATGACCAGCCGACGTCGATCGCGAGCCTGGTGGCGGGAGCGGTGCAGAACGTCACGTTCCCGTCGACCTCGGTCGCTTCCCCGGGTCAGTACACGATCGAGGCGATCAACGAGGCGGTGGGCGACGTCCAGGTCGCCAACGACCTGGTGAGCGGAACCATCGAGGTGGCGGCGCCGCTCGCCGGCGACTACCCGGTGGGCACGGGGCGTGCGGCTCCGTTCAACTCGCTGAGCGCCGCGGTGAGCCGCCTCAACTCGGTGGGCGTCTCGGGGCCGGTCCGCTTCCTGCTCGAGAACGCGATCTACGCGGCTCCGTCGGAGACGTTCCCGATCGCCATCCTTCCGATCCAGGGCGGCAGCGCGACCAACACGCTCACGATCAAGCCCTCGAACGGCGCGGTCACGATCAGCGGCGTGGCGACCGGAGCGCTGCTCTCGATCGCGGCGGCCGACTACGTGACGATCGACGGATCGATCTTCGGGACGAGCCGCGATCTCACCATCGTCAACAACAACGCCAGCGGCGGCTCGGCCGTGATCTGGGGTTCCAGCAGCGGAACCGACGGCGCCACCAACAACATCGTCAAGAACGTGATCCTGTCCGGCAGCAGCAGCACCGGCACCTTCGCGGGCGTCGGCTTCGCCGGCACCGGAATCGGGATCGGCAGCGGCGGGACCAACAACGTCAACAACCGGATCGAGAACATTCTCGTGCGGCGGGCCCAGGTCGGGGTCTACGTGTCGGGCGCCTCCGCCGGCGCCAAGGGCACCGGGACCGTCATCATCGGGAACCAGATCGGTGCGCCGTCGCCGGACAACGTGGGCCGTTTCGGAATCCTCACGCGCTTCGAGGACGGCATCCAGATCACCCAGAACACCGTGAGCGACCTGTCCAACGTCGACGACTTCGACGGGATCGGGATCTCGCTCGGGCTCCAGCAGATCGTCTTCGACAACTTCTCCGGCGACGAGGTCACGAACGCCACCGTCTCGCGCAACCTGATCCGCGGGGTGACCGCGACCGGCCCGCTCGGCCCTTCGGCCGTCGGCATCGCCGTCGCCCGCACGAGCTCCGGCACCACGACGATCGTCAACAACATGATCACCGGGGTCACGAGCCCGGCGGTCGACACCAAGATGACGGTCGGCATCCTCGCCTCCGGTGGCACCACGAACCGGGTGTGGTTCAACTCGGTGAACCTGACCGGCAACCGCGGTGACGCCATCAATCCCAGCCTGGCGCTGGCGGTCGCCGACTCGGTGGCCTCGATCGACGCCCGCAACAACATCCTGGTGAACACGCAGACCTCGGACCTCCCGGCCAGCTCGTACGCGATCGGGACGGTGGCCTCGGTCGGGTTCGCGAGCATGCTGTCCAACTTCAACGACCTCTACACGACGGGCGGCGTCCTGGCAGTGCGTGGCGGCTTCCTCGAGTTCGACAACGAGGTGGACAACATCATCGACTGGCGCACGCTCACCGGGCGCGACGCCAACTCCAAGAACGCCGCACCGCTGTTCCTCAGCAACACCAACCTGCACATCAACAACGTCGGCCCGGTGTCGCCGGCCGCGAACGCCGGCCAGGTCATCGCCGGTGTGACCAACGACTTCGACGGGGATGCCGGGCTCCGGACCACGACGCCCGACATCGGCGCCGACGAGTTCTCGACCTGGGCGCTCAACGTGGCGGTGGTCGGCAACGGAACGGTGACCCGCAGCCCGAACGAGAGCAGCTTCCCGAACGGGGCCGTGGTCCAGCTCACGGCGACTCCCGCCTCCGGCTGGACGTTCTCCGGTTGGAGCGGAAGCATCACCGGCACCACGAATCCGGTGAGCGTGACCATGAACGCGGACAAGAACATCACCGCGACGTTCACGATCAACGCCTACACGCTCACGACGACGCCAATCGGCAGCGGCACGATCGCCCGCAGCCCCAACCAGGCCTCGTACACGCATGGCACGCTGGTGCAGCTCACGGCGAACCCGGCGGTCGGCTTCCAGCTCACCTCGTGGGGCGGTGACGGCAGCGGTTCGACCAACCCGCTGCTCATCTCCATGACGTCGAGCAAGACGGTGACGGCGACCTTCACGATCAAGACCTACACCCTCGCGCTGACGGTGGTCGGCGGCGGGTCGGTCGTGAAGAATCCGGATCAGCCGACCTACAACCACGGCACGAACGTCCAGCTCACGGCGACGCCGGCGGCCAACCAGCACTTCGTGGGCTGGAGCGGTGACGCCACCGGGTCCACCACGCCGCTCAATCTGACGATGACCTCGAACGTCACCCTGACCGCGACCTTCGCGCCCGACACGGTGCCGTTGACGGTGAACGTGGTGGGCAACGGCACGGTGACGAAGACCCCGAATCAGCCGTTCTACGCCTTCGGAACGGTGGTCCAGCTCAACGCGACGCCGGCGACCGGCTACGGGTTCACCGGTTGGAGCGGCGACGCCACCGGCGCCGTGAATCCGCTCGATGTGACGATGAACGCACCCAAGACGATCACCGCCACCTTCACCCTCAACGCCTACACGCTGGCCCTGACCAGCAACGGAAACGGCACCGTCGCCAAGGCGCCGGACCAGCCGACCTACGGTCACGGCACCAACGTCCAGATCACGGCCACGCCGGCTGGCGGATTCTTCTTCGTCGGCTGGAGCGGCAGCGCGACCGGCACCACCAATCCGCTCACGGTGACGATGGACGCGAACAAGACCATCGCGGCCACGTTCGGGTACCACCTCGAGACGACCGTGGTCGGTTCCGGCTCGGTGACCCGTTCGCCGGACCAGGTCAACTACGCGCCGGGGACGGTCGTGACGCTCAACGCGGCGCCCACGACGGGCTGGAGCTTCACCGGCTGGAGCGGGGATGCGACCGGCGCCGTGACACCGCTCGACATCACCATGAACGGGAACAAGAACGTCACCGCGACCTTCACGCTCAACACCTATGCGTTGAACGTGAACATCGTGGGGAACGGCACCGTGGCGAAGAACCCCAATCAGCCGCTCTACAATCACGGCACCGTGGTGCAGCTCACCGCCAGCCCGGCAGTCGGCTGGTCGTTCACGGCCTGGAGCGGAGCGGCGACCGGGACGACCAATCCGGTCAGCGTGACGATGGACGCAGTGCAGAACGTGACCGCCACCTTCACGATCAACACCTATTCGCTCAGCGTCTCGACGGTCGGCAACGGCACGGTGGCGAAGAGCCCGAATCAGCCGCTCTACGACCACGGCACCGTGGTGCAGCTCACCGCGAACCCCACCACCGGCTGGTCGTTCACGAGCTGGAGCGGCGCGGCGACCGGGACGGCCAATCCGGTCAACGTGACGATGGATGGGGTCAAGTCGGTGACCGCCACCTTCACGATTAACACCTACGCGCTCAGCGTGATCACGGTCGGCAGCGGCACGGTGAGCAAGAGCCCCGATCAGCCGCTCTACGACCACGGTGCGGTGGTGCAGCTCACAGCGACCCCGGCGACCGGCTGGTCGTTCGCGAGTTGGAGCGGTGGTGCGACCGGGACGACGAGCCCTCTCGCGGTGACGATGGACGCTGCCAAGTCGGTGACGGCCACCTTCACCATCAACACCTACGCGCTCACCGTGATCACGGTCGGCAGCGGCACGGTGGCCAGGAGCCCCGATCAGCCGCTCTACAACCACGGCTCCCTGGTGCAGCTCAGCGCCACTCCCCCCACCGGCTGGACGTTCGCCAACTGGAGCGGGGCGGTGGCCGGCACCACGAGCCCGGTCTCGGTCCTGATGGACGGGCCGAAGAGCGTGACCGCCACGTTCCTCATCAACACCTATGCGCTCACCGTGACTGCGGTAGGGGCGGGTTCGGTCACGAAGAACCCCAACCAGACAACCTACGATCACGGCAGCGTGGTGCAGCTCAGCGCGACGCCGTTGACCGGATGGCATTTCGGCAGCTGGAGCGGGGGTGCCACGGGTACCGCCAATCCGCTCGACCTGACGATGGACGGGGCCAAGAGCGTGACGGCGACGTTCCTGATCAACACCTACACGCTGGCGGTGACGGTCGTCGGCACGGGCACGATCGCGAAGTCTCCCAACCAGCCGACCTACGACCACGGCACGACGGTTCAGCTCACGCCGACTCCCGGTACCGGCTGGACGTTCACCGGCTGGAGCGGTGACGCCACCGGCTCGACGGTTCCGCTCAGCGTCCTGATGGAAGCCAACAAGTCCATCACCGGGACGTTCACCGTCAATACCTACGCGCTCACCGTGAACGTGACCGGCAGCGGGACCGTGGCGAGGAGCCCGAACCAGCCGCTCTACGATCACGGCACCGTGGTCCAGCTCACCGCCACGCCGGGCACCGGTTACACGTTCACCAACTGGAGCGGTGGGGCCACCGGAACCACGAACCCGGTCTCGGTCACGATGGATGCGGCGAAGACGGTGAACGCCCTGTTCACGGCGAACACGCACACCGTAACGCTCACGGGCGGGCCCAACGGCACGGTCGCGAAGAGCCCGAATCTCCCGACCTACTCGTACGGCGACACGGTGCGGATCACCGCCACCCCGGCCTTGGGCTACCACTTCACGGCGTGGAGCGGCAGCATCACGAGCACGACCAATCCGCTGACGCTGACGGTCGACGGAAACAAGACCATCACCGGCTCCTTCGCGATCAACACCTACGTCCTCAACGTGACCGTCATTGGCAACGGGTCGGTCACGAAGTCGCCGGATCTCCCGCAGTACACCCACGGCGACACCGTGCACGTGACGGCGGTGGCCGGCGGGGGAGCGCACTTCGTGGAGTGGCAGCTCGACGCGGCGAGCTTCGGCTCGAACCCGGACGCCAAGATCACCTTCGACGGACCGAAGAGCGTGCGCGCGGTGTTCGCGGGCGAGGAGACGGTTCCGCCGACCGTGACGGTGCTGAAGGCCAACGGCGGCGAGATCATGGCCGTCGGACAGACCTACGAGATCCGCTGGATCGCCACCGACAACGTGGCAGTCACCTCGGTCGACATCGCGGTCTCACGCTCCGGCGCGGGTGGTCCATGGGAGGCGCTGGCGACCGGGATCACGAGCACCGGTTCCTTCCTCTGGGTGGTGACCGGCCCGGGAACCGTAAACGGCATGATGCGCATCATCGCGCGTGACGCCAACGGCAACCTCGGGAACGATCTCAGCGACGCCTCGTTCTCGATCGTCACGCGCACCACCGGCGTCGACGAAGCGCTGCCGATGGTGTTCGCTCTCGCTCCGGTGACGCCGAACCCGAGCACGGGACCGGCCACGATCGAGCTGTCGGTGCCGCGCGAGGCCCAGGTGCGGGTCAGCGTCCTGGACATCCAGGGACGCGAGGTCGCGGTGATCACCGACGGCGGGCTCAACGCCGGCAAGCATCGGTTCGTCTGGCAGGGCGACACTCGTGGCGGCCCGGCTTCAGCGGGCGTCTACTTCGTCCGCATGCGGGCTGGTGGGCTGACGTTCACGCGGAGACTGGTGCTCGCGCGGTAGCGAAACTCTGAAGGGGCCGGGCTTCCTTCGGGATGCCCGGCCTTTGTTTTGCACTGGCCCGCGGGAGACCGAACGGCCGGTCTACTCCGCGCTCTCTAGTAGGGGCCCTTGCGGCGTTCTCGGGCGGGCATGTTCTCCAGGCAGGTCGTCCACCAGCCGGTGCGGATGGTGGTGACGAACTCGGCGGGGAGGTGCTCGGATTCCATTTCCCGGGCGAGCTGTTCGTGGTCGTAGGGGACGAGGGGGAAGCGGGTGGTGACTTCGTCGCCGATTTCCACCACGGCGAACCTCACGCCGGGTGTGCCCTCGTGGGCGGGGCGGCCGATGGCGCCCACGTTGATCACGTGGCGTCCGGAGGCGAGCGGCCGGTGCCAGGGGAGCCCGGTGTGGGTGCACAGGACGATGTCGGTGTCGTGGTCAAGGCACAGCCATTCGAGGAATGCGTCCGAGGCGGTGGACTCCCAGAGGAACTCGTTCACGCGCCGCGGCGAGCCGTGACAAAGGAGCACGCGGCGGCCGCCTGTCTCGAAACGGATCGAGTCGGGGAGGGAGCGCATCCAGGAGCGGTGTTGCGGCGCGGTGTGCGCCAGCGTGTAGTCGTAGGAGATCTGCGCGAAGCGGCGGTCGTCGGGATCGGTGTAGCCGCACGCGCAGTCGTCGAGCCCGAGGCCGATCGCCTCGTCGTAGTTGCCACGGACGACCGGGACGCGTGCTCCCATGAGCCGTGCGGCGGCGCGATCCGGGTGGGGTCCGAAACCGCCGACGTCACCGAGGCAGAACACGCGGTCCGCGCCGGTCACGTCCGGGTGGGCCAGCACTGCGTCGAGCGCATGGGTGTTGCTGTAGACCCCGCCGAACACCGCGAGGGTCGCGGCCCGGTTCAGTTGGAGCACGTCGCTCCCGTCGTGAGGCAGGTGAAGCAGGGGCCCGTCGAGAGCTCGAACGGTCCGTCTGCATGGGCGAGCGTTCCGCCGAGACGCGCGCCGGGATCGTCCACGAGCAACGGGCAGACGAAGACGCCGCGGCTCGTGACCGCGCGGCACGAGGCGCAGGGCAGCTTCACCGCGGCGAGCGCGTCCGCCCCGAGACCGTCGAGGCGCTCGGTGTCATCGTAGCCGCGCGAACGCGTCGTCTCCCGCCCGATGCGGTAGAGCGGCAGGAGCTTGATCCGCGGACGCCGGAGGCCGCGGGAGCGCAGCAGGGTGCGGCACCTCGTGGAGAACCCGGCCGCATCCTCGCCGTCCGGCTGCGTCACGGTCACGATCGGCATGAGGCCGGCGGCCTCCAGTGCCGCGAGTCCTTCGATCGTCCGCTCGAACGTGCCCGGGCCGCGCACCCGATCGTGATCCTCGGCGGTGAGGCCATCGAGACTCACGCGGATTTCGAGCGAATGGCGCGTGGACTCGCTCAGGCTCGAAAGTCGCGCGATGCGGTGGGCGGTGAACAACGTGCCGTTGGTGAGCACCGTGCAGGGCAGTAGATCGAGGCACTCCTCGAGGATCTCGAGCAGATCGGGGTGGAGGAACGGCTCGCCGCCCGTCAGGTAGAGCTCGCGGGCGCCGAGCGCGACGCCGTCGGCGACATGGCGCCGCACCTCGTCCCGGGGCATCATGCCGTGACGGTCGATCCCGGGGCCGGAAGGCACGAAGCAATGCGTGCAGGTGAGGTTGCACAGCGTTCCGGCGACCTGAATCCACAGGGCGTCCAGGTGCTCCAAACTTTGTACGGGGAACGTCACGGCAGCGGACGCTTTGACTACGCGAAACATGGTCCATACTCTATCCGGTTCTTCAGACACCCACGAGCCGACACCGAACGCGCGAGCCCTTTCATGACCACGACCGCCACCGATTCGATCCTCGACGCCCTGCGCGGAGTCCAGGATCCCGACCTTCATCGCGACCTCGTCACGCTCGGGATGATCGAGGACCTCGAGCTCGAGGGCGGGCGTGCCTCATTCACCCTCGTGCTCACCACGTCGGCCTGCCCGCTGCGCGAGCAGATCGAAGGCGACTGCCGGCAGGCCGTGCTGGCCGTCCCGGGGGTCCGCGAGGTCGTGATCCGCACCACGTCGCGGGTGCGGAAGGCGCGCGATCCCCGCACCGAGCGGAAGGCGCTCGAGGGGGTGGCCCAGGTCATCGCCGTCGGAAGCGGCAAGGGCGGGGTGGGGAAGTCCACGGTGACCGCGAACCTGGCGGCGGCGCTGGCTTCCACCGGCGCCCGGGTGGGCCTCCTCGACGGCGACATCTACGGGCCCAACCTGCCGCGCATGCTGGGCGTCCACCGCAAGCCTTCGGTGCGGGACGGGCGCGTGCTCCCGGTCGAGGCCTTCGGGCTCCGCTTCATGTCGATGGGTCTCCTGGTCGACGAGGGCCAGGCGGTGGTGTGGCGCGGCCCGATGCTGCACGGCGCCATCAAGCAGTTCCTGCACGACGTCGACTGGGGCGGGCTCGACTACCTGCTCGTCGACCTGCCGCCCGGCACCGGCGACGTGCAGCTCTCGCTCGTCCAGCAGACCTACGTGGCGGGAGCGGTGGTGGTGACCACGCCGTCGGCGGTGTCGCTCGACGACGCGGCCAAGGCGGTCGCCATGTTCGGCATGCTCGAGGTCCCGGTGCTCGGGCTGATCGAGAACATGAGCCACTTCGTGTGTCCGAACTGCGGAACCTCGCACCCGATCTTCACCACCGATTCGCCGGAGGAGCGGGCACGCGCGCTGAACATCCCGTTCCTGGGGTCAATCCCGATCCATCCCGAAGTGCGGCTCGGGGGAGACTCCGGGCGGCCGATCGTCCTCGAGCATCCCGACAGCCCCGTGGCGCAGATCCTCACCGGGATCGCAAAGCGGCTGGCGCAGCAGGTGTCGATCCAGACGCTGGGGAGCGCCACGTGACGCCGCGGATCTACGCCGATCACGCTGCCACCACGCCGCTGGCCGGCGAGGTGCTCGCCGCGATGCGGCCCTGGCTCGAGCCGGGATCGGTCGGCAACGCCTCCTCGGTGCACCACCGCGGCGAGGCCGCGCGCGAGGCGATCGAGGAGGCGCGCACGCGTGTCGCCCGGCTGGTGGGCGGCGCCGCCGAGGAGATCGTGTTCACGGCGAGCGGCTCCGAGGCCAACAACCTCGCGCTCAAGGGTGCGGTGATGGCGGCGCCCGAGGGGCGCCGGCGGATCGTCGTGTCGGGAATCGAGCACCTTTCGGTGCTCGAGACCGCGCGCCACCTGGAGTCGCGCGGCCATCCGGTGACGGTGGTGCCGGTGGAGCGTGACGGGGTGCTCGACCCCGCGCGCGTCGCCGATGCGCTCGGCCCCGACGTGGCGCTGGTCTCCGTGATGCTGGTCAACAACGAAGTCGGGACCGTTCAGCCGGTGGCCGAGGTCGCGGCACTCGCACGCGCGGCGGGCGCCCGCTTCCACCTGGACGCCGTCCAGGCCGCCGGCAAGCTCGCGTTCTCGGCGGAGGCGCTCGGTGCGGACCTGGTCTCGATCGCGGGGCACAAGTTCCACGGCCCGCCCGGAGCGGCCGCCTTGTGGGTGCGGCGGCGCGTGCGGATCGTTCCGCTGATCCACGGCGGTCACCAGGAGCGGTCGCGGCGCGCCGGCACCGAGAACGTTCCGGCGATCGTCGGGCTGGGTGCGGCCGCGGAACGCGCCATCGCGCGGCTCGCCGCCGGGGAGCCCGAACGGACCGCCGTGCTCGGCGAGCGGCTCCTCGACGGCTTGCTGCGGAGCGTTCCGGGAGCGATTCTGAACGGCGATCGGGTCCGCCGGGTCCGTTCGATCCTCAACATCGAGATACCGGGCGTGGACGGGGAGGCGCTGCTGCACGCGCTCGACCAGGACGGCATTCAGATCTCCACGGGGTCGGCCTGCAGCGCGGCGACCCCCGGCCCGTCGCACGTCCTCACGGCGATGGGGCGGTCGGCGGAGGCGGCGCACGCCAGCGTGCGCTTCTCGCTGGGAGAAGGGATCGACGAGGCGATGATCGATTTCATGGTACAGACCGTGCCGTCGGCCGCGGGCCGGCTGCGCGAGCTCGCGTCCGACGACGCGCCGGGAATCCGGACGGCATCCGGCGGCGCCTGAGCGGCGCGAAGGAGGAGATCGTGAATCAGCAGGAACAGTTCCGACTCAAGGTCGGTCTCGCCGAGATGCTGAAGGGGGGCGTGATCATGGACGTCACCACGCCCGAGCAGGCCGTGATCGCCGAGAAGGCGGGCGCCTCGGCGGTGATGGCGCTCGAGCGCATCCCGGCCGACATCCGCCGCGACGGCGGCGTGGCCCGCATGAGCGATCCCGCGATGATCCGCCGCATCCAGGACGCGGTGTCGATCCCGGTCATGGCCAAGTGCCGAATCGGCCACATCGCCGAAGCCCAGGTGCTCGAGGCGCTCGAGGTCGACTTCGTGGACGAGAGCGAGGTGCTGACGCCGGCCGACGAGGAGAATCACATCGACAAGCACGCGTTCAAGGTGCCCTTCGTGTGCGGCTGCCGCGATCTCGGCGAGGCGCTGCGCCGGATCGGCGAGGGCGCGGCGATGATCCGCACCAAGGGCGAAGCCGGCACCGGGAACATCGTCGAGGCGGTGCGGCACATGCGCTCGGTGATGCGCGCGATCCGCGCGCTGACGACGATGGCCGAGAGCGAGCTGATGGCCGAGGCCAAGCGCCTGGCCGCGCCCTACGAGCTGGTGAAGCAGGTGGCGCGCACCGGCCGGCTGCCGGTGCCGAACTTCGCGGCCGGCGGCGTGGCCACCCCGGCCGACGCCGCGCTCATGATGCAGCTCGGCGCCGAGGCGGTGTTCGTGGGGTCCGGCATCTTCAAGTCGAAGGATCCCGACGCGCGGGCGCGCGCGGTGGTCCAGGCGGTCACCAACTACAACCGCCCGGAGATCCTCCTCCAGGTGAGCGAGGGACTCGGGGAGCCGATGCGCGGCCTCGACGTGCGCGAGATCCCGGACGAGCAGCTCCTCGCCAAGCGCGGGTGGTGAGGTGAAGGGTTCCATGTCCCGCGTCGGGGTCCTGAGCCTGCAGGGAGACTTCGCCTGCCACGCGGCGATGCTCGAGCGGCTGGGCGTTTCCCCCGTGCGCGTCACCCTGCCCGGCGACCTCGCCGATCTGAAGGCGCTGGTGATGCCGGGCGGTGAATCCACCACGCTGCTCCGCCTGATCGAGGCGACCGGGCTCCGCGAGCCGCTCGAGCATTTCGTCCACGAGCGGCCGGTGCTCGCGACCTGCGCCGGGCTCATCCTGCTCGGCCGCGGCGCCGAGCGCCTGCCGGCGCGTCCCTTCGAGGTGATGGACGTCGAGGTCGAGCGCAACGCCTACGGCCGCCAGCTCGATTCCTACGAGGCGAAGGCGGTGCTGCCCGAGCTCGGTGGTCCGGTCTTTCCGGCGGTGTTCATCCGCGCCCCGCGCATTCGCGCGTGCGGCCCCGCGGTGGAAGTGGTGGCGCGCCTCGAGCTGCCGCACGGACCGGCGCCGGCCGGTGAGCCGGTGGGGGTGCGTGAAGGTCTCCGCGTCGGACTCTGCTTCCATCCCGAGCTGACCGGCGACACCCGCCTCCATGCCTGGTTCCTGTCCGAGGTCGCGGGGCTCGAGCTTCCCTCCGGTGCGGCGCCGACGCGGCGCTCCGAGGCGGGGGAGCGGGCGTGACGCCCGCCACCCCCCAGCGCGCCGCCTTTCACCAGTTTCTCGAGCAGCACGGGAAGTTCCTGCTCACCACCCACGTCAATCCCGACGGTGATGGACTGGGCAGCGAGATCGCGCTCGCGCTGTGGCTGCGTTCCCGCGGGAAGTCGGTCGCGGTGCTCAACGACTCGCCGGTGCCCGCGGCCTTCACGTTCCTGACCGCGGAGGTGCCGATCGAGACCTTCGAGCCGGCGCTCGCCGAGACGCGCTTCGCGGAAGCCGACGGGCTGGTGGTGCTCGACACCAGCAACCGCCAGCGGATCGGGCGGCTCTCGCCGCTGCTCGACGGCCACATCATCCCGGTGGCGATCGTCGACCATCACGTGACCCATCAGAACGGCTTCGGCCAGGTGAACGTCATCGAACCCGGTGCGGCGGCCACCGGCGAGATCGTGTTCGATCTGCTCAAGGAGGCCGGCGCCACGCTCACGCTCGCGATGGCGGAGGCGCTCTACGTGGCGCTCGTCACCGACACCGGATCGTTCAAGTACTCGAACACCGATCCCGCCGCCCATCGCATGGCGGCCGAGCTGCTCGCGACCGGGATCGATCCGCAGCGGCTGAACGCGCGGGTGAGCGCGCACGCCACCGCCGGGCGGCTGCGCTTCTTCGGCGAAGCCTTGATGGGGCTCGAGATGCTGGCGGACGGACGGATCGCGGTGCTCGACGCCAGCCCCGAGCAGTTCGCGAAGCACGGGCTCGTCGGCGCCGACACCGAGGGCCTGGTGGACCTGCCGCGCACGATCACCGGCGTCGACGTCGTGTGCCTGATCTCCGAGGCCGAAGCGGGCCGGATCAAGGTCAGCATGCGCTCGACCGGCCGGGTGGCGATCGACGCGGTGGCGACCGAACTCGGCGGCGGCGGACACCCGCACGCGGCGGGCGTGTTGCTGCGCGGCACGCGCGCGGCGGTGCGCGAGCGCGTGGTGTCACGGCTCCGGGCCCTGGTGGAGGCACCCGTGACCCCCGGTCCCCGCCCGTGAGCACGGCCCTGCGCCCGGCGCGCGAGATTCCGGATTCGGCCGCGCGGGCGACGCTGGTCGCGGAGGCGGTGGCGCACCGTTACGCACCGGGCCGCGGCCTCGCGCCGCTCAGCTTCCGCGCGGCCGCACCGTCGCTGGTGGCGGTGGTCGGCGAGAACGGCGCCGGGAAGAGCACGCTGCTGCGGATGATCGCGGGACTGCTGCGTCCGACCTCCGGACGGATCGAGCTGACGGGAGCGGAGGCCGGCGTCGGCTACGCGGCGCCCGATCTCGAGTTCTACGAGGAGTTCAGCGCGCGCGAGAACCTGGAGTTCGCGGCCGATGCGCGCGGGATTCCGCACGCGGCCGTGGACGGGGCGCTCGGGCGGGTCGAGCTCACCGAGCGCGGGCGCGACCGGGTCTCCGCGCTCTCCTCCGGAATGAAGCAGCGCCTGCGGCTCGCGTTCGCTCTGCTCGGGGAGCCGGCGGCGCTGGTGCTGGACGAGCCCGGAGCCCATCTCGACGAGCGCGGTCGCGCGGCGCTCGCTTCGATCCTGGACGAACGCCGCCGCGGCGGCCTCGTCCTCGTGGCCACCAACGACGAGAGGGAGTGGCGGCTTGCCGACTCCAAGATCGAGATTCGCGCCGGCGGTCTGGGCAATCCTGCGTAAGGAATGCCGCAGCGAATGGCGCACGCGCTACGGCGTCAATGCGTCGCTGCTGTTCGCGGTGACGAGCCTGAGTGTGACGAGCTTCGCGGTCGGCCGGCTCGCGGATCGTGTGGACCTCATGTCGGCGCTGCTGTGGATCGTGCTGCTGTTCGCGGCGCTGGCTGCGCTGTCGCACACGTTCACGCGCGAGGTCGAAGGCGGCACCCTGCCCTTCCTCAGGCTGGTCGCCCCGCCGCTCGCGGTCGGGACCGGGAAGCTGCTCTTCAATCTCCTGTTCCTGGTCGTCCTCGAGCTGGTCGCCGTCCCCCTCTTCATCCTTTTCATGGGGGCTAGGCCCCCGGACCTCGCGGGCTTCGCCGGCGTCCTGGCGCTCGGCAGCCTGGCCCTGGCCTGTGCGGCCACGCTGGTGGGGGCGGTGATCGCCCAGAGCCGGGGCCACGCCGCTTTGTTCGCGGCCGCCGCGTTACCGATACTCCTGCCGGTAGTTGGGGCCGCCGTGAGCGGCACGCGGAGGGTCTGGGAGTTGTCCCCGGCGGGGGGCGAAATCAAGCTCCTGGTCGCGTACACGGCCGCCGTTCTGGCCGTGAGTATTCTCCTCTACGACCACCTTTGGGATTGACTGATGGCCCTCCGTCTGTTGCTCTTGCTGTGGATCGCCGCCTGCATCGCGTTCGCCTTCCTCCGGGCCCCCCTCGTCAGCGGTCTCGGGGAGACGACCCGCGTAATCTATTTCCACGTTCCGTGCGCGTGGATCGCGATCGTGGCCCTCACCTGGTCCATGATCCACAGCGCCCTGTACCTGAGGCGGCGGCGGATCGAGCACGATGACGAGGCAGTGGCCGCGGCGGAGCTGGGGCTCCTGTTCTGCCTCGTGGCGACGGTGAGCGG
>DAIUEO010000019.1:1454-12454 GCA_036845125.1 Candidatus Eiseniibacteriota bacterium | reverse complement strand
GAGCGGATCACTGTGGGCAAAGGCCGCGTGGCATTCGTACTGGAACTGGGACCCGCGGGAAACGTCGATCTTCTTCCTCCTGCTGATCTACGCCGCCTACCTGGCGTTGCGCGGCTCGATCGAGGGCGAGGAACGGCGGGCGCGGCTCTCGGCCATCTATTCGACGGTGGCGTTCGTGACCGTACCGTTTCTGATGCTGATCGTGCCGCGCATCTATTTCACGTTGCACCCGGATCCGGTGATCAACACCACGGGGAAGATCCAGATGGCCCCCGAGATCCGGATCGGGATGTTCGGCATGGCGCTGGGCTTCACGGCGCTTTTCTTCTGGATGATGAGAATTCGCGTCCGTCTGGCACGGATCGAGCGTCACCGCTCGGCCGCCAGCGCGGCGTAGAAGAGGCGAGGAGGCTTCGGATGGGCGGAAACGGTACCGTGCTGGGCGTTGCGTTGATCACCTGGGGCGCTCTGTTCGTCTATCTCCTGAGATTGGAGCGCCGTATCAAGGAGCTCGAACGTCAATGAACGTCAAGATCGCGCTGGCTCTGGTCTTGCTGGGTGTGGCGGGCTGGTTCGGAGTGACCAGCTTCCGGAAGTCGATGACGCCGTACATCAGCTTCGTCGAGGCAAAACGCACGACCTCACTCGTGCAGGTCAACGGTGTTCTGGCCAACAAGGACTACGTGCTCCGCCGGGACGAGCAGTTCCTCCAGTTCGACCTCAAGGACGATCACGGCGAAGTGATGACCGTGGAGTACCGCGGGGTGATCCCCGGCAACTTCGACCAGGCCACCTCGGTGGTGGCGATCGGCCGCTTCACGGACGGCCGGTTCCACGCGGAGCAGCTGCTGGTGAAGTGTCCGTCCAAGTACCAGGACCTGGCGAAACCCATGGAGAAGACCGCTTGAACCTGGGTCCCCTGATCAGCTGGGTCGCGTTCCTCGCGTCGCTCACCGCCGGGCTCTCGTTCCTCGCGGCCACGCTCGGACGCGATGGTGCCCTGCGGGTGGCGCGCACGGCGTTCCGGGTCCAGTGGCTCGCGCTGGTCGCCGCCGCCGCGTTCCTGTGGACGATCCTGTTCACGCACCAGTACCAGTACGAGTACGTCGCCTCCTACACCTCGCGCGCGATGCCGCCGCAATTCGTCTACTCGGCGTTCTGGGGCGGCCAGGAGGGGACGTTCGTGCTGTGGGCGCTGATCACGGCCACGCTGGGCCTGATCCTCATGCGCTCGAAGAGCACGCTCGCCACCCCGGCGATGTTCTTCCTCAACCTGCCGCTCGTGATGCTCACGCTCGTGACCGTGATGCGCGGCCCGTTCCTCACGTTCGCCGCCGGTCGCATTCCGGCGGACGGCAACGGCCTCAATCCGCTGCTCCAGGATCCGTGGATGACGATCCACCCGCCGATCCTGTTCACCGGGTTCTCGTCGCTCGTGGTGCCGTTCGCGATCGCGATGGGGGCGCTGGTGCGGCGCGACTACGACGGCTGGATCAAGCCGGTGCTGCCGTGGGTGGTGCTGTCGACCGCGGTGCTGTCGATGGGGTTCATCATGGGCGGCGTCTGGGCCTACAAGGTCCTCGGCTGGGGTGGCTACTGGGGATGGGACCCGGTCGAGAACGGCTCGTTGATTCCGTGGCTCTCGAACGTCGCCCTGCTTCACGGCCTCATGGTCCAGCGCGTGACCGGGAGCCTGCGGCGCACCAACTTCCTGCTCGCCGTGACGTCCTACGTGCTCGTGCTCTACGCCTCGTTCCTCACCCGCTCGGGCGTGCTCGCCGACTTCTCGGTGCACTCGTTCGTGAACCTCGGGCTCAACGGCTTCCTGCTCTCGTTCCTCTTCCTGGTGATGATCGTGGGCTACGGCGCGGTCTTCCTCCGCCTGCGGGACATACCGGCGTCGGCGAAGCCGCTCGGCAACTTCTCGCGCGAGTCCATGATGTGGCTCGGCCAGCTGGTGCTGATGCTGATGTGCACGCTCATCGCGGTGGGCATGAGCGCCCCGCTCATCACCCGGCTCTTCGGCCCGGCGTCCAACGTGCAGACCTCCTACTACAACCTGGTGAACGCGCCGCTCGCGATCGCGCTCGGGCTGCTGCTCGGGATCGCGCCCCTGCTGCGCTGGCGCGAGCACGACGCGGCGGCCTTCGTGAAGGCGGCGATGCCCTCGGCGCTGGGGGCGATCACCGTCGCGGGCATCGCGGTCGCGCTCGGCGTGCGCCAGGTGATGCCGGCCATGGTGCTGTTCGCGGCCGCTTTCGCGCTCGTCTCCAACGTGATCGTGACCGTGCGCGGGTTCCGCGCCGGCTGGAAGCACGGGAACGCCTACCTCGGACACGCCGGCGTCTCGATCCTGCTGATCGGTGTGGTGGCGTCCTCCGGGTACGGGACGAGCACGCAGATCCAGCTCCCGGTGGGGCAGGAGCGCAGCGCGCTCGGCTGGAGCATCAAGTACGAGGGCGTGAGAGCGGACGGCGAAGGCAAGGACCACATGGTGCTCGCCGTGCACTCTCCCGGCCGCTCGTTCGAGGCGCTGCCGATCATGTACTGGAGCGAGTTCAACCAGGGCTACATGAAGAAGCCGCACATCGAGCGCTTCCTCACCCACGATCTCTACATCTCCCCGCTCGAGCGGGTCGGCGAGGACAAGGCGGTCAACGCGCTGTGGCTCGCCAAGGGCGAGGTCAAGGAAGTGGGGAAGGTGAAGTACCGCTTCGAGGACTTCGACGTCCAGGGCATGGGCGGCCCCACCCTCACCATCGCGGCCCGCGTGGTGGCCGAGACCGGCGGCCGTTCGGTGCCGGTGCGGCCGGTGCTCGAGGTGAGCACCGAGAAGGGTATGCAGCGCTCGATTCCGGCCTACCTGCCGGGCGGCGGCTCGGTCGAGATCGTCTCGGTGGACGCCTCCAAGGGCCGCGTCGGTCTCGGCGTACCGGGGCTGGCGAAGCCCCACAGCGAGGAGATCCTCGCGGTCGAGGTGAGCACCAAGCCCCTCATCAACCTCGTGTGGCTCGGCGCGGTACTGATGGTGGGCAGCGCGTTCCTGAGCGTTCTCCGGCGCGCCCTGGACCTCAGGCGCGCCACCGCGGCCTGATCCGCGTTCCCATTTTCCTTCGCTGGCCAGTTCGTGCTTGCCGGGTGCACATACGTGCAGTAGCCTGCCGGCATGTTCGAATCGCTGAGCGATCCGGTCGACGTACTCACCGCCTATACGGCGGGCCAGCTCGAGCCGCTGCGCTTCCGGTGGAAGGGCAGGGTCATCAAGATCCGGAAGGTCACCGGGCGCTGGAGCCGGCGGGAGGGTCAGGCCGTCATGCGCTACTTCTCGGTCGAAGGCGCCGCCGCGGACACCTACGAGCTCTGCTATGACCCGCGCGGACCCAAATGGATCCTGAGTCGGGCGTGGACCCCGGGATGATCCTGCTCGTGGACATGGACTCGTTCTTCGCCTCGGTCGAGCAGGCGCACCATCCGCATCTCCGGGGCCAGCCGGTGATCGTCTGCGGCGATCCCTCGCGGCGCGGGGTGGTCACGGCGGCTTCCTATGAAGCGCGGCCGTTCGGGGTGCGGGCCGGGATGCCGCTCCAGGAAGCGCGGGCGTTGTGCCCCGACGCCCACTACGTCGAAGGCAACCCCGACAAGTACGTGGCGATGTCGGTCCAGCTTCTCGACCTCTATTCGCGGTTCACCCCGGATGTCGAGCCCTTCAGCGTCGACGAGGCGTTCGTCGGTCTTGGGCCCCGGGCGGCCACCCTCGAGGATGCCGCTGAGGTGGCGCGCGAGATCCAGAGCCTGATCGACACCCGCTTCCAACTCGGGGCTTCGATCGGCGTCGGACCCAGCAAGCTCGTGGCGAAGATGGCATCGGGGGTGAGGAAGCCGCGCGGAATCACCGCGTTCGACGAGGAACGCTTCCGCGAGCACTTCTGGCCACGCGAGGTGACCGAGCTCTGGGGCGTCGGGCCC
This sequence comes from Candidatus Eiseniibacteriota bacterium, assembly GCA_036845125.1. GTDB lineage: Bacteria > Eisenbacteria > RBG-16-71-46 > RBG-16-71-46 > RBG-16-71-46 > DAIUEO01. The sequence continues at coordinate 8,488 of DAIUEO010000019.1, read as the reverse complement.
AGGCTCGGCGAGCGCATGAAGGCGCTCGGGGTCCGCACGGTGGGCGATCTCGCGAACACCCCGGCGGGGGTGCTCAAGGGCGCGTTCGGGATCATCGGACCGCAGCTCCGGGAAGCGGCGTGGGGACGGGACGACACGCCGCTCGTTCCCTATCATCGTGCAGTGGACGCGAAATCGATGGGCCACGAGGTCACGCTGCCGAGCGACTGCTCGGATCCCGTTTCGGTGCGGGGTACGATCCTGCGACTCTCGGACCAGGTGGGAAGGCGATTGAGAAGCGAGGGCTACATCGGCCGGGTGGTGTCGATCAAGCTCCGCAATTCCCGCTTCCAGACCCGCATCCGCCAGCGGGCGCTCACCGAACACACCGCCGATGCGCGGCTCATCCACCGCCAGGCGTTCCATCTTCTCGAGGAGAACTGGAACGGCGAGCCGCTCCGGCTGATCGGCGTTTCCGTTTCGGAGCTGGCGCGCACCTCCGATGGGTCTCAAGGCGAGCTGTTCGACTCGGACACGCGGCAGTCGAACCTGCTGAAGGCGTTCGACCGCGTGCGCGACCGGCTGGGAGAGGCGAGCCTGGTGCCGGCGGGCTCGCTTTCCTATCGGCGACGGCTCGGCCACGTGCCGTTCGGCGCCGTCTCGCCGCGCAGCACGCCGGACGGTCCGGCAGTGCCGCGGTCGCCGCGCCCGAGGAGCCGCGCATGAGCACCGCACTCGATCGCGTGATGATCGGAACCTCCGGCTACTCGTTCCCCGACTGGGTGGGTCCCTTCTACCCGCCGGGACTCGCCTCCAACCAGTTCCTGCCCTATTACGCGCAGCACTTCACGATCGTCGAAGTGAACGTCACCTATTACCGGATCCCGCCGCCGCAGACCCTCGAGCAGATGCAGCGCAAGACCCCGCCGGGTTTCCGCTTCATGGTGAAGCTCCACGGCTCGTTCACCCACGAGCGCTCGCTGGAAGAGAACTCCGTGCGCGACTTCCACGCGGCGCTCGGGCCGCTCAAGGCGGCCGGCAAGTACGAAGGGCTGCTCGCGCAATTTCCGTGGGGCTTTCGCCGCAACGACCGCGCCGAGCGTCATCTCTCGAACCTGCGGGCGGCGTTTCCCGCCGAGCGGCTGTTCGTCGAGTTCCGCCACGACTCGTGGGCCGGTGCGGATGTTCCGGAGCTGCTGCGCACGAAGCAGCTCGGCTACTGCGTGGTCGACGAGCCGAAGCTCGAGGGGCTCATGCCGCCGGTGCCCTGGATCACTTCCGAGGATGCCTACGTGCGCTTCCACGGCCGCAACGCCGCGAACTGGTGGGCGCGGGGCGAGGGCAGCAAGGACCGCTACGACTACAACTACAGCGAGCAAGAGCTGCGCGAGTGGCTGCGGAGGATCGGCGAGATGGCCGAGCAGGCGCGGCGCACCTACCTCTTCTTCAACAACTGCCACGCCGGACAGGCGGCGCGGAACGCCAAGCTCATGCAGGAGCTGATTCGCCAGCAGACCACGCTGTCGTAGACTGCCGCGTCCTCCGAATGCCGCCGCGATCTCTCCTCGCGGCGGCCGATCGTTTCCCACCCTGGAGAACCGTGCCGTGCTCCGCAAGATCCTGCTGGGACTCCTCGCTCTCGTGGTTCTGGTGGTTGCCGGTTTTGCGGTCTACGTCGCCTCCCGCCAGAACCTGAAGTTCAATCCACCGTATCCCGAGATCGCGGCCTCCACCGATTCGGCGGTGGTCGCGCGCGGCCAGTACCTGGTGCGCACCGCGGTGAACTGCGCCATGTGCCACGGGGACACCACGCGGCAGGCGGATCGCAACCGTGGCGATGACGTTCCGCTCAGTGGTGGATTCCACTGGGACATTCCTCCGGGCACCTTCTACGCGCGGAACATCACGCCCGACCCCGAAACCGGAATCGGCAGTTTCGAGGACAAGGCGATCGCGCGCGCGCTGCGCCATGGCGTCGGCAACGACGGTCGCGCGCTGCTGCCGTTCATGGAGCTCCAGGGGCTCACCGACGAAGACCTCACCGCGGTCATCTCGTATCTGCGAACCCAGCCGCCGGTGCAGAATCCGATTCCGGCCCATCGCTACAACCTGCTCGGCAGTGTGGTGAAGGCGACCGTTCTCGCCAATCCCGTTGGTCCCGAGCATCCGCCTACGGCCACGAGCCCGCGCGGCGCGACCCTCGAGAACGGTCGCTACCTCGCCGAGTCGGTGTCGCTGTGCTGGGCGTGCCACACGCAGCGGGACCCGGCGACCGGTCAGATCACGGGGCCGCGCTACGGCGGCGCGACCGGGTTCGTCGAGAAGACCGGCGATGCCTACACGTGGTCGCCGCCGAATCTCACGAGCGATCCCGAGACCGGGCGCACCGGGCGGATGAGCGAAGACGAGTTCGTGGCGCGCTTCCGCGCCGGTCGCGTCATCCCCGGCTCGCCGATGCCATGGCAGTCCCTGGGACGGATGGAGGAGGACGACCTGCGGGCGATCTACCGGTATCTCAAGTCGCTGCCGCCGGTGAAGAACGACGTCGGACCGGCCCAGGTCGAGGTGAAGAAGAAGAGCTGAGCGGCGCCGCGCGGCCGCCCGCGAGCATCAGTGTGAGGCGTGGTTGCGCCGATCGAAGGTGACGCCCTTGTGGGTCCCCTTCACGAACTCCTCGGCTTCCCGCACGTCGTCGACGCTGCCGATGAAGAGCGGCGTGCGCTCGTGGAGCGAGGTCGGCGCGATTTCCATGATGCGGCGGCAGCCGTCGGTCGCGCTGCCGCCGGCTTCCTCCACGATGAACGCCAGGGGCGCCGCCTCGTAGAGCACGCGCAGCTTGCCCTTGGGGTTCTTCCGGTCGGCGGGGTAGAGGAAGATGCCGCCGTAGAGCAGGTTGCGGTGGAAGTCGGCCACCAGCGAGCCGACGTAGCGGGCGCTGTAGGGACGGCCGGTCGCCGCGTCGTCCATCTTGAGCCAGTCGATGTAGCGCCGCACGCCCTCGTTCCAGTTGATGTAGTTGCCTTCGTTCGCGCTGTAGATGCGCCCGCGCTGCGGGATCCGGATATCCGGGTGCGACAGCAGGAACTCGCCGAGCGACGGCTCGAACGTGAACCCATGGACCCCGTCGCCGGTCGTGTACACGAGCATCGTGCTCGATCCGTACATCACGTACCCGGCGGCCAGCTGCCGGCGTCCGGCCTGGAGACAGTCCTCGATCGTGCCGCCGCCCTTCTTCGTGATCCGCGGCAGCACCGAGAAGATCGTCCCGATGTTCACGCCGGCATTGATGTTCGACGAGCCGTCGAGCGGATCGAAATTGACGACGTACTTGCCGACCTGGCGGCCCTCGACGACCGGGATGATGTCTTCGTCCTCCTCGGACGCCAGCACCGCGAGCTGACCGGTCGAGCCGAGCACGTTGTGGATCACGTCGCGCGCGAAGAGGTCGAGCTTCTGCACCTTCTCGCCGTGGACGTTCTCGCCGCCGGTGTAGCCGAGGATGTCCACCAGCCCGGCGCGCGTCACCTCGCGGTTGATCATCTTGGCCGCGAGCGCGATGTCGGTGAGGACGTCGGTGAACTCGCCGCTCGCCTCGGGGTGGGAGTGTCCCTGCTGGAGGATGAACTGCTGGAGCGTGATCCCCCGGTAGGGCATCGCGTCAGTCCGAGAGGCCGGCCACGTCCTCGGGACCGCGGGCGGTCACCGGCGTGGCCCCGAGCTGGGGGAAGGATCCCGCAACGAACGGCGCCCAGCGCTCCGCCATCTCGCGGGTGCGCGCGACGTGCAGCTGCTCGATCAGGAAGGCGAAACGATCCTCGAGAGCACGGCCGATGGTCTCGCGCCCGGCGGCCGCGATGGTCCAGAGGTCGCGCTTGTGGGAGCCGAGCGCCTTCTTGCGCACTTTGTAGAAGAACTGCTCGTCGGTGTCGCTGGGCTTGCGATCGGCGGCTTCCTCGGTGCGGAGCCGGTCGTAGATACGGCGCTTGAGATCGGCCGGGAAGGCCGGATGGTCGAAGAGCATGTTCTGGAACTCGGTCGCGAGGTGGACCTCGCACGCGCCGCGCTTGGGGAAGTGATTGAACAGCTCGGCCGGCAGGGTCGAGGCGCCGTGCTGCACCGCGCCCGCCATGCCGTACTCCTCGCGCGCGATCTTCGAGCACTTTTCGAGCGCGTCGAAGTCGATCTGCACCTTCGCGACGGTGCCGTCCGGAAGCGGCACGCCGCCGTGGCTGGTGCCGGTCTGGATCGAGATCTTGCTCATGCCGGCGGCGCTCGCGGAGTGCCGGTGCAGCGCCTGCTCGTACATCTTCACGAACGCGCGCAGCTCCTCGGGCGTCGAATTCTTGCCGCCCACCTCGCCGATCTCGCCGCCGACGGACACGGTGACGCCGCGCGGCTCGTGCGCGCGGATGAAGGCGGTGATCTCGGCGCAACGCGCGCCATTCTCGGCCTGCTGCTCCTCGAGCGTCGGCTTCGACAGGTCGACCAGCGTCGAGGTGTCCACGTCGATGTTGTAGAAGCCGGCGCGCAGCGCCTCTTCGGCCAGCTCGAGCACCGTCTTGAGCTCGGGCACCGGATCGACCGCGAACTTCTTCGCGTTGATCTGGAAGTGGTCCCCCTGGAGGAACACCGGGCCCTTCCAGCCCTCGCGCAGCGCGGCGGCCATCACCACGAACGCGTACTCGGCCGGCCGCTGATCGGTGTAGCTGATCTCCGAGCGTGCGATCTCGCAGATCACCGCCCCGGCGTCGAGCCGGCGACGGGCCCGGAACAGGGCGCGCGCCGTCTCGTAGGAAGCGCCGCGGATGTTGATCGCCGGCACCGTGAAGTCGTGCGGGGTCTCGCCCCGGCCGCGGGCGAGGTAGAGGTCATGGATCGAGGCTGGGTAGAGGCCGGCTTCGCGGGCGCGGTCCATGAGCGCCGTGCGCGCCGCATCGCGCAGCTCACCGGTTCCGAAGACTCCGGTCCAGGTCAGGCGGTCGATGGCCTCGGTGCTGCCGGCCGCCAGGGCGGCAATGGCGTGTTTCAGCTCCTCAGGCTTCGAAAGTTCCATCGAGCGGCTTTCTGTGGGGGCTTAAGGCAGGGAGAAAACACGGGGCGCATTATAGACCCCGTCATGAGTGTCGGCCAGAAAGTGCGGCGGCTTCGCAAACTTCGGAGCTACTGAGCCGGCACGACGCCGAGCCGGGTCACGCCCTCGCGCAGCGCGCGCACCTCGGTGAAGCGGCCGGGGTCGAACGAGCCGATGCCGGGAGCGCGACGGAACGCGAGGAGGTCGGCGAGATCCTGCGTGCAGGCGGCGGCGAGGCCCATTCCATGTCCCGTGTAGCCGCCGCAGATCGCGAGATGGTGATCGGCATCGAGCCAGCCGACGAGCGGCCGGCCGTCGCGCGCGAAACCCATGATCCCCGACCAGCGATGCTCGATCGCCACGCCTTCGGGGACCAGCTCCGCGAGCCCCGTCTCGATCGCCGACTGGATCGGCTCGGTGGTGCGCTCCTCGAATCCGGTCTCACCGTCCAGGTCGAGATCGCGCCACCCGCCGATCACGAGCCGGCCGTCCTCGGTCTGCCGCCAGTAGTGATAGCCCCAGTGTGCGAGCGTCGGCCGGTTGACGACCGATCGCGCGATCGGCGCCGTCGCGAGCATCTGGCCGCGGCGCGGCTGGATCAGCGGCTCGAGCTCCGGACAGAGCTTCGAGGTCCATGCGTTGGTGGCGAGCACGAGCGTGCGTGCGCGCGTGGTGCCGGCGCCGGCGTGAAGCCGCCACAGGCCGCCGCTCCAGGTCGCGGTCGGCACCGGCGAGAACGAATGGAGGTGGGCGCCGCGGGCGACCAGTGCCCGCCCCAGTCCCTGGAGGAAGCGCACCGGGTCGATCTCGCCGTCCTCGCGGGTGAGGAACGCGGCCCGGAAGTGGTCCCGTGCCTCGGGCGGAACCGCGGAGGCCACCGAGGCCTCGAGCATCGGGAAGCCGTCCTCGGCCTGGAGCGGCAGCGAGGCCCGCAGGTCCTCGGTCTCCTCATCGGTGCGGGTCAGCCGCCAGCCGCCGGTGACGCGGTAGCCGCACTCGATCCCAAGCGACTCGGCGAGGTGGCGGATCCGCTGGTGCGAGCGCCGGCCCACCTCGAGCAGCGCCCGGGCATCGGCCCGTCCCCAGAGGGCGATGTGCTCGCCGTAGGGGGCCGCGGGTGCAGCGAACAGGAACCCGGCGTTCCGGCCGCTCGCGCTGCCGGCCATCGGGCCCGAGTCGAAGACCGCGACCGAGGCGTCCTGGTCACGGAGCGCGAACGCCAGCGTGAGGCCGGTGATGCCGCCGCCCACGATCGCGACGTCCACGTCGAGATCGCCGTCGAAGGGAGGGAACCCGTCCGTGACGCCCGACCACCAGAGGGAGGGAATGTTCACGGCGTCATTGTGCCGACTCCCGCGCATCCGGATCAAGACGCGCGGTTGCGTTCGCCGCCGGGCCGGTGGTGCTCGCGGGCTCCGGCGGTTGACACCCGTGCGGGGCCGGTCTTGAATCGCATGAATTCCGCGCATCCTGACCGATCCCCGGGGACTCTTCGATGACTTCCAGCGCCGTGGTTTGCCGCCTCAACGTGAACGGCGACACGCGGTCCTGCACGGTGACCCCGGGCACCACCCTCCTCGAGGCGCTGCGCTACGGTCTCGGGCTCACCGGCAGCAAGCAGGGCTGCGACAAGGGGGATTGCGGCGCCTGCACGGTGGTCGTGAACGGGGAGGCGATCCTGGCCTGCATCTCGTTCGCCCTTGCCTTCCACGACGGCCCGGAGATCACCACCATCGAGGGGCTGGCGCGGAGCGGGAAGCTTCACCCGCTGCAGGACGCGTTCGACGTCTGCGGCGGAGCCCAGTGCGGGTTTTGCACTCCCGGCGTGCTCATGAGCGCCTATGCGCTGCTCGAGCGGAAGCCCGATCCGTCGCGCGCCGAGATCGCCCACGCGCTCTCCGGAAACCTGTGCCGCTGCACCGGCTACACGAAGATCTTCGAGGCGGTGGAGCGCGCCGTGCGCGAACGGCGGGCGGAGAGCGAG
>DAIUEO010000019.1:0-1444 GCA_036845125.1 Candidatus Eiseniibacteriota bacterium | reverse complement strand
ATGGCGATTCCCGGCGGTCGCCAGATGCCGAAGGAGGACCGTCTCGAGCCGCCGCGCTGGCCCGGCGGGCGCTCCGCTCCGCCGCACGGCGACTTCCGGGTGATCGGCAAGCGCAACCGCAAGGTCGAAGGGTTGGCGAAGGTCACCGGGCGCGCGATCTACACGGACGACATCGTGCTGCCACGCATGCTGCACGCGAAGATCAAGCGCAGCATCCACGCCCACGCGCGCATCGTCGCGATCGATGCGGCACCGGCGCTCGCGTTGCCCGGCGTCCACGCGGTGATCACCGGCCGCGACCTGCCGGCCCGCTTCGGCATCATCCCGTGGACCGAGGACGAGCAGGCGCTGGCGGCGGTCAGGGCGGCATACGTGGGGGACGCGCTCGCGGCGGTGGAGGCCGACAGCGAGCGGCTCGCCGAGGAGGCGCTGAATCTCATCCGCATCACCTACGAGCCGCTGCCCGCGGTGATGGACATCGACACCGCGCTCGAGCACCCCGAGTGGAAGGTCAACGACCTCGCGCGCGAGGGCAACATCTCGAAACAGGTCCTGCTCGAGTTCGGCGACGTGGAGGGCCAGCTCGGAGCGAGCGACGTCGTGATCGAGGGTGACTACTGGTACGAAGGCTCGACCCACGCCCCGATCGAGCCGCACTGCGCGATCGGCGACTGGGACGCGACCGGCTTCCTCACGCTCTACTCCAGCACCCAGGTCGCCCACTACCTGCACCGCGACCTCGCCAAGGTGCTCGGGCTTCCCACCCAGCGCATCCGCGTGATCCAGCCGGTCGTGGGCGGCGCCTTCGGCGGGAAGAGCGAGCCCTTCTCGCTCGAGTTCTGCGCGGCCAAGCTGAGCATGATCACCGGCCGCCCGGTCAAGATCCTCTACACGCGTGAGGAGGTGTTCTACGCCCATCGCGGACGCCATCCGATGCGACTCCGCTATCGCACCGGCGTGAAGCGCGACGGCACGCTCACCGGAGTCGACGCGAAGATCCACCTCGACGGTGGCGCCTATTCGTCGTTCGGACTCGTCACCACCTACTACTCGGGCCAGCTCCTGACCGCGCCCTACCGGATGGGCGCCTACCGCTTCGACTCGACGCGCGTGTTCACCAACAAGCCGTGCTGCGGCCCCAAGCGCGGGCACGGCTCGGTGCAGCCGCGCTTCGCCTTCGAGTGCCAGCTCGACAAGCTGTCGGAGGCGATTGGCATGGATCCGATCGAGCTCCGCCGCCGCAACTTCCTCGGCGAGAACACCCGCACGGTGAACGGCATGCGGGTCACGTCGAACGGTTTTCTGCAGTGTCTCGAGGCGGTCGAGCGCGGCTCGGACTGGAAACAGAAGTTCCGCCGCATGAACCACGGTCGCGGCGTGGGGGTGGCGGGCAGCATGTACATCAGCGGCACCAACTACTGCATCTACCCGAACGAGATGCCGC
>DAIUEO010000018.1:7461-33156 GCA_036845125.1 Candidatus Eiseniibacteriota bacterium | reverse complement strand
GCGGGCGCGTGATGGGGATCGAGCTGGCGGACGGGCGGCTCCTGCGCTGCCGCGCCGCGGTGATCACGCCCGGCACGTTTCTCAACGGGCTCATTCACATCGGCGACCGTCAGATCCCGGGCGGCCGGATCGGCGAGCACGCGGCGAAGGCACTCAGCGAATGCCTGGCTGAGCTCGGGCTCGAGCGCGGAAGGCTCAAGACCGGGACCCCGCCCCGCATCCGCCGCGACACCGTGGATTTCGACGCGATGCCGATTCAACCCGGCGACGAGCCGCCCGTGCCCTTCTCGCACTGGACCGAGCGGCTGAGCCTGGAGCAGGTGCCGTGTCACCTCACGCACACGAACGCGGAGACCCATCGCGTGATCCGCGATCACCTGCACCTCTCGCCGCTCTACTCCGGGCAGATCCGCGGAACCGGCCCGCGCTATTGCCCGTCGATCGAAGACAAGGTGGTCAAGTTCCCCGAGCGCGAAACCCACCAGGTGTTCGTCGAGCCCGAGGGACGCGAAGCACCGGAGATCTACGTGAACGGGCTCTCGACCAGCCTGCCCGAGGAGGTGCAGCTCGAGTTCGTGCGCACGCTGCGCGGTCTCGAGCGCGCCGAGCTGCTGCGGCCCGGCTACGCGGTCGAGTACGACTTCGTGATGCCGCATCAGCTCCACGCCACGCTCGAGGTGAAGCGGGCGCCGGGACTCTTTCTCGCCGGGCAGATCTGCGGGACTTCGGGCTACGAGGAGGCCGCCGCGCAGGGCCTGATGGCGGGCGTGAACGCGGCCCTCCAGGTGCTCGGCCGCGAGCCGCTGGTGCTGCGGCGCGACCAGGCGTACATCGGCGTGCTGATCGACGACCTCGTCACCCGCGAGCACCGCGAGCCCTATCGCATGTTCACCTCGGCGGCCGAGCATCGGCTGCTGCTCCGCGCCGACAACGCGGACGAGCGACTCGCCGAGACCGGGTTCGGGCTCGGCCTCGTCTCGAAGCGTCAGATTCAGCAGGTGCGCTCGAAGTACGCGGCAATCGAGGCCGCGGAGCGTCGGGCCGTGCGTGCCGGTGGCAGCCCGGCGGAGGCGCTGCCGGCGGCCTGGACCGAATGTCTCGAGGTACGCTCGCGCTATCGTGGTTACATCGCCCGTCAGCAGCGCACCGCCGAGCGATCGGCCGCGCTCGACGACATGAAGATCCCCGAACCGTTCTGGCAGCAGTCGCTGAACGGCCTTTCGCGCGAAGCCGCGGAGAAGCTCGAGCGGTGGCGCCCGGCCACCCTCGGCCAGGCCGGCCGAATTGCCGGCATCTCGCCGGCCGACGTGACCGTGATGCTCGTCCACCTGAGGCGCCTGCAATTGCGTTGATCGGACGCGCGAGGTGGTAGGTTGCGCGGGTGACCAACGGCAAGGGAAGCGCGCCCCGCGGACGGGGCCCCGGGCGTTCCGCGCCCAGAAGCAGGCCGAGCTCCCGCCCGCCCGCCCGCGGTCCCGGTGGGCGGCCCGCTGCGCAGCGCCGAGAGCGCCCCGATCGCGAGGGCGAGCCGCGCCGTAGTTCGGCAGAGCGCGCGGGCACACCACGTGGCCGGTCGCCGGATCGGGCCGGATTCTCGCGGCGTGGGCCTGAAGAGCGCACGGGAGCAACGCGCTCAGGATCCCCGGATCGGGCCGGCTCGCGGCGTGGGCCGGTAGAGCGCACGGGAGCATCGCGCTCAGGACCCCCGGGTCGAGCGGGATTCTCGCGGCGAGCTCCGGGGGAACGCGCGGCAGGATCACGCAGCGGATCGCCAGACCGATTCTCACGACGCGGGCCGGGAGAGCGCCCGGGCGCATCGCGTCGGGAGTCGCCGGATCGCGCTGGATTCTCGCAGCGTGGACCGCGCACGGGAACGGAGCGATCAGGACCGCGGGATCGCGCGGGGTTTTCGCAGCGTGGACCGCGCACGGGAACCGGCCGTACAGGACCGCGGGATCGCGCTGGATTCTCGCGGCGCGGGCCGACGAGTCGCTCTGGAGAATCACGTCGAGGTCCGTCGGATCGCGCGCGGACATCGAGTCGCAGGCCCGCAGATCGCGCATCGTCCAGCGCCCGCGGTCCGGCCTCCGCGAGGCCGAAGCGGCGCGAATTCAACTGGCGAATGCGGCGCGGCGATGCACCGACGCCCGCGGCCCATATGGTCGGGCGCATGCCGTGGGACCAGCTGATTCCGCACCTGGGTGCGGCGTCCGGAATTGATTCGACGGGGCAGGCGCTCGCGAAGCTGCGCGTTTTCGCCGAGCGCCTGATCGAGTGGAACCATCGGGTGTCGAATCTGATCTCGCCCAACGACGAGCAGCGACTGGTCGAGCGACACATCCTCGAATCGCTCGAGCCCGCCCCGCTGCTTCGCGAATCCGGCGTGCAGAGTTTGATCGACTTCGGTTCCGGCGCCGGATTCCCCGCGCTTCCCCTCGCCATTGCGGGCGTTGGCGAGCAGTGGACCCTCGTCGAATCCCGGCGCCCGAAAACTCTGTTCCTCCAGAAGATGATCGCCGACCTCGAGCTTCCGAACGTTCGCGTCATCCACGCCCGGCTCGAAGTGATCGCGGCCGGACAGGACCGTCCACAGGTGGACGCGCTGACCAGCCGCGCGACCATGCGGGCCGGACCCACCCTCGAAATCGCGAAAGCGATTGTCAGAGAAGGTGGATACGCCTTCCTCTGGAAGGGGAGCGGCGTGCAGGACGAGCTCTCGTCGTCACAGGTCTGGAAGCAGGACTGGACCCTCGAGAACTCCGCGTCCCTGAGGGGCGGGCCCGTGTCGATCCTCACTCTGAGGCGAATCAATCCAACGCAATTATCTGAGCCATAGAGTTCAACGGCGATTCGTCTAGAAGGTGTTGCACGTGAAACATTGCGGTTGGATTCGAGCCCCGATGTTGATACCTTGCGCGACGTGATCGGCAAGGATGCCCGCCGACCCACCTAACCCCGCACAAGGACGTCGAGGCCCCGCATCATCATGGCGCGAATCATCGCTGTCGCCAGTCAAAAGGGCGGAGTCGGCAAGACCACCACCGCGATCAACCTCGGTGCGTGCCTCGCCCAGGAGAACCAGCGAGTTCTCATCGTGGACGTCGACCCCCAGGGGAACGCCACGAGCGGGCTGGGGCTGAATGGCAACGACCTCCACCACTCGACCTACGAGGTGATCCTCGGTCACGCCGACATGGCGACCGCCGTGCAGCAGACCGCCCTCGCGAACCTGGACGTGTGCGCCGCAGGGCAGCGACTCTCCGGGGCGGAGATCGAGCTGGTGAGCCTCCTGAGCCGGGAGGCCCGGCTCAAGAACGCCCTGATCCCCATGCGCGACGCCTACGACTTCATCTTCCTGGACACGCCCCCCTCGCTGGGGCTGCTGACCGTCAATGCGCTCACGGCGTCGGATTCGGTGCTGATCCCGCTCCAGTGCGAGTACCTGGCGCTCGAGGGACTGACCCAGCTCATCGGCGCGATCCGCCTCGTCCAGGACCACCTGAATCCGGCGCTCCGGATCGAGGGCGTCCTGCTCACGATGTTCGACGCCCGGCTCAACCTCTCGCAGCAGGTCGCGGACGAAGCACGCAAGTTCTTCTCCGACCGGGTCTACAAGTCGGTTATTCCGAGGAACGTAAAGCTCAGTGAAGCACCGTCATTCGGCAAACCCATCGTGCTGTACGACCCCCACAGCTCGGGTGCGGACAGCTATCGGGAACTGGCCCGGGAGGTGATGGAGCATGCACAGGAAGGCGTTAGGTAGAGGTCTCGAGGCACTGATCCCCGGAGCCACCGCAACTGTCGCTCTGGAGCGCGGAGCGGCGGGGGCGCCGCTCGAAATCCCGGTGGACGACATCGGGCCCAATCCCCATCAGCCCCGCCAGCGCTTCGACGACGAGGCGATCAAGGAGCTGGCGAGCTCGATCAAGGCCAGCGGGATTCTTCAGCCGATCCTGGTCCGTCGAGATCCGACCGTGGGATATCAGCTCGTCGCCGGTGAGCGCCGGCTCCGCGCGGCGCGCGTTGCCGGGCTGGTCAAGGTCCCGGCGATCATTCGCGACGTGAACGACCAGGAGATGCTCGAAATGGCCCTGGTCGAGAACATCCAGCGCGAGAACCTGAACCCGATCGAAGAGGCGAAGGCCTATCAGGCGCTGATCTCGCGTGCCGGGCTCACCCACGATCAGGTTTCGGATCGGGTCGGAAAACAGCGCACCACGATCTCGAATTCGCTTCGCCTGCTGGCGCTTCCGGTCGAGGTGCAGGACATGGTTTCACGTGAAACCTTGACCGCCGGGCACGCCCGGGCGTTGCTCTCGCTCCCCAACGGAGGCGAGCAGCTCGTCTCGGCTCGCTACGTCCAGTTGAAGGGGTTCTCGGTGCGGCGCACCGAGGCGTATATCCGCCGCAAGCTGCGCCGTCAGCACACGCGTCCCGCCAAGGCGGCCGGCGCCGGGCTCGGGGAGTGGGAGACCCGGCTTCAGCAGAAGTTCGCCACGCACGTCGGCATTCGGAAAGGCCGCCGCGGTGGCAAGGTCGAGTTCGAGTTCTTTGGCGACGAGGATCTCGAGCGCCTGCTGGAGATGTGGGGGGTCATGTGAGCCCGCAGCCGCCGCTGCTGATCTGGGACAAATCACAATTCGATTGTTCGATAGAGATGTCGGGACGGCTCACGTTGCGGCCAACGTCGCAGGGAGGGCTTCGATGAAGTTCCTGTCGCGCAATCAGCCCGATGGTCCGCCGTTGCCCAATACAACCATCGGCCTGGGCTCGAGCTTCCGCGGGACGCTCATGGTCTCGGGAACGCTCCATATCGACGGCGATCTCGAGGGTGACATTCTCAACTGCGAGAAGCTCGAGATCGGCGAGCACGGAATCATGCGGGCTGACATCGAGGTGAAGGACGCGGTGATCGAAGGCCGCGTGATCGGGAACGTGCGGGCGCTCGGCGTGATCGAGATGAAGGCCGGAGCGCGCGTCGAAGGTGATGTCTCCGCGATGAGCGTCGTCATGGAGCCGGGCGTCTTCTTCACCGGCCGCTGCACCATGCTCGAGCACGGCAGCGAGTCCGTCGAGCTCGGCACCGCGGATCGCGCGCGCGAGCCCGTTCGCTCCTGATCTGCTGGTTGCTTCACTCGGCTCGTCGGGCTGCAGCAGCAGTCCTCGCGACCTCATGGCTCGCGTCCGCCGCCCATTCTGCTGAGCCTCCTCGCGCTCCTCTCCCTGCCGACACGCTGAAGTTCGCCGCGGTCGAGGGCGTGCTGCTCGTCCCGGCTTCGGTTCGTGGCCCCGCGGGCCGCGATACCAGCGGGGACTTCGTTCTCGATACCGGCGCGGGTTACCTGAGCCTCGATTCGGACCTGGCGGTCCATCTCGGGCTCGCGAATTCGCTCCCCGATTCTGGCGAAATCGCATTTTCAGAGCGACCTGTGTCGCGCCTGGTGCTGGGGGACCTGGAGCTGGACCAGGTTCAGCCGGTGCTCCTCTTCGATGGCGACATTGTCCGGCAGGTCACCGACCGGCAGGTGCTTGGGCTCATCGGCCACCAGGTGCTCGCCGGCATGGCGCTGCGTTTCCGATTCCCGCAGCACGAGATCGAAATCATTCCCGTCGACGGAGGTCCGGGCTCGGCGTCCGCGGAAGGTGGCCCGCAGTCGAAGGAGGAACGCGAGCGCGCGATCTCGAATTCGCGTTCGGCTCTCGAAGGACGACTCACCGCTGACGCGAAGCCCGTGACCTTCATGCTCGCGGGCGATGGCAAGATCCTGCTTCGTGTCCGCGTTCCGAGCTCGGCCGACACGCTGATTCTCATTCTCGACACGGGTGCTTCGAAGAGCGTGCTCTTCCGATCGTCACTCGAGCGTGCGCACGTGAACAGCGCGCGCTGGCCCGCGGCGCGCGACCTCGTTGCCCCGACATTGTTCGGACCGGCTTCCGCGGATCTCGTGCGGCTGCCGGAGCTGAAAGTGATCGGCGACCGCGGCCCGATCACCACCCGCGAGATCGACGCCGTCATCGTCGACAGCGAGCTCGAAGATCTGCTCGCGCGCGCCACCGGTCAGTCGATCGACGGCCTGCTCGGCTATTCGTTTCTCCGGCGCTTCGAAGTGATCCTCGACTATCCCCACCGCGTGCTGTGGCTCACGCCGATTCCCCACGTGAAGGACGAGCGCGAGTACGAACACTCGCACGTGGGTCTCCAGCTCGAGCGCCGGGAGCAGAAGCTCACCGTGATCGCGGTCGCCCGGGATTCTCCCGCCGACCAGGCCGGGATCCGGCCCGCGGACGTGCTGCTCGCGATTGACGACCGCCCCACCGAAGCATTGAAGCTGGCAGAAGCCAATCACACGCTCGAGGGGCCGGCCGGCACGCCGGTGCGGGTGACCGTCGCACGCGGAGACGTGACGCTCACATGGCGCCTGGTTCGAAAGCGCCTGCTTTGAGCGTGGTGAAGGGGCAGCTCCTGATCGTTGCCGCCACCTTCTTCTGGGGGATCTCCGCGGTGTTCGCGCGGTTTCTCTTTCGCGATCGCGCGATCCCGCCACTCCACCTGGTCGAGCTGCGCATCCTGCTCGCGCTGCCGCTGCTCGTCGCCTGGATCGCATGGCGCAATCCCGAGGCGCTGCGACCGCCGCGCGAGGACTGGCCGCAGTTCGTGATCCTGGGCGCGCTCGGCGTGGCGGCGATCCAGGGGAGCTACTACTACTCGATCTCCGTGCTCGGAGTCGGGCTCTCGATCCTCATCCAGTACCTCGCGCCGGCGCTGATCGTCGGCTTCGAGATGCTGCGCGGCGTACGGCCGCGCCCGGTGACGCTCGCGGCGCTCGCGATCGCGGTGCTCGGGACCGTGCTGCTCGTCGGCAGCTTCACGCCCGCCGGCGGCCACATCCGGCTCTACCAGTGGATCATCGGCTTCAGCTCGGCGGTCACGTTCGCGTTCTACATCGTCTATTCGAAACGGATGATCGGGAAGCATCCGCCGGAGCGCGTGCTGCTCTACTCGTTTCTCGTCGCGGGGACCATCTGGATGATCGTGACGCCGCCCTGGCGCATCGTGGCGGCCGGCTATCCGCGGGAGGTCTGGGCGGGCTTCGGGGTGATGGCGATCATCTCGGTGGCTCTGCCCTTCGTGTGCTTCAACGCCGGGCTGCGCCTGTTGCCGGCGGCACGCGCGGGGATCCTCGCGATGCTGGAGCCGGTCGTCGCGATCGTCGGGTCCGCGATCGCCCTCGGCGAGGGGCTCGCGCCGCGGCAATGGATGGGAGCGGTCCTGGTGCTGCTCGCGAGCGGTCTCGCCGCGCGACGTAACGACTAAGCCGGTCCAGATCGGGCGCCCTCCGCCCCCAGTTGTGCGGCCACCGGAGGTACGCCCGATGCTTTTCCGGCACTGTTGCGACGACGCTCGACTCAGCTCGCGCGCGCGAGGGGCTCGATTCCTCCGTGGTGTGAACGCAGCCGCTCACGCACACGTTCGATGCGCGCGGCGCTCACCGTCTCCACCGCGTAGCGTTCGTCCCACAGAAGATTTCCCTTCAGCCACACCCGCAGCTCCGGATAACGATCGAGAAGTGCGGGGCCGCAGCGCCCTTTGAGTTCGCGGATGACGCTCGCCACGCTCTGAGTGGGCCGCAGCGCGAGGAGCAGGTGAACGTGGTCGGGCGCCGCGGCAATCTCGAGGATGGAAAACCCGCGCTCATCGCCGAGGCCACGGATGAGCGCCTGAAGCGAGCGCGCGTGGCGCTCCTTGAGCACAGGTCTGCGCCCGCGTGTCTGCCAGGTGACGAGGTAGTGGAGCTGGCTTCGGTAGAGCGGCTCCCAGCGCCCTTCCAAGGTTCGGATCTGATCGGGAGACAACGAGCTTTCCACCGGCCCCTCCTTTGTTGTCTGCACATATGTGCACTTGCGTTGTTTAAGAATCGGGAGTCGCTCGGGGCGACTCCCGTTCCGTGAACCCTAAAGACTCAATTGACGGTGCGAATCACTCCACGCACCACACCGAGGATGCGGAACTCGGCGTTCGCTTCCACCACGATCGGCTGGTACTTCGCATTCGCCGGCTCGAGCTCGATGCGGCTGCCGCGCGGGCGGTAGAACTTGACCGTCGCCTCGTCTTCGATGAGCGCCACCACCATGTCACCGGGCGACGCGTTGCTCTGCTGGCGCACGACCACGTAGTCGTTCTCGAAGATGCCCGCCTCGATCATGCTGTCGCCGCGCACGCGCAGGGCGAACAGCTCGCGCTGGGTGCCGAACATCCGTTCGGCGTCGAGCCGGCCTTCGAACGACTCCTCCGCCAGGATGGGCTGGCCCGCCGCGACGCGGCCGAGGATCGGAATGCCGTCCGGCTCGTTTCGCAGGCTCTCGATGCCGCGCGAGATCTTTCCGCTCCGCTTGAGGTGCCCGGCCTTCTCGAGAAGGTTGAGGTAGTAGCGGACGCCGTTGGTGGAGGAGATCCCGAATTCCTTCCCGATCTCGCGGATGGTGGGCGGGTATCCCCGCTCATGCTGAAAGCGCTCGACGTAGGCAAGGATCTCTCGCGCTCGGTCATTGAGCATTCGTGGCTCCTCTTGGGGAGATAGGTCCGCGGGGGGCGGACCTGGCACGCGCAGGACCATAGTGCACGTCCGTGCAGGTCGTCAAGGGGCAATTATGTGCAGTCGAATCGCGGCTACGGTCGAGCTTCGTTCCACCGTGGACAGGTGGGGAATTCCGTGGACGGATGCGCCGCGAGTTGCCGCCCGGGCCCAGCGGCGCGGCGTTCGAGAACCCTGAAGCACGGCAGCGACTTGGGTTCCTCCGGGAGCGTCGCTCGATCCGTGGTCCGCCGGTTGCGATGAGCATCCGTCGAGATCGAAAGGTCTCGACCACGACAGGTAAGGAGCGGTGGTCGGTTCACGGAGGTTGATCGCAATCGGGGGCCGGTCGGCTGAAGTGAACCTTCCCCGCTGCCTTGTCGGTCGGGGGCAATGCGAGGCGCGACCCATGAAGGGATGAGTCGCGCCTCGCGCCCCGGGTTCGGGTAGGTTTGAAGCCGTGCTCAGGGCAGCGGTTCACCGTGCAGCGCTCACCGCTGCCTTTCTGGGATTCACCGGGTGTACCGCGCGAGTCGCACCCGAGTGGACCGAGGATCCCGACGCGACGAACGACCCCTACCGGGGGCCGACC
This sequence comes from Candidatus Eiseniibacteriota bacterium, assembly GCA_036845125.1. Taxonomy (GTDB): domain Bacteria; phylum Eisenbacteria; class RBG-16-71-46; order RBG-16-71-46; family RBG-16-71-46; genus DAIUEO01. The sequence continues at coordinate 23,991 of DAIUEO010000018.1, read as the reverse complement.
GCCGCATTGATGTGGCCGGGCGCCACGCGCTCCGTGCAGATCACTCCCGAGGGTCACCTCTACAACGGCGAGTGGCGGCTCCGGATCCGGCCGCTCGAGGGCGACTCCGCCGCCGATCCGCCGAAACGCATCGCCTATGAAGAAGGCTGGCGGCCCGTCGCCCACTGGCGACGCCATCAAGGGCCGCTCCACTGGTCCTTCGAGGCCGCCGCGCTGCCGACTTCGAGCAAGTCGGACACCGGGCTCTTCGTCACGCTCCTGATCCGGGTCCGCAACGAGGGCGATGCCCCGCGCGAAGCACGTCTCGAGATGACGCTCGATCATCCGGGTCGTGAGGCCATTTGGGCCGCGGCCGACGCGCCGCGCGGGCCACCGTCGCCGCCCGAGTGGGGGCCTGAGAGCAAGGGCGCGCTCGTCCACGCGTGGTGTGAAGGCGGCGCCACCCAGGGACCCGTCACCGTGTTCGACTGGAAGGTGGCGCCGGGTGAGACCCGCTCGGCCCGTGTCATCTACCCGGCCTATGCGACGCCGCCTTCCGCGATGCGCTCCTGGGCGCGCGTCGGGCACGACACCCGGATCGAACAGGAACGGACCTACTGGCAGCACGAGCTCGATCAGGGCGCCCAGTTCGAGCTTCCCGACGCCACCGTGGTCCGGGCGCTCCGCTCCGCCGCCGTCATGATGCTGGCGTGTCGCGAGCGGGTGGACGCGGCGTGGGCCCCGATCGGTTCGCCGTTCCAGTATCGCGACATCTGGCTGCGCGACGCCGCGCGCGTCGTGCAGGCACTCACCCTCATCGGCCACACCGACGTCGCCCGCGCGATGTGCCGTGGACTGCTCGAGCTCCAGTGGCCGCAGGGCGCGTTTCTGAGCCAGCGCGGCCAGCTCGACGGCACCGGCCAGGCGCTGTGGGCGTTCGAGCAGGCGCTGTCACGACCCGAGTGGCCGGACACGCTCGACGTGTTCGTCGCCGCGGCGGGCCGCGCGTGGGCCTGGTGCGAATGGCAGCGCCGGCTCGGGAAACAGAGCGGATGGATCTACGGGAGGATGATGCCATTCGGTGATCCGCGCGACAACGAGCTGATCTCCGCGCAGCTCGTCGGCAACGACCTGTGGACGCTCGCCGGCTACCGCGCGACGCTGCGGCTGCTCGATGCGGCGGGGAAGCGGCGGGAGGCGCTCCAAGTCGACTCGACGCGCGTCGCCTACGTCACCGACTTCGAGCGCGCGCTCGCGAGCCGAAGGGCTCCCGATCTCCCGCCGGCCTGGCAGCCCGGCGGCTACGACTGGGGCAACCTCACGGCGGTCTATCCGACCGGTGTTCTCCCGCCCGGAGACCGGCGGATGGCGGCGCTCGCGCGCCGGCTCTGGGCCTCCGCCGGTGGCGCCGGTCTCCTGCGCTATGGCCGGACCGACTCGCTCCACTATTACCTCGGCGCCGACCTCGCGACCTGGGCGTTGCTCGTGAGCAGAAGGGCGCAGGCCGACAGCGTTCTCAGCGCCATGCTCTTCTGGCGCAACGCGAGCGGCGGTGCGGGCGAGCTGTTCTCGAGACAGGGCGATTACGCCGGCAACCCGCCGCCCCACGGAACCAGCGCCGCGGCGCTCGTGACGCTGGTGAGGCACATGCTGATCTACGACGAGACCGACACCCTGAAGCTCACGCTCGGCGCACGCGACTCGTGGTGGAGCGGCACCCGGGTGCGCCGCGCGCCCACGCACTGGGGCACGATCGACCTCGAGTTCCATCGCGATGCGAACGAGGCGAAGTGGACGTGGACTCCAGTGGCGGTGTGGACCGAGCTGACGCTGCCTCCGGGATACCGCACGAGCGGTCCGGTTCCGTCGCCCGCGCGGGTGTCGGGTGACCGGCTCCGGGTCCTGGTTCCCCCCGGCACGGGAACGATGTCGGTTCGCATCGAGCCGGGAGGATCGACATGAAGCGGCGCCTCACCCGCGCGAAGCTCCGTTCCGCCCGGCGCCGTGAGGTGATCTTCATCGTGGTGATCGTGATACTCGCCGGGCCCGGGGTCTGGCTCGGTGTGAGACTCACGAACCGGCCGCCGCCACCGCCGCGTTCCGATTCCCGGTTCGGCCCGCCGGAGACTGCGTACAATGAAGCGGCCCGCCTCTCGAACTCCGGGCGCTACCGCGAGAGCCTCGAGCTATTCGAATACGTGGCCCCGGCCATGGGGCATCGGGACTGGGAATTCGATCAGCATTACTCGCTCGCGCTCTTCAACGCGGCGCTCCAGGTCGAATGGGTGGACGGCATCCCGGTCCCGGCGGTTCGCACCAGCCTGCAGCGGGTCCGGCTCCTGTGGCGGTCCCTCGAGCAGATGGATTCCGCCGAGCGTCTGGCCACGAACGCCGCGCAGAGGACCTATCTCCGCCGCATTCGTGCGAATGCCTTCGCGGCCTGGGGATTTCCATGGGAAACGTTGTCCGAGCTTCATGCAGCGCGTGTCGGCGCGCGGGACGACGCCGGGGTGGGCTCGGGTTCTCTCGACAGCGCCCGCGTCGATCTCGACCTCACCCACTCCGTCTTTCTTCACAGGATGCAGCATCCGGTGAATGCCGATCAGCCTTGAGCTCGAGGGTGCAGCAGTTCCTCTCCCCGTATCCCCGGACCCGTGAAGCGACGAACCAAGCCCCGCACCGTATCGAACCCACCGTCCCGACGACCGTCAGGAACGAAGCCCAGGCGAACGCGCACCGGCGGGCGCTACGTGGTGGCCGGCATCGCGCTGGTGGCGGCGGTCGCGCTCGGCCTCTGGTTCCGCAGCCGCGCGATTGCGACGGCGCGGCCCGCTCCGCCCTCGCTCGAAGCGGCTGAGCGTCTCTACAAGGAGGCCGTCGAGCACGGCAAGAACGGCCGTTTCAGCGAGAGCCTCGCGAACTTCGAGAAAGCGGCCCAGAGCATGATCGCGGTGGACTGGGTCTATCACCACGACTACTCGTCGACCCTGAACAACGTCACTATGCAGGTCGACTCGGTGCACGGGATCCCGGTGCCGGCCATCCGCACCAGCATCCAGCGCGTACGACTCGTGCGCCGTTCCCTCGAGGAGATGAACCTGGCCCAGCGCACGGCCACGACCGGCCCGGAGCGAAGCATCGTTCATCGCGCCCGCGCGCAGACGCTTCAGGTGTGGGGGTTTCCGTGGGAGGCGCTGGGCGATCTGCAGGCCGCCCACCATTTCGACACCACGCGCCACGATTTCACCCGCGCGGCCGACTCGTATCTCTACCGGATGCAGCACCCGGTGCGGCCGGACAGTCTCAAGCGCGGCGGGCCGGTGCGGGTCAGTGCGACCGGCTCGCCCTGATCAGGTATCCGGCGCGGTTCCCTGCTACCAGAGCTGCGCCTGGAGCCGGATGGTCCTGCCCGGGGTCGGCAGCCCGGCTTGATCGTAGACCGCTTCGTCGGTCAGGTTCTCGAACGAGAGCACCAGGTCGGCGCGCCGCCACGGTCCCGCGCTCCGCAGGTCGAAGGTGCGGCTGATGCGGGCGCTCGCCCAGCCGCCGGGGGCGAGCGTCGAGAAATTCCCGCTGTCGAGATCCACGTAGTGCTGCTCGCCCATGCCGTGCACTTCCACGCCCGCCCGCAGGCGTCCCGGGAGCGGCGCTTCCGCCGAGATCTTGCCGAAGATCGCCGGCTCGTATTCCAGCTCGGTGTCGTGGCCTGTGGCATCGAGCCCCCGCACCCGCTGGAGCGTCGCGCTCGCGCCGAACGCGAACGGTCCCGAGGCGAGATCGCCGATCACCTCCACACCGGTGGCGGTGGTGCGCCCGAGATTCACGCGCTGGAACTTGTTCCCGGTGGGCGTGCTCACCGAGACCCGCGTGATCGCGTCCTCGAGCACCTGGTGGAACCCGACGAGCTGAAGTTCGCCGCGGCGGTGGCGCGCGGTGACGCCGCCTTCGGTGGTCCACTGGACCTCGGGACCGAGGTCGGGGTTCTCGAGGAAGCGGCCGAGCGCGCCGGAATAGAGCTCGCGCAGAGCCGGGAACCGCGTGCGCCGTCCGGTGGAGGCATGCGCCCGCAGCTTCCCGTCCTGGAACAGGGCGGTGGCGCCGAGGCGGCCGCCCCAATCCCACAATGTCTCGAGCGGCGGCTTGTCCGACGACTTCAGAGTATTGGCTCCGTCGGCGGCGACGCCCGCGCTCAACCGCACCGGGACCCCGGTCTGGAGACCCCATTCCCCCTCGGTCGCCAGGCTCCACAACTGCTGCTGGTAGGTAGCCTGTGAGCCCGCATCGATCACCTCGTCATGCAGCACGTCGGCAAAGGTGAGCCCCAGGCGCAGCTCACCCTGCTCGCCGAGGGTGTGGTCGCCGATCATTCGTGCGGTCAGCGTGCGATCGTCGTCGCGCTCGGTCGAGACCACGTTGCGATAGTCGAGCGAATCGTAGGCGTCGATCTCGGTGCGCCCGACATCCATCCCGAAGCTCGCCTCGAGATCGCCGCGTCCCCACGGGGTCTCGCGCATGCCGGTGCCGCCCGAGACCGCGCTCAGCAGCCGGGATTGGAAGGGATAGCGCCATAGTCGCGGCTCTGAGGTGTGCGCCTCGGGGGCGACTCCGCGCTCGAGCTGGAAGCCGGTCCCGGTCACCGCCGCCCACGCCCCGCTCGCGTTCACCCGTCGCAGCGAGAGGAATCCGTCCATGCCGTCGACGTCGGTGTTGAGCCGGCGGTCACCATCGTCGGTAAGCCGCGCGTAGGTCGCCGGGTCGGCGCTGCGCAGCCCGCGCGCGAGAGCGGCGCCGTCGGTGGTGCGGAAGCCGGCGCCGCCGCGGATCAGCCACCGTCCGCCGGCATTCGATCGCAGCGTCCCGGCGTTCAGCGCGGCGTTGAGCGCGCCGGTCTGATCCACCGCGCCCGACAGCGTCAACGGCGGCGGAGCTTCGTCCGCGTGCCGGCCGCGCCCGATGTCCATTTCGACCGCGCCGGCGAGCGCGTTGGGTCCGTGGAGGAGCGACGACATGCCGCGGTGGAGCGTCAGGCTGCGCGCCGCGCCGAGCGGCACTACCGAGAGGTCGGTGCGGTGATCCCAGGCCAGCGTGATCGGGACGCCATCGACCAGCACCGCGATCTGGCGATCCTCGCCGCCGCGCAGCGCCGGCTGCGCTTCGCCCCGCGAGTTGGCGCGCACCACCACCAGCGGCATCGCGCGCAACGCGTTCTCGAGCGTTGGTGCCGGCCGCACCAGAGTGGAGTCGAGGCGGAGCGTCACCGTGCTCGCCCCGCCGGTCGTGGTGCGCGGGCGGGTGGCTCCGACCACCACCGGCGGCACTTCGTAGACCGCGGTGTCGGGGGGCGCTGCGGGGGCGGCGGCAACGGACGAGGCGATGGTTCCGCCGACGGCGATGACGGCGGCTCCGAGACCGCGGAGGAACGTGCGCATGACGGGAGAGCTCCGATCGGTTGGAAGGACGGCCGGCAAGGCCGCGGACAATATCGTAGTCTGCGGCGTCCGTTCCATATGCGCCGGAGCGACCGCGCACCCATGGGAACGGGTACGACGTGCTACGAGGACTGCTCGATGAAATGGACCCCCGTTCGACGCCTGATGCTCGCGATGACGCTGACGCTCGCCGCCGGGTGCATGGGACCGGCCGCCACCAAGGTCAGCGTCCAGGACACCAACAAGGCCAGGGCGACCGGCTTCTACGACCAGGTCATGAGCCAGGGCGACCTCGAAGCGGTGTCGCGCTTCGTCTCGGACTCGTGGTTCTCGCACACGCCGATCGTGCCTGACGGCGAGCGTGGCATCGAGGGCGCCCGCGCGGCGGCGACCTTCCTCCGCACCGGGTTCCCGGACCTGCGCGTCCGGGTCGAGCGGATGATCGCCGAGCAGGACTTCGTGACGATCCAGGTCACCTACACCGGGACCCACAGCGGCGACTTCAGGGGTGCAGCCCCCACCGGGCGAACCATCACCTTCTCGGGGATCGACGTGTTCCGCTTCGAGGACGGTAAAGCCGTGGAGCACTGGGGACTGCTCGATACCAACGCCCTGATGCGCCAGCTGGGGGTGATGGCGATCCCCACCCCGCGCCCGCGCGAGGCCCTGAACCCCTGACCTCCATTTCCGCGGTGACGCCGGCCGGGTACGGGACTAGACTTTCCCCATCATCCCCACTGGAGGTGTCACATGCGGAAGGCCATTCGATCATTCGTCGGCGTTCCGGGATTGCTGATCGCGCTGACCGGAACTTCCATCGCGGGAATGGAAGCACCCATCGTGGTGCGCGCTGCAGCCGATGGCTCGTTCCATTACTCGTGGCGTTTCGTCGCCGATGAGGCGCTCGTCTCGGGCGGGTATCACTGGTTCGGGATCCAGAACGTGACCGGCGGTCTGTTCGCGGACTGCTTCTGTGATCCCACCTACTGTTCGATGCTTCCCGGGGACGAGGTCGAGGTGTTCGTCAGCGGGACCCTCACCGACATCGCGCTGAACGGCGTCGTCGAGAACCACTTCAGCACCTGCACCGGCGGATTCACCCGGAACACCCGCATCGTCTCGCCGACCACCGGCGTGGGCGGTCCGGCCGCCGTGAGCCTCCGGTTGTGGGCGGTGCCCAATCCCTGTCGGGAGGCGGTCCAGGTTCATTACTCGCTTCCGACCGAGGATCGCGTTCGGATCACGGTTCAGGACGTGAGCGGTCGCCGCGTCGCGACGCTGCGGGACGGAGTGGAAGCTGCGGGCCCGCACGCGCTGAGCTGGAGCGTTCGTGGGGACGCGGGGAAGCTGCCGCCCGCGGTCTACTTCGCGGCGATCGAGTTCCGCGGCCTGACCCGGATGCAGAGGATTCTCGTTCTCCAGTGAGCCGGCGACGGACTGAATGACCGTCGCCACTACCGGGTTCACGGGGAAGCTGCGCACGTACGCCTCGTTCGTGCGCTTCGAGCACACGCTGTTTTCCCTGCCGCTGATCCTGGCGGGCGTGTTCTCGGTGGCGGGACCGGCCATGAGCGTCGGCCGCTGGCTGCTGGTGGCGGTCGCGGCGGTCGGCGCGCGCACGGCGGCGCTCGCGATGAACCGGCTCATCGACCGGCGGATCGACGCGCTGAACCCGCGTACGCAGGGTCGCGAGCTGCCGGCGGGGGCGATGAAGCTCGCCGAGGCGTGGGCCCTGCTCCTCGGGAGCATGACGGCCTACCTGGTCGCGTGCGCGGCGCTCGGGCCCTGGTTCCTGAAGGTGTCGCCGGTGCCGCTCGTGATGTTCGCCGCGTATCCCTATTTCAAGCGCTTCACGCCGCTCTGCCACTTCGGCGTGGGTGCCGCGCTCGCGCTCGCGCCGCTCGCCGGCTATGCCGCGGCGCATCCGGATCTGGCCGCGCCGATGCCCGCGCTGTGGCTCGCCGCCTTCGCGTTCACCTGGGTGAGCGGGTTCGACATCATCTACGCCACCATGGACGAAACCTTCGACCGCGCGCACGGCGTGCACTCGATGGTGGCCTGGCTGGGACGGGAGCGAGCGCTTCGCGTCTCGGCCGTGCTCCACGTGATCGCGTTCGCAGCGCTGGTGGGGACCGTGCAGCTGGTCCTGGGGCCTACGCCGCCGGTGATCGCGCGCATCGTGAGCGGCGTCCTGCTGGCTGCTGCAGGCGTGCTGCTCTTCCTCGAACAGCGCTGGGCCGAGCAGGTGAACCTGGCGTTCTTCAAGGTGAACGTGTGGGTGGGCGCAGTGGTGCTGCTCGCGGTGCTGGCGGCTCGTATCGGCGGATGAGGCGACTCGATCCCAAGGCGCTGTCATGAATGAACCGAGGCGGGCCGTGTCGTGGCAGAATTATCGGCATCGGCGACGCTGGCACTTCGCCATCTGGCTGGGCTACATACCCGGTGTCTTCCTGATCGGCTTTCCATTGAAGCGGCTCTTTGGCTCGGACATCCCGTTCTACGTAGTCGCGGGAGGATGGATGCTGGCATTCCTGGTTTCGGGTGTTTACCTGTCCCTCTTCCCCTGCCCGAACTGTCATCAACCATTCTTCTTCACCGGGTGGGTTCACAATCCCTTCGCTCGTCGCTGTATGCACTGCAGGTTCCCGAAGTGGGGAGATCCTGCAGGAGGCGATCAACACCCAGATGACTAGTTTCCGCGGGCCTGCCGCTTCGCTTAATGTGCCGGGTCCATGCGCCTGAGTCCTGCCACCCGTCTCGGTCCCTACGAAATCGTTTCCCCGCTCGGCGCCGGCGGCATGGGCGAGGTTTATCGGGCCAAGGACACGCGGCTCGGCCGTGAGGTGGCGATCAAGGTGCTCCCCGAGCACCTGATGGCGAACCCGGAAGTTCACGCGCGCTTCGAGCGCGAGGCGCGCACCATCTCCTCGCTCAACCATCCGCACATCTGCACGCTGTTCGATGTCGGACGGGAAGGCGACGTCCAGTACCTGGTGATGGAGCTGGTCGAGGGCGAGACCCTGGCCGACCGCATCAGCCGCGGGCCGCTTCCGAACCACGAGCTGCTCAAGCTGGCCACCCAGATCGCCGACGCGCTCGATCGCGCGCACCGCGCGGGCATCGTCCATCGCGACTTCAAGCCGGGCAACGTGATGGTGACGAAGAGCGGCGCCAAGCTCATGGACTTCGGCCTCGCGCGCGCGGCCATGCCGGGAGCAGCACCTGGGAACTCCTCGACCGGCGTCATGGTGGCGCAGCTCACGCAGTCGCCGACCGTGGTTTCGCCGCTCACCGGGCACGGCGCGCTGATCGGCACCTTCCTTTATATGGCGCCCGAGCAGCTCGAGGGGAAGGAGGCCGATGCGCGGAGCGACATCTGGTCGTTCGGCTGCGTGCTCTACGAGATGGCCACCGGGCGCCGTGCCTTCGAGGGGAAATCCCAGGCGAGCCTGATCGGCGCGATCATGCATTCCGAGCCGCCGCTGCTCTCCGCCACGGACTCGTCGGTGATGCCGGGACTCGCGGCGCTGGTGCGCGCGTGCCTCGCGAAGGATCCCGACGAGCGCATCCAGACCGCGCACGACGTGAAGCTCCAGCTCACGTGGCTGGCGAACCCGAGCTCGCAGTCTCTTGCCCCGCCGCCGCCGCTGCCCGCAGCCGCCAAGCGCCGCGAGCCCGTCGCATGGGGGGTGGCGGCGCTCATGGCGGTGGCGGCCGCCGTGTTCGCATGGCCGGGGCTCGTTCACAAGACGCCCGAGCAGCCGCAGATCCGATTCCACATTCCGATCCCGGCCGCGGTGGTCGAGGCCGACCTGCCCGCCATCTCGCCCGACGGACGGATGCTGGCGTTCGCCGCGCAGGACTCGAATGCACGCCAGATGATCTGGGTGCGGCCGCTCAATTCGCTGTCCGCGAATCCTCTGCCGGGCACGGAGGGCGCGGGCCGCCCGTTCTGGTCGCCCGACAGTCGCTACCTCGGCTTCATCGCCGACGGGAGGATGAAGAAGGTGGCGGTTTCGGGAGGCCCTGCCGAGGTGATCGCAAGCACCCAGGGAGGCGCCGACGGTACGTGGGGGAAGAACGGCGACATCCTCTTCGACGGCGGCGGCGACGACCCCATCAAGCGCGTCAGCGCCGCGGGCGGCATTCCGGTCACGGCCGTGGCCGCTGATTCACTCACCCAGGTGGGATGGCCGGCGTTTCTACCGGATGGTAAACACTTCATCTACACCGTCCTCAAGGTGTCCGGCTCGGAGGTGATGGTCGGCACCCTGGGCTCCCAGAAGGGCAAGTCGCTCGGCATCGTGGGCTCCCGAGTCTCGTACTCGCCCGATGGCTTCCTGCTGTTCGCGCGGGACCGCGCGCTGCTCGCGCAGCGTTTCGATGCCGGGAGCCTCAAGCTCAAGGGCGAACCGTTTCCAATCGCCGAGGACCTGCCGGTAGCCGGCAATGCGCAAGCCAACTTCTCGGTCTCGAACACCGGCGTGCTGGTCTACCGCGCAACCGGTCTGATCCTGAATCGGCTGGTGTGGGTCGACCGTTCGGGGCGTGAGATCTCCGAGGTGGCGGCGGCGGCGGACTACCGTTCGCCGGCACTCTCTCCCGATGGACGCCGGATCGCGATCCGGCGCCGCGACGGCGAGGGAGGGAACCTCGATATCTGGATGATCGAGCCGGCGCGCGGCACCACCACCCGCTTCACGTTCGATCCTGGAGGGGACAGCAATCCGATCTGGTCACCTGATGGCTCGCAGGTCGCATGGTCCTCGACGCGCGCAGACGGCGAAGGCATCTGGCTCAAGTCGTCAGCCGGCGTCGGCGCGGAAACGAAGCTGATCGCGACGACGGGGCAGTCCATCCCGACGGGATGGTCCCCCGATGGCAAGCAGCTCCTGTTCTCGGAGTTCTCGGCCGGCACCGGCTTCGACATCTCCACCGTCGCTCTCGACGGTGATCACCAGCGCCGCGATCTGCTGAAGACCCAGTTCGTGGACTACAACGCCCGTTTCTCCCGCGACGGACGCTGGATCGCATACGAATCCAATGAGTCGGGCCGTTCCGAGGTTTACGTCATGTCCTATGAGGGTCCGGCCGGCAAATGGCAGGTCTCGACGCGTGGCGGACGTGACCCGGCATGGAGCGCCGACGGCCGCGAGCTCTTCTACCTCACCGACGAGTTCCGGATCATGTCGGTGCCGATCACTCCCGGCGAGACGTTCGCCCCGGGTACGCCACGCCCGCTCTTCGTCCTGCGCTTCGAGGCCGGTCGCCGCCGCAACGTGTTCTGGCCCGCGCCCGACGGCCAGCGCTTCCTGTTCCTGGTGCCACTCGGTGAGACCAACACGCCGATGACCGCGGTGGTCAACTGGCGCGCGGGGCTCGGTCGCCGGTAAGCGCGTCGCCCCACACACCCCTTATCATCTCCGCCAGATGGCCCGCTATCTCATCGCGATGACCGGCGCCTCGGGCGCAATCTACGGCGTGGATCTCGTGAAGCGCTGCCCGGGCGAGAAGTTCCTCGTGCTCTCCGACTGGGCGCGGCAGGTGCTGGGGTCGGAGACCGGGCTCAAGCCTTCCGACCTCGAGCCGCACGTGAAGAAGGTCTTTCCGGATCGCGATCTCGCGGCACCGTTCTCATCGGGCAGCGTGCGCTACGACGCCTTCATCGTGATCCCGTGCAGCGTCTCGACCCTGGCCCGCATCGCAGTAGGGATCGCCGACACGCTCATCACCCGCGCGGCGGCGGTCGCGCTCAAGGAGCGCATGCGCATGATCCTCTGCGTGCGCGAGACGCCGCTCAGCTCGATCGCGCTCGAGAACGCGCTGAAGCTCTCGCGCGAGGGCGTGGTGATCATGCCGATCTCGCCACCCTGGTACCGGGAGCCGAAGAGCCTCGACGACCTGGTCCAAGGCTTCACGTCCAAAGTGCTGGCACTTCTCGGCGAGGAACCCGACCCCGGCTGGCGCGAGGAAGAGCTCGAGTGAAGCACGGACCGAAGCACGGACCGAAGCACGGACCGAAGCTCCCCTGACCTGGTCGACTGGGGGCGCCGGGGCCGTCTACCTGGTGGTGGGGCTGTTTTTGAGGGGAGAACCCGTCCGGGAGCGGGGTAATATTGGGCACCCGACCGGGTGTCCACTCAAGCCCAAGGAGCCGCATCATGCGCATCCCCTTCGCGCACCTCACCGTTGTGTTGTTCCTCGCCGCCGGCCTGACGGGATGCAGCGCCGAGCGCAAGTCCATGCCGACCGCCGCCGACGCGAGCCTTTCCGACGGACGGATCATCGCCGACGGAGCCCCCGAGGGTGCCGGCGGGCAGGGGTTCTATCCGCTGGAGCTCGGCAACCATTGGACCTTCGAGCGTCGCTTCACGGCGGTGTTCCTGGAGGCCGATGGATCCACCACCCCGGTTTACGACGCCACCACTTCCATCGAGGCGGAGCTCGTGTGCGTGGAGATGTTGAACGGGCGGAGCTACGTGGTCGAGCACGACGTCGAAACGTACGGCCCCGACACGTTCGAGCAGTGGGTCCGTATGCGTCAGGACGCCTCCGGGCTGTACGAGGCGGACGTCGCTACGAACACTCCTCCGTCCTGTGCGACACGCCCCAATAGAGGTGGCGGTCCGCAGCGGATCCATGAGGACAGGGATGCACAGATCGCGGAACGCCTCGCGGCGGTCGCGTCCAGCCCCGGTGAGCTGAGCGCTCTGCAGAGCGCGTGGGATCGCATTCGTGAGCGGCACGAGGCACTTCATGGCGTCGTGGGACCCGGGGTCGGCTTCCTCGGGAAGGCCGGCGGTCCGGAATCCGGGGAAATCACGCGCCTGCGCTATTCGCTCCACACCGGGCAGTCCTGGACCATCCGCGAGGACCCCGAATTCACCTCGGAGGATGAAGGTGGCGAAGCGCTGCACACCCCGGCGGGGGCGATCAGCGTCCGGCGAATCCGCGTGGACTCAGAGTTCTTCGGGCCCGGGGATCGCGTCGTGTTCTGGTTCGGCCGCCACGAAGGGTTCGTCGGTCTGAACGCACACACCGAAGTCATCGCAACGGACGTCAACGGCAATCCGATCGGCACGTTCGTGACCGATGACATCATCAATCTCGTGGGTCTGGACCTCGTGGGACCGGGCCGTTTCTAATCGGTTCAGCTCGCGGTTCCGCGAACCGCCCACGCCCGCGCGGTGAGCGCGATCGTGCCTCCCGGCCCGCGCGGCAACGTCTGTTCGAGCTTGCGCGCCAGTGCGGCGCGACGGTTGGCGTCGAGCGAAGCCACGTAGGAGGGGGCGGGTCCCGTCCCTCCGAGGAGCGGCTGCCAGTAGTCGTCGAAGCCGGTGAACGCCGTACTGATCTCGATCGGCTCGCAGCGCACGTTGCCGAGCCCGCCGGAGCGGAACAGGCCGGTGAGGGCATCCGGGCGGCAGAGCGGGAACCGGCTGCCTTCGTCGAGCTCGCGAGCCTTCGAGTCTAGCGCGACCGCCGCGTTCCAGAAGTGGCGCAGGAACTCCATCCCGTCCTGGTAGTCCCACACGCTGGCCGACACCGTGCCGGGCGTCGCGGCGACGGATCGCATCTCGCGAACGGCCGCTTCGGGGTCGGGGAAGAAGTTGAGCGCGAAGAGCGAGGCCACGCCGTGGTAGCCCCCGCTTCGGCGCGGGAGTCCGCCGACTCCGGCGGTGACAAAGGAGGCGCGGGGGTCTCTAGAGTGATTGCGCGCGAACTCGATGAACGGCTCTGCGGGATCGCAACCCACGACGGAGGCCGGATGGGCGTGTTCGCAGATCGCGTTCACCAGTGCGCCGGTGCCACACCCCACGTCCAGCCAGTGGGATCCGCCGGGGATCCGCAGCCAGGCGACGAATCGCGGTGCGAGGATGCGGCTCCAGCGTCCCATGAACTGCTCGTAGGTCGGACCGGCTGCCCACTGGTCGTGAATGTCGGTCATTTCATCGCCCTCGTTGTGACTCCGAGTGCAGCTCCGGCACGAGATCGGCGAGATTCTCGAGCACCTTGTCGGCTCCGGCAAAGGCGCATCCGCGCGTCAATGCACCCGGCACGACGATGCATGTGAGTCCGGCGGCCTTCGCCGAGGTGAGTCCGCGCTCGGAGTCCTCGATGACGAGACACTCGTCCGGACGACAGCCGCTGCGCTCGACAGCCCTCAGGTAGGGCTCCGGATGGGGCTTGTTGTGCACATAGTCACCAGCGGTGAGGACGAAATCGAAGTACGGCAGGAGGCCCGTCCGCTGATGGATGAGCGCGAAGTGGTCCGGCGCCGAACTGGTGACGATCCCCATGGTGTAGCTCCCATGCACCGCATCGAGCACGTCTCGTACCCCGGGAAGGATGAGGGATTCGCGAACGAGCATCGTGCTGTAGAGCGCATGGCGTGCGTGACGCAACTGCTCGACCTCCTCCAGAGGGACGCCTTTCTCCGACGCCAGGTGCCACGCGCCCCTTCCCTGCACGAGGAAGAGCTCGAGGTACTGCTCTTCCGTCAGATCAACGTCGACCCTGGCCAGCACCTCTCGCGTGGCGAGGAAGTAGAGACGCTCCGTGTCCACGAGGACGCCGTCGTTGTCCCAGAAGATGGCTTTGATCATCCGGCGAGCGTCATGCGGGTCTCCATCGTTCATTCGCCCACTTCTTCATCCGAACAGTCGGGCTCGAGATCGAATCCGACGTACCAGTACTCGTGCCACGCGCGGCGGTTCTCCCGCCACGCGGTGAGATGAAGGCCTTCACCGCTCGCGCACTGCCGGAACCGCAATGGAGCTTTCGTTCCCTCGGTATGTACGGCGGGCGCGCCCTTCAGGAACTCGACGCGTGCGCTCGGGTCGTACACCGCCACGCAGACTTCACCAGCCAGTGAAAGCGAGTCGTGTGCCGCGACCGTGTAACTCTCACCCTCGAGCGGGACGGATTCATTGCAGGGGCTCTTCGAGCGCCCGCGGATCCTTCCGTCCACGACTCGCGGCGTCGAAAAGACGACGAGCAGCACGCGACTTCCGGCCCGCAAAGGCTCCCCGCGGAACGTCACACACGCCACGGTATCGTCCTTGAAGACCGCAGCTCCAAGGCGTGGTGACGCCGAAGCCCGTTCGGCCACCAGCAGAAACAACGCAAGCAAAGCCACCTTCAGCGGCGTCATCGCGACCTCCCAACACTTTGAGCCAACTGTCCCTGGAGACAGTTTCACCAGCCCTGCGAAACCATGTTCGGCATGGTAGTACTTCGACTCCAGCGGGTTTGACCGAGCACGCCAAACAGGGAAATGAATGAGCGGCCGATTTCAGACTCTGACCGAGTTCCTCGACGCCGCGAGCGCGCGCGGTGACGTGAAGCGCATCACGCGCGAGGTGGATCCCGAATACGAGGTCACCGAGATCGCCTGCCGCGAGGCGAAGGCCGAGGGGCCGGCGCTGGTCTTCGAGAACGTGCGCGGCGCGCGCTTCCCGCTCGCGGTGAACGTGCTGGCGGCGACCCGCAGGATCGAGCTGGCCCTGGGCCGGACGCCGCGCGCGGTGGGAGCGGAGATCGAGGAGATCTTCCACGCGCTGCCGCCCAAGGCGATCGGCGATCTCTGGAAACTGCGCGGCTCGGCGCCGCGGGTGCTGGCGAGCCGGCCGCAGCGCGTGAGTGCCGCACCGTCTCAGGAAGCTTCTGTTCCGGACCTCTCGCCGCTCCCGATCCTCAAGCTGTGGCCCAAGGACGGCGGGCGCTTCATCACCTTCCCCCTGGTCTTCACCGAGTCGCCGGCGACCGGCAAGCGCAATCTCGGCATCTATCGCATTCATGTCTACGACGCGCGCACCACCGGCATGCACTGGCAGATCGGGAAAGGCGGCGGGTTCCACTATCACGAGGCCGAGTCGCGCGGACGCGCGCTGCCGGTGGCGGTCGCCGTGGGCGCCGATCCGGCGACGCTGCTGAGCGCCGTGGCGCCGCTTCCCGAAGGCATCGACGAGGTCGCGTTCGCGGGCTTTTTGCGCGGCAGATCCACGCGGCTCGCGCGCGCCCGCACGCAGGATCTCTGGGTGCCGGCTGACGCCGAGTTCGTGATCGAAGGCTCGGTGCCGCACGCCGAGCGCCGCATGGAGGGTCCGTTCGGGGATCACTTCGGCCACTACTCGCACGCCGCACCGTTCCCGGTCTTCCACGTGAGCGCGATCACCCACCGGCGGGCACCGTTCTTCCAGGCGAGCGTGGTCGGGAAGCCGCCCCAGGAGGACAAGTTCATGGGTGAGGCGGTGCAGGACATGTTCACCGGCGTGCTCAAGGTGATCCATCCCGAGATCCGCGACCTGTGGGCTTATTTCGAGGCGGGCTTTCACAACCTGCTCGTGGTCGCGGTCGAGAATCGCTTCGCGCGCGAGGCGAAGAAGACGGCGCTCGGCCTGCTCGGCACCGGCCAGCTCTCGCTCACCAAAGTGGTGGTGCTGGTGGACGAGGACGTGAACCCGCGCGACCGCGCCGCGGTGTTCGGCGCGCTGGCGCGCCACTTCGATCCGGCGGAAGACCTGCTGCTGATCCCGGGCGTCCCGCTCGACACGCTCGACTTCACGAGCTTCACCATGAACCTCGGCAGCAAGCTCGTCCTCGATGCCCAGTCGCACGCACGCGCGCGGGGATCGGCCGGCGTCGACCCCGGGAACTCGCCGGCGCCGGCCACGGCTCCGGTGCCCGCCTCGGTGCCCGATCCGCGCGGGTTCGCCGAAGAAGCGCTGGCGCATCGACTCGCGTGGGGCGCGATGCTCGTGGTGCAGACCCGCGGCGATGGCCGCGCGATGGTCGAGCGCCTGATCCGCCGGCCGGAGTACGCGAACGTGAGGTTTGTCGTCGCGGTGAGCGACGACGTCCCGCTCGAGGACGACGAGCTTCTGCTATGGGGGATCTTTACCCGCTTCGACGCGGCTCGCGATTTGATCCCCGCGTCATCGGAGGTGCGCGGCGCGTGGCTCTCGTGCCGGGGCCCGATCGGCATCGACGTCCGTTACGACCTCGAGTCCGTCACTGACGGCAGCGAGGTCACGGCGTCGGTCTCGGTCAGCGGCGGAGGTCTCCGCGGCCGCGTGCTCGCCAAGGCGACCGAGGCGCTGCTGGCCGGCGGAGCACTTCA
>DAIUEO010000018.1:0-7451 GCA_036845125.1 Candidatus Eiseniibacteriota bacterium | reverse complement strand
GAATCTCCCCGAGGTGGTCTCGGGGATCGATTCCTGGTGGAGAACGTAGGAGGCAGACATGTGGACCCTGCTGGTCGTGCAAGTGCTCACCGCCCTTGCCGCCGCTCCCGCGGAACCGGGAGCCTCTCCGATCACCGCGTGGATGAAGCGCAACGCCCAGCCCTTCGACACGTGTGCGCCGAGCGATCACGTGAAGGACCTCGCCCCGCTCCGCCAGATGGTCGGCAAGGCGCGCATCGTCGCGCTCGGTGAAGGCACCCATGGCACGCGCGAGTTCTTCCAGCTCAAGCACCGCATCACGCAGTACCTGGCCGCCGAAATGGGATTCACCGTGTTCTCGATCGAGGCCAGTCTGCCGGAGGCCTGGCGGCTCAACGACTACGTGCTCGGCGGCGAGGGCGATCCGCGCGCCCTGATCAAGGGCATGTACTTCTGGACGTGGAACACCGAGGAAGTGCTCGAGATGGTCGAGTGGATGCGGCGCTTCAACATGGAGAAGCGCGGACGCATCGAGTTCACCGGGTTCGACATGCAGACGCCGGACACGGCGGCCGCGATCGTGCGGCGTTTCCTCGCCCGGCATGAGCCCGCATGGGCGGAGAGCGTGGCCGCGCTGCAGAAGATGTCGCCCCGGGATCCCGGCTTCGTCACGTCGACGGGCACGCTGCCCGTGCGCGACTTCGCAGGTCACAAGGTGCGCTACTCCGGGTTCGTTCGCACTGTGAAGGTGACCGGGTTCGCCGGCCTGTGGATGCGGGCCGACGCCGGCAGGGAGCACTCGGTCGCGTTCGACAACATGCAGTCGCAGAACGTGACCGGCACCACCGACTGGAAGCGCCATGCGATCGAGCTGGCGATCCCCGCCAACACGGACAACGTCAACTTCGGAGTGCTCATGTCCGCCGAAGGGACCGCGTGGTTCGACTCCCTCGCCATCGAGGTGGACGGCAAGCCGTGGACGAGCGAGGACATCGACCTCGCGCTCGAAGCCACCGGGGGCCCCAAGGGGCTCGGGCGGGTGTCGATGCATCCGCGTTACACGATCGCCATGGACTACTCGATCGCCGCGAGCGGTTCCCTCAGCCTGCGTCTCTCCGGCGTGCCGCCCGGCCCCGGCTTTGACGCCGGGCTGGGCGTTGCCGCGAGACGGCGTCTCCTGGATCACCTCGAAGCGTCACGGGCACGGCTCGGCGCCGTCAGCACGCCGGCACAGGCGGACTGGGTCATCCGCAACGCGCACGTCCTCCTGCAGCAGGGCCTCAACCAGACGGAGTCGAGTGGAACCGTCCGCGACTCGAGCATGGCGGCGAACATCATGTGGATCGTCGACGAGGCGCGGAAGGGCTCGAAGGTGGTGCTGTGGGCGCACAACATGCACGTCGCGAGGAAGCAGGGGGCCATGGGCAAATGGCTCGCCGACCGCTACGGAAAGGACCTGGTCGTCGTGGGCTTCGCGGCGAACGAAGGCATGTACACCGCCTGGAAGGCTGGTGCGGTTCTTTCGAACAACCCGCTCAGCCCGGGGCCTCCCGGGAGCCTCGAATCCTTCGCCCACGACACGGGCGTTCCGCGCTTCCTGCTCGACCTCCGTGAAGCGCGCAAGGACCCCGAGGTGGAGACGCTCCTGCGTTCGGGAGTGTCGATGCGTTCGATCGGCGCCATGTCGATGGAGGCGCAGTTCTACCCGGTGCCCGTGCTCGACTTCTACGACGTGCTGGCGTGGGTGGACCAGACCGGACCCAGCCGACAGCTCGGGGGACTTGGAGCCGTGCCCAGGAAGTAGAGCAGCGACGGCCTTGACGCCATGGGCCGGGAGGCCGATCCTCTTACGGTTCGCGGCGACCTCGCGACACACCAAATGAACGGACTCCGCAAGAAACTCAGGTCCTTCGGACCCTTCGCGGTCCTGGCCACGGTGCTCCTCCTCACGGGGGCGCTGTGGATCACGGGCGTCCATCACCACGAGCCCGCGACCGGTCATTCGTGTCCGGTCTGTATCACGGCGCACAGCCCGGCGATCATCACGATCTCGATCACCGGTGTGGTGGCGCCGTGCGCTGCCGCGGTCCACTTCGTGGACGCCGGCGACACCGCGCCGGTCACCCCCCGCCTCGGCATCGCGCCGAGCCGCGCTCCACCCCTGGCCTAGACCCCCGCGTCCCGCGCGCTCCGACGCGCGCCGACATTCCTTCGCGACGTCCAGGCTTTCCGCATTCCGCCGGTTTCGGCGCGTGCGCGCGCCTTCGTCGCACACGCGGAGTCCAGGCATGGCAGGAAAACGCTTCATCCTTGTGGCGTGCGCCCTTTCGGCGCTCGCGTCCAGCGCGCTCGCCGGCGTGGTGAACCCCGACATCTCGGTGATCGGCCAGCCGTTCACCCGCTTCACCAACGACGCCGGCGACCCCGCCAACAAACGCGTGGTGCTCGACCCGGGCGAGGTCGAGAGCGTGTTCGACGCGGCGCTCAATCCCTACGCGCGCGGCACGTTCATCCTCGCGCTCGACGAGGAGGGTCTGGACCTCGAAGAGGGTTACTTCCAGATCCTGCGCGGGCTGCCGGCGGGGCTCGCGGTCAAGGGCGGGAAGTATCGTGTCGGGTTCGGCAAGCTCAATCCGTCGCACCCGCACACCTACCCGTTCTCCGATCGCTTCCACGTGCTGGCGTCGTACCTGCCGGGCGATGAGTCGCTGAACGAGACCGGCGTTTCGCTCTCGGGGCGGATCCCGGCGCCGGGCGACATCGCCCTCACCGCGACCGCCGACTGGCTGAACGGCAACACCTACCGCATCGAGCGCGAGTCGAGCGGTGCGCCGAACGATCCGATCGTCTTGGGCGACGGCGATCGCGGCGACGAGCCGCGCCCGGCGTGGGTTGCGCGTCTCTCCGGGTTCTTCCCGGTGGGCGATCGCTCCGGCATCGAGCTCGGCGTGTCCGGAACCCAGGGCACCAACAACGTCGCGGCCCAGGCGCGCACGACGGTGTGGGGCGCCGACGTCAAAGCCAAGCTCTGGAACTCGGAGACTTCGTACCTCCTCGTCCAGGGCGAGCTGCTTTCCCTCGATCGCGACAACGCCGAGTGGGACGAGTCCGCTGCGGCCTACACGCTCAACAGCACCACGCCGCTCGGCGGGTACGTGTTCGCCGATTACAACTTCAAGAGCCGCTACAACGTCGGCGGCTCGTACGAGCACTTCCAGGAGGCGACCACCGCCGAGACCTCCGACCAGGCGTTCAAGCTGTTCGCCGGGTTCTCGCTGATGGAAGAAACCACCGCGTTCCGTCTCGACTGGGATCACCTCATCCCCGGCGCTCCCGGCGGTGTTCCCGAGCCCGACGCCGTCGACACCGTCACGCTCCGCGTCATCTTCTCGATGGGCCCGCACAAGGCCCACCAGTTCTAGGAGGCACCATGCTGCGTCGTGTGTTTCTCATCGGAGCCGCACTGGCCGCGCTGATTCCCGCGACGGCCGCGGCCAAGGTCAAGGTCGCGACCTCGATCAATGATCTCGCGTCGATCGTGGCCACGGTCGGCGGGCCCGAGGTCGAGGTGTTCGCGATCGCCCGTCCCACCTCTGACGTTCACCGCGTCGAGGTACTGCCGTCCTACATGGTGAAAGTTTCGCGCGCCGACCTCTACCTCAAGGTCGGGCTCGGGCTCGATCAGTGGGCCGACGGCATCATCGACGGATCGCACAACTCGAAGCTCACGATCGTCGACTGCTCGAAGGACGTGCCGGTGCGCGACAAACCGGTCAAGGCCGACGCCTCGATGGGCGACGTCCATCCGTTCGGCAATCCCCACTACTGGCTCGATCCGCGGAACGGCGCGATTGCGGCGCGCAACATTGCCGAGGCGCTGGCCAAGGCCGATCCCGCGCACGCCGATGCGTTCCACTCGCGCGCCGAGGCGTTCGCCAAGGATGCGGAGGAGGCGTGGAAGCGCGGCAAAGCGCTGACCGACAAGCTCACGAACTCGACGATGATCACCTACCACGCATCGTGGGTGTATCTCGCCGCCGCGTTCGATCTCAAGATCGTCGGCACCGCCGAGCCGGTGCCGGGGATTCCGCCCACCGCCAAGCACCTCGCCGATCTGATCCAGATCGTGAAGGCGCAGAAGGTGCCGGTGCTGCTCCAGGAGCCCTACTTCTCGAAGGACGCGGGCAATTTCCTGAGTCGCGAAGCCGGCGTACGCGTGGTGGTGGCCTCGACGTCGTGCGATACGCCGGCGGCCGGCAGCTACCTCGCTCACTTCGATCAGGTGCTGGGCGCGATCGCCGGCACCGGTGCTTCCACCGGCTCCACCAACTGAGGAGGATTCGATGGAAGCCTTTGGGCTGCCCTTCTTCCGCACCGCGGTCATCGTCGTCCTGGTGCTGGCGGGAATCCATGCCTACCTCGGATTCCACATCGTGCGCCGCGGCGTGCTGTTCGTGGATCTCGCCCTCGCGCAGATGGCGGCTCTCGGGGTGGCGGTCGCGCTCGCCATGGGCCTCGAGGGCGACGGCAGCGTCGCCTACCTGCTGTCCCTGGGCATGACGTTGTTCGGCGCCGCGCTGTTCGCCTGGCTTCGTGGGCGCGAGCGATCGATCCCGCTCGAGGCGTTCATCGGGATCGTGTTCGCCACCGCGCAGGCCGCGGTGTTCCTGATCCTCGAGAGGAGCCCGGCCGGACCCGAGCACCTGAAGGAGACGCTGATCGGCTCGCTGTTCACGGTGGACCCGAAGCACGTGCTACGGGTCGCGATCCTCTACGCCGTGATCGGAGCCATTCACTTCGCGCTGCGGAAGCCATTCTTCGAGATCACGAACGATCCGGCCGGAGCCGCGGCCCGCGGGCGGCGCGTGTTCCTGTGGGACTTCCTGTTCTACGCCACGTTCGGCTTCGTGGTCACGTCGGCAGTCCCGATGGCGGGCGTGCTGCTGGTGTTCGGTTTCCTGGTGATCCCGGCGGTCGCCGGACTCATGGCGAGCCCGCGTCCCGGTGTTGCGCTGGTGGTGGGCTGGGTGTTCGCGGTGGTCGCGAGCGTGGCGGGCCTGTCGGCCTCCGTGAGGTGTGACTTCCCCGCGGCGGCCACGATTCTCGTGACCCTCACCGCCTTCCTGGTCGTCCATGCGACCGCGCTCGCACTGTTCCGGCGCGGCGCGGCGCGAACCGGTTCCTGAGCCCTGGGGCCGGCCCACTGGCGGCCATCCCCCTCGACCCGGGTGACTCCGGGCCTCCACTTCGCGCGCATTTCGACGAATGGGATGGAGAGCGTCGCACGGATCGCCTACGCCCCCTGATCAGGGTTCGCAATCCCTCACGGGGGTCAAGCCGGCTGGCTGGTGGCGAGCACGTCGTGAACCTTCCGCTGGGGCTCCCAGGCGCCTGCCTCCATGTTCGAAAGGATGACGACGTTGATGCCGTCCTCGAAATAATGGCGAATGAAGCCGCTCACGCCGGTGGCAATGCCTTCCTTCTCGCAGAACAGCGCCTTTCTGTCCTGGTCCACCAGGAACCGCAGGCCATGGCCATACTCCTGCGTCCCGCGATTCACCCGGCGATGAAGCGCCTGAGGCGTGAAAAACGCCTCCGTCAGTCGGGGTGAGAGCAGCTTCCCCGCCTTCACGGCGCGCAGGAAGCGGTCGAGATCGCCCGCGGTAACGCAGCTTCCGCCGTCCGGTGACCCGATCGGCGGAAACGAGTAGATGTTCTTCTTCCATCCGGTGATCCGGCCCGCGTCGTCGCGAAGGGGATCGCTCCCTTCGGCCAGGTTCTCGTGCACCCGATCCATTCGCAGGAAGTCCGAGTGAGTCATCCCGGCGCGCGCGAAGATGTTCTGCCGCACGTAGTCGCGAAACGTCATCCCGAGCGCCTTCTCGATGAGCAGACCGAGCAGGACGTACCCGCAGTTGCAGTAGCGGCAACCCTGCCCGGGCGGAAAGTTGGGCGGCTTGTGGGCGAACTGTGGCAGGAAGTCCGCCGTCTCGGTGACGGAGTAGCTGGGCCTGTCCTTCCACAACGCTTCATAGCTCTCCCCGGCTTCTTCGTCGGCGTCGTCGCCGATGCCGGAGGTGTGGGTGAGCAGGTGAAAGACGTTGACGTCCCGGGAAATGGTCGTGCCCTCGAGCCCCAGGAACTCGATCACTCCGGTATCGAACGCGAGGAGCTGCTGGTCGATCAGCTGGAGGGTCGCCACCGCCGTGAACAACTTGGTGATCGAGGCGGTGTTGAACCGGGTGTCGAGGGTATTCCTGACCTGCCAGGAGCGGCTCGCATAGCCATAGGCGCCGGCGAACAGCGGCGCCTCACCTCGCGTGACCCAGACCACTCCCGAGAAGCTGCCGTCCTTCTCACGTTCCAGGAAATACGGTTCCAGCTCGTCGACCATGCTGCGGCCTGTCGTCGTCATCCGAGTGCCTCCAATGGCGAAAAAGTAGAGCAGACGGGGATCGGCCCCGGCAAGGTGACCCGTGGGCCACGACGCGCGGCCGGTGAGCCGAACATCCGGCCTCAAGCCCCCCCCGGGTCCTTCCGAAAACCCCCGGGTAACGCGGGCGGGACGGTTCCGCCTGTCCGGTTCGCCCCTGGGGGAACGAGCATGGATCCGGTGGACCGTCTCATCGACGATCTCGAGGCCCGTGACGCGCGCGGCGAAAGCCTCGAAGACATTCTCGAAGTCGCCGTCCGCGGCCTCCACGAGATGGATCCGCGTTTCCACTGGACGGGGATCTACGAACTCTACCCGGACTCGATGCTGAGGCTCGGCCCCTTCGTCGGGGCGCCGACCGACCACGTGTTCATCGCCGTGGGGCGCGGCGTCTGCGGCACCGCGGTGGCCGAGAAGCGCAACATGAACATCCCGGACGTCCGCAAGGTGTCGAACTACCTGGCCTGCAGCACGGCGACGCGCTCCGAGCTGGTCGTGCTGATCCGCACCGGCAACGAGATCCACGCCCAGATCGACATCGACAGCCATGAGGTGGCCGCCTTCGACGATGCGGCAGTGGACAAGGTGCAGCGGATCGCCGACTGGCTGGCCAGCGCCTACGAGCGGCGCCGCGCCGCTTGAGCCGACATGGCCGCGCCCGAAGAGGCATCCCCTGTGAGTGATCCGCCGAGCGGCTCGGGCGCGATACCCGGGCCGCTCGACCCCGCCGCACAGCGTCAGTTCCAGCGCTGGTTCCGCACCCTCGACGAACAGATCCGGGTGCTCGAGCGGGAGCGCCAGAAGTTCTCCGCGATCGTCCAGCAGGCGGATGCCCTGTTCTTCGTCACCGACGCCGTGGGCGTCGTGCGCTGGACCAACGCCGCGCTGGCCGAGCGCGCGCCGGACGACGGCACGTGGATCGGTGGTGAATGTCGCGCCGTGTGCACGCACCTCACCGGCTGCTCGCCCAACGGGTGTCAGGAGTGCCCGGTGCGCCGCGCGGGGGAGCAGGACCTCACCGTTCACGAAGAGCTGCGTC
>DAIUEO010000017.1:9597-33850 GCA_036845125.1 Candidatus Eiseniibacteriota bacterium | reverse complement strand
GCATCGCTGCGGCGTCGGCCGCCGCCGCGGCCTCCCGCAGTTTCGCGGCGCGCAGCTCGAGTGTGCGCAGGTCCACCTCGACCGCATCGCCGGGAAGACGCTCGCCGCCCGGGCCCACCATCGCCGGAACGGCACGGCCGTCCAGCCCATCACGGGAAGCTTCCGACCTCAATGCGATCGTGGTGCCGTACCGTACGAGGTCGCAAAAAAGGTCGCGGTGATCGTCGGATTCCAGATGTAGTTGTTCAGCGCAGCAGGGTTGTTGGCGCTCGCCTGGAAATAGAACGTGTAGGTTCCCGCCGGCTTCGAGTACGTGCGCCGCATCGACACCGAGGTCCGGAACAGGCCGGCGGGGGCGACACCCAGGAAGCCGGAGACATAGTAGTTGCCGAAATCGATTCCGCCGCCGGGGGTGTCCTTGATGGTGAAACTCGCTTCGTTCGCATTCGCGCCGTCACCACCGATGCCGTGCATGCCGTCGGCTTCCACGACGATGTAGCCCGAAGCCGGGGTGGTGATCTGCACGCTGACGAGATCCGTGACCGTCGCAGAGGTGGAGATATTGACCAGGCCGGCGTTGTGCCCCTGCGCGACGCCCGGCTCGTCGAGGATCTCGCCCGCGGCGATCGCGTTCGTCGGAAGGCTGACCGACGCATCGCCCGAGCTCGCGGTGTTGAGCGTGATCGAGCGGCTGCTTCCGGTCATCGAGAAGTAGGGGTCCCCGGACCCGCTGTTGTCGCCGCTCAGACGAACCCTGGCGACGCCGCCCTTCCTGAGGGTGACGACCCCGGCGTTGGTCCCGACGTCCACACCCATGACCCCTGCGATGTGCCCGGTCGTGCCGGACCAGCAACTCATGAAACCACCCTCGGGGAACGCCTCAATGGTGGCCAACGCATACGGCAGGGCCGAGCTAGCCACGGCGAGCGCCCCATCCTGGTAACCACCGATCGCCACGTAGGGATCGACCCACAACCCCGGGTTGCCGGGGCTCAGGTTGATCAGGCTGAGGAGTGACTGGTCACTGCTGACCGCTCCGTAGTAGGGAAGCCGCAGGGCCAGCGCCTGCGGAGACGGAGTCAGCACCACACGGGGCACCAGCTCGGCGCCGCCATTGATCGCGACCCCGAGGTAGAGCTGCTGGTCGAACGACGGGCTGAGCGGCGTCACCGAACCGAGAACGGCCGAGAAGCCACCCTTGTTCACGGGGATGGCGTTCTGGGTTTCCGTCCACAGGGCGACGCCACCGGAGGCCACCGAGTAGACCCTGAACGTCAGGTTGTAGGGACCGTCGGGCACGAGATGGCCCGAGTTGTCGGTGAGCACTCCCTGGTACGAGAAGGTGGAAGGCACGGTGGCGAGGGCGGCGGAGCTCGCGAGACCGATGACCCCGAAGAGGGTCGCGGCAGCTCCCAGTCGCCTGAGCCACGGTGCGGCCGGGGCGCGGGGGGACAGGACGGGGTGGCAGAGCGACATGGGGTGGCCTCCTGTGTGAGGTCGGTGTGTGGACCCCCGCGTCTCGGGGGTCCACAGAATGAGAACGGATCATCCGGCCACCCGTCACAAAGAAGAAGCCGCCGCGCGATCAGGGGACGAGGACGATCTTCCCTGTGGTCTTGCGGGCTTCCATCTCCGCGTGCGCAGTGGCCGCGTCGGCAAGCGGGAAGGACCTCGACACCGTGAGTCGGAGCTAGCCGCGACTCAGAGCGGTGACGAGATCGCGGTGGGCGCGATCGGTGCCCTCGGGGTCGCGCTCGATGTCGAGGCCGAAGGCCCCGACGCGCAGCGAGCGACCGTAAAGGGCGTCGACGTCGATCGGCGCCGGCAGGCCGCTCGAGTCGCCGTAGTAGACGATCTGGCCGTAACGGGCGAGCGACGCCAGGCTCGCGTCCTGGGTCGCGCGACCGACCGAATCGAAGACGACGTCGACGCCGCGGCCATTCGTAAGGGAGCGCACCGCGGAGTCGAAGTCGCGGTAGCCCGCGATCACCTCGACCCCCAGCGCGGCGACGGCGTCCCGCTTCTCCGGAGTGGACACGACGCCGATCACACGCGCGCCGTCGCGACGCGCGAGCTGCACCAGGATCTGCCCCACACGGCCGGCCGCAGCGAGCACCAGGGCCGTCATGCCCGGCCTCATCGCGGCGAGGCGGAGCACGCCGTGGGCGGTGAGACCCTGCTGCGGCAGCGCGGCCATCACGTCGAAGGGCAGCTCGGACTCGAAGCGGAACAGAGCATCGGCAGGGACCATGGCCAATTCGGCATAGGACCCGCTCGAACGCGGCGCGAAATAGGCTACCCGTGCGCCGATGAGCCCCCGATCGACACCGGGTCCGACGGCCACGACCACCCCCGCCGCCTCGCGTCCAGGAACCCATGGCAGGGACGGCGGCGTGTACATGCCGCGCCGTCGCTCCGTGTCCGCGAAATTGACCCCGATCGCCGCATGCCACGAGCACGTCGCCGGGCGCCAGGGGACCGGGAACGGGATAACGTCGGCGAGCTGTAACACTTCGGGGCCGCCGAAGGATCGGACAACGATTGCGCGCACGAAGCTCCCTCCCTTTTCCCCCCATACTGGCCGGCCCGCACGAGATGACATGGGACGCGCCCGGACTCGGCGCCCGCAGGTCGAAACGGAAGCTTACCTGCTCCCCGATCGGCTGCTGATCCCGGACCGGATCCAGGCGCGCCTGTTTTCGACGGACCGGTGTTATCCTGCCCGATTCCCCATGAACGACCGATCCGAGGCCCACGACCGCGAGCGACCGCAGGACGACCCTGACTTCGCGGCCCTCTCGCCGGGCCGCTGGAAATCGCTGCTCGACGACCTCGCCTCGTTCATCTCCCACGTTCGGGCGCGCGGCATGGAGTACGCCGCCCTCGGACGGGTGGGCCCGCTGGCGGTCTCCGATCTCGGTTTCTCCGCCCTGGTGCGCGGGCGCGTCGAGTACCGCACGAGCTGGCATTGGGACGAAGGCGACGGCATGTGGCGCCCCGAGTGCACCTGCCCGGCGTCGCCGTACTGCAAGCATGCCTACGCCCTCGCCTGCTGCGCGGTCGATCGTGCCCGGGCGGCGATCGGATTCTTCGATCGCCGGATTGCCCGCCTCGTCCCGCCGACGATCGAGGACCTCAATGCGTTTCTCAACGACACGAGCGAGAGCGACCGCCATACCCGCCGCCATGAGCGGCACGCAGGAACCCGCGCCGCGCGGCCGTCGGCGCTCGACGGGCACGCCGCCCGCGCGACGAGGCCGCTACGAGGAGGAGGCCGCCTGGGGCGCGGACCCATCGTCCACCGCTCCGGCCACGCTTCTGGAGCTGCGCAAGGCGGTGACCACGTGGGCCCGCGAGGCGGTCCTGGTGCGCATGCTCGGCCCGCGCGCGCAGGATCTCCAGCTCTACCGGCCTCCGTTCGACGAGATCTTCGGTGAGTCCGACGCGGAGCTGATGTGCTGGCGGCTCGCGCAGGAGATTCCCCGGCGGACGGGCGGTTGGCTGCCGCCCGCGCTCGAGCCGTACCGACAGCGCGCCGATCTCGCCGAGCACTACGCCGCACGGGAGTTGCCGCTGGTCGAACAGGAGCTGCTGCGCTGGGCCAGCGAGCGCACCGGCACACCCCAGCGCAGCATCCGCCTCGTGCTCGACCTCGAGGCCGCCGGGAACGGCGCGATCACGGCGACCACCCAGGTCCGCATGACGTCGCCGCGCATGCAGGACGTGCCGCGCACCACGCATCAGCTCACCCAGCTCCAGTCCGAGCTGCGGCGCCGGCCAGGACTCCTCCCGACCGACCAGGCCCTGCTGCTCCACGTGGTGCTCGCGACGCACGTGAGCGGGTGGCACGAAGGCGGCGCGGTGAACGGCGGCCTCGCTCATATGCTGCGCCGGGTCGGCGACACGCCGCTGGTGTCCTGGAGCAACGACCTGCCGGACGATCTCGCGCAGCGCGCCGGGGTGACGGCGGGCGGACCGGTACGGATCAACGAAGCGCTCATCCGGCTGATACCCGCATGCGTCGAGACCGCCGGCGAGCCACGGCTCATCCTGGAGGTCCAGTGGCCCGACGGGCGGCGGCGTCCGCTCGAAGAGGTCATCTACTTCCGGGGGCACGAGAGCCATTCCGAGCATCGGCCGGGACTGGTGCTGTGCGAGGGTGCCTTTCACGAGCTGATCGAGGAGCCGCCGCCGGAGCTGATCGATCGCTTCCAGCTCGCGGGGACCATCCCGGTGCGGCCCGAGGTGCGCGGCACGATGCTGGCGCAGCTTGCCGAGGCGTTCCCCGGCATGCGTGAGAGCCTGGCCGGCCACACTCGCTATCTCGACCTGGTGGCGGCGGTTCTGCTCGATCTGCGCGAGAACGACTGGCTCCAGATTCGCGTGATGGCTCACGCGCCGGGAGACGCCTGGCGTCCCGGCCGCGCGGCGCCGGGACTCTTCGAGTACACGCCCGAGCGTCGCTGGGAGAAGGCGACGCCGGCGGTGTCGGCCGCGAAGGCCGCGTCACGGAGCCAGCCCGACGCGCTGGAGCCCATCGCCGGCGCGACGCGCGTGGACGACACGCCTGGAACCCGCGAGCCGGTGACGAACACACCCGCACCACCCGGCGAGCAGGTCTGGTTCGAGGCGCCCATCCCTGAGCGTGTCGCGCCCGCCCTGGAGTGGCTGCGCGCGACCGGCGCCAAGGGCGGCGAGAGTGGCGGGCCGGGCGGCGTGGCGCCGGCCGCCGCCGATGCCGGTGTCGGCTGGTGGATCAGGCTCAACCCGCGCAACGCGGAAATGCTCGCCGATGCGTGGGAACGCCGGCCCCGCGACGTGGAGTGGTTCGGCAGCCGCTCGATGCAGCGGCTGCTCGGATCGGGTGCGGTGGTTCGAACGCGACTGCGGGTGAAGTCGAGCGGCGTCGACTGGCTGGTGATGTCGGCGGAGTGGGAAGCCGAGGGGATGTCGCTCTCCGAGGAGGATCTCGAGCGGCTGCGCGGCGCGAAGACGTCGTGGGTCCGGCTCGCCTCGGGCTGGACCCGGCGCGAGGCGGCGGAGACCCACCTGGAGGCCGCCGCGATGCTCGCCGACCTCGGCATCGAGCTCGGCGGCGGAGAACAGCGCGTCACGCGCTGGCAGCTCGCGGCAGCCCGCCCCGAGAGCCTGGAGGCGCTCGAGCGCCTGGGCGCCGATCCGGAGAGCGCGCGCGCCGTGGAGCGCATGCGTGAGCAGATCGCCGCCTTCCGTGAGCTGCCGGCCGTGCCGGTGCCGGCGGGATTCTCCGGCACGCTGCGCCCCTACCAGCAGCAGGGGCTCGACTTCCTGGCCTGGACCGGCTCGCTCGGCCTCGGTGCGGTGCTCGCCGACGACATGGGGCTCGGCAAGACGATCCAGGCGCTGGCCTGGATCCAGCACCTGCGCGAGCGGGATCCGGGACGCCCGCCTTGCCTGGTCGTGTGCCCGACCTCGGTGATGCACAACTGGGTGCGCGAGTCGGCCCGCTTCACCCCCGGCCTGCGCGTACTGATGCTCGCGAGCGGCGCCGAGCGCCGCGTGCTGCGCCGCGAGGTGTCCCGCCACGATCTGATCGTGACCAGCTACGCCCTCCTGCGCCGCGACCTCGAGGCGTGGAAGGAAACGGCCCTGGACGCCGTGATCCTCGACGAGGCGCAGAACATCAAGAACCCCGACACCGCGATTGCCCGCGCGGTCCGCGAGCTCGCGGCGCCCTACCGGCTCGCTCTCACCGGCACGCCGCTCGAGAACCGCGCGCTCGACCTCTGGAGCATCATGAGCTTCGTCAATCCCGGCTACCTCGGGAGCCGGGCGCGATTCTCGGAGCGGTACGACCACCCCGACGCCCCGCCGCATGCACGCGCGCTGCTGGCGGCCAGGCTGCGCCCGGTCATGCTGCGCCGGCTCAAGCGCGAAGTGGCCGCGGACCTGCCCGACCGCATCGAGGAGCGTCGCGACTGCGAGATGACAGAAGGTCAGCGCCAGCTCTATGCCGGCGAGCTCGTTCGGATACGCGAGCGGGTGGCGGCAATGGCGCGCAATCCTGAGGAGCTTCGCAAGAACCACTTCTCGATCCTGGCCGACCTGACGCTGCTGCGACAGATCTGCTGCCATCCGGCCCTGACCGATGGCGGCCTCGAGCTGGGCTCGGGAAAGTTCGAGGCCCTCTTCGAGCTGCTAGAGCCTCTGCTCGCCGAAGGTCACAAGGTGCTGGTGTTCTCCCAGTTCGTGCGCTGCCTCGAGCTGCTCGCCGACGAGATGACGGGACGCGATATCCCGTTCCATGTCCTGACCGGCGCCACCACACGCCGTGACGAGGTGGTGGACGCGTTCGCCACCGATCCGCGGGCGGCCGTATTCCTGGTCTCGCTCAAGGCCGGCGGCACCGGCCTCAACCTGACCGCCGCCAGCTACGTGGTGCTGTTCGACCCGTGGTGGAACCCCGCGGTCGAGGCCCAGGCGATCGACCGCACTCACCGGATCGGCCAGGATCGCACCGTGGTGGCCTACCGCATGCTGGCCGAGGGAACCATCGAAGAGAAGATCTGGGAGCTGCAGCAGCGCAAGGCGGCGCTGATCAAGGACGTGCTCGGCGAGGACGGCTTCTCCCGCGCGCTGAATCGCGAGGACCTCGCCTACCTCCTGGACGAGGCGTAATGGCTTGGAGATCCGTTGCCATCAAGCTGATTGCGCTGGGGGTCTTGTTCGCCCTGGCTGCCTGCGCGTCACGAAGGCTCCACGCGGGTTTCGATTCCACGACGTTCCGGAGCAGCCCCACGGTGTTCGGGGGCGTTGTCAACCTGGCGTACGGCCAGGTCGATCTCAATAACCCCGAACGTAACGGCTTGGTGATGGAAGACGTGTTCATGACGAAGCGCCGCGATCTGCGTTTCGTGCCCGCCAGCGTGCTGCACGAGCGAATCGGTGTGGAGCGCCACGCGCACCTTCTCGATCACTATCGGGACGGCGCGGGGATCGACACCTCGGCCTATTTGATGCTGGCGGAGGCCATGGGCGCCGACGCGCGCTACCTGGCGTTGGCCCGGATCGAGTCCGTCAGCGTCGCCCAAAATCGAGAGACCGCGGACTCCGACTACGATGTGAATACCGACAACGACAACATCATCAAATCCACCGAGCGGACCGTGTGGATCACGTTCAACATGTTCGACCTCGAGGCACGGCGAGAGATCTGGAGCGAGACCCGGGCGGTGACGGTGATCTCGAAGGTGACCTTCCCTGCGCCGACGGGGAGCGGAACCTGGTCACTGATCAAGGCGGCCTTGTCATCGGAGCCCGACTATCCTCCGCCACCCACCGCCTTCGACGCCCTCGATGATGGGTTCGCGTACTTTGCCGCGAGCATTCCAAAGCGGTAGGAGTCGAGATCGACGGTTATGGACCGGCGGCGGTCGGGTGTTAGCGTGAGGCAGCGATCGATTCGTAGCCTCGTTTGTTTCCTGCCCTTCACTTGGAGACTCTGCATGCCTGTCCGTGGGCGTTTCCTCTACGTCCTGCTCCTCGGTCTCGCCCTCACCGCAGCACGACCCGCGGCCGCCGTCAGCGTGGTCGAGCCGCTCGCGTTCGCCAACTGGCGCGTGGAACCGGAGACCGGGTCGATCGGCGCCGGGGCTGCGATCGGGCTCCTGAGCTTCGACCTGGTCCCGATGCTCGAGTACGTGTTCGTGGACAACAGCAACGACTGGGCGATCACCGTCGACGGCCACATCCCCGTGCTCCCGCTGCCGATCGTCGCGCTCTACGCGGGCGCCGGCTTCACTAGCTACCACCACGATCCCGACCAGGGCGACGCCTCGTGGAACACCGGCGTCAACTTTCTCTTCGGCGCCAAGGCGAGCATCAGGCGGATGAAGCCGTTCGGCGAGATCAAGTACACGACCCAGGGGAAGGACGGGGTCGTGCTCACGCTCGGCACGCGATTCCACCTGTTCGACTGAGTAGAATGAGGGCCCCGGCATCATGCAGCCGGGGCCCTCGTCGTTCCCGAGACGAACGCTAGGCGGAAGTCGCCACGGACCGGCCCACCGCAGCGCGGATGCGCGAGAGGTGATGCCAGCTGTGCCGGAGGGCGTGGTCCTCGATGACGAATTGCGCGGTGACCGGCGCACCGTAGCTCAGTGAGAACGGCGCCGCGCGATCCAGTTCTTCGTCGCTCAATGCGCGCACCGCCGCCGCCGCCTCGCGACTGTTCTTGCGCAGGAGCTCGAGCGCTTCGGCCTTCGTGACCTTGGCGAATTGCCGCGCGTGGTTCGCATTCAAATCTGCCACGACCGCCCACGTGACGTCGGTCACCGCATTCCCGCCCGCGATGGCGCGCGCCAGATCGATCTCGATGGGATAAACGAGCGCGACGTGGTTCACGGACTGGCCTACCGTGCGACGATCGGTCGCTGTCGTCGGGGTTTCCCACTCGGCGTCCGATAGGTTCTC
The DNA here is from genome assembly GCA_036845125.1 of Candidatus Eiseniibacteriota bacterium. Taxonomy (GTDB): domain Bacteria; phylum Eisenbacteria; class RBG-16-71-46; order RBG-16-71-46; family RBG-16-71-46; genus DAIUEO01. The sequence continues at coordinate 25,399 of DAIUEO010000017.1, read as the reverse complement.
GACAAAAGCTGCCAGGCCATTGGCTCCCTCTTCGATGCGACTGGCCAACGCCTCAGAGCGACGACCCATACCCTACCTTCCTTCCTGGCTGTGTGATCTGGACGATGGGATGCACCACTCGAAACCCTGACCGCGCGCGGTCCAGACCCGCGCGGGGCGCAAATTCTAGGCGACGTTGCATCATGGTGCAATGCACCGCCGTCCGCGGCAGCCAGTCCTGGTGAATCCATGGAGTAGCTCTGTCACCAGGCTTTTTCCCGATCGGCCCGCGCGAGGCTGAAACCCGCGACGCCCCGCGCTCGTAGAAGCGGGAGATGTCCATGCTCCGCGACCTGATCGCCGCGCATACGCTGCAGTTCGAGCGTCCGGAGCGCGCGCCCTGCGACGAAAAGACCGGTTTGCGCCTATTGCTGGCCTTCGTGCTCGTGGGCCTCGTAATTCACCCTGCGCTCCAGGCTCTCGCACGGGCTGCCGGCCCCACGGATGTGTACTGGGCCCGGCCCGCGATCGTCGTAGCCCTCCTGGTCACGGTGATCCTCGTGATGGTGGGGTTCGTTCGATCGAGCGGCGGGATCATTGGGCTGCATCCATGGAAAGAGTGGACTCCGCGCGAACGGATCTATGTCCTGACCGTGATACCCCTCGCCACCGTCGTGTTCGGTTTCATGTTCCGCGAACACTTCGAGCGACTGGCGGGAATCAACGGCTGGACCCGCGTGCTGCTGCTGACGGTGCCCACCGGCCTTCTCTGGGGCTTCGTTCAGGAGCTCATCTACCGCGGCCTTCTCCAGACCGAGCTCGTGAGACGACTCGGCCCCGTGGCCGGCGTTCTGATCGCCAACCTCGTGTTCACCTTCGGGCCGCTGCACTTCAACTACTTCGGACTCGGTACGGACGCGGGACCGCGCTGGGGCATGTTCGGCGCGATCTTCGTCATTGGCCAGTTCTTCGGCCTCGTCTACCAGCGCTCGGGGAATCTCTGGATCCCCGCACTGCTGCACGGGCTCTGGCCGCTCAACATGACGTGAACGCTGGCAGTGACCCGTTGACCGTCTAATCGCTGACCTGGACCGCGATCATCGTCGCGACCGCGGCTATGGGATCTGGCGAGGTTCGATTCGCTCGAGCCAGTCGAGCACGTCCTGACCGTCACCGTTGGCATCGGGAACGAGTATCCGGCCTCCCGATTGCGACTCGAACAATGCGTGCTTCCCCGCCTGGTCCAGGTAGCGTTGGGCCAGGTCATCGACGTACCACCAGTCGCCCGTACCGGTGATGATGCTTCCGCGATCTCCAGGCTCGGTAATCCACGAGCACGCGCCTCGGAACCAGCTCCGGTCTTCGAAGGCTCCGAAGCAGAGATCGAAGATCATCTGATGTCCGTCAGCCTCGACGCCCATCTCTTCGAGATGTGCGATGAGCGCAACCGCGTTCCCGACGCAAACGAGCTGTTGGAAACCGGCACGACGAATCGCCCGCTCGAACGCTCCGGCGGCCAGTAGCGGTTTGACCGTCCCTCGCTCGAGGACGATCACCGTTCCATCCAGGTCGAAGAACAGCGTCTTCATCGTTGGGGACTCCAGGTCCAACCGCGCCTAAAGGCGACCGCACGGGACGCCGAAAACTCCCAGTGCCATGAACGGACCGACCTCGCTTCTACCCAGAATCCTGGGCAACATGATCGACGAGTGTTCGAGCGTGGCCTACCGGGGGTTGCTCGGCCACGCGCCTGATCTGCTGCTCAAGCGTCTGGGCGCTGCGACTCCGCGGCGCCGCCCGGAGTTCTACACCCTGGCGCGCATCGTCCGCTCGCTTGAGAACTTCCCCGGCGCCATCCTCGAATGCGGCACGCACCACGGCGCCACCCTGCTGGGCATGGCGCACATCCTCCGCAGCCGGGGGATTCCTGCACGGATCTATGGCCTGGATTCGTTTGCGGGGTTCCCTGAGCCCACCGCGGAGGACGCCCAGGACGACGGGACCATGCACCCCTGGGTTCACCGGGGGTTCCTTGGCGAAGCTTCGTTGGAGGAATTGACGGCGCGCCTCACCCGGATGGGCTTGGCGGAACACGTCACCCTGATCAAGGGCTACTTCAGGGACACGCTGCCGAGACTGGCAGCGGAGCATTTCTCGCTCGTCCACCTGGACTGCGATCTCTACAGCTCCTACATGGAGTGCCTCGAGTTTGTGTACCCGAGGATGCTCCCCGACGGAATCATCGTCTTCGACGACTATGGCAGCCCGCCCTATGCGGGCGCCCAACGCGCCGTGGACGAGTTCTTCGCCGACCGGCCGGAGCAGCTTCAGTTTTATCCAGGAGCCCCGGGCCCGCGCTACTTCATGACGATCGGCGGAGGAACTGCTCCCGGTGCCGTCGCCGTGGTCACGGAGCCGATGACGGAACAGCGCCGGGCCGCGTAGACGCGTCGACCGCAGCGCCCGTCAGCCTGGCATCGGTCCGCTCGGAGCGGGCCGCACCCTCCGGTACAGCCTTCTGCACGTCCTGCGGGACGCGCCTGTCTGAGGCCTAGCAGTCCCAGCACAGGACCGCGTCACGGCTCCAGTGATGCGGCAGCTCCCGCTTCGCGCTTCGCCTGCTCGCGCCACGCCTTGCTGGCGTAGATCGCCACCTCGACCCGCCGGTTCTTTGCTCGGCCAGCGTCCGACTCGTTCGATGCGACCGGCTCGCTCTCCCCGACCCCGCGTGTGCCAATGCGACTGCGGGCGACGCCATCGGCCGTCAGGTAGCGCGTCGCGGCGTCCGCCCGGTGCTCCGAGAGGTCGAGGTTGTAGGACTCGCTTCCGACATCGTCCGTGTGACCGACGATCATCAGGTTGGAGTCGTCGTACTTGTCGAGATTGTTTGCCAGCGCATCCAGATTGTGTCGGGCTTCGTCCCGGACCCGATCGGAGCCGAAGTCGAACAGCAGCCCCGAAGCAAACGTCACCTTGATTCCCTCGCCGACACGCTCGACGGTGGCTCCCGGGATGTTCTGTTTGAGATCCTTCGCCTGCTGGTCCATCTGATGACCGATGATGCCGCCGGCCGCGCCGCCGACCACGGCACCAATGATGGCGCCCTGGGCCGTGTGTCCCGACTGCTTGCCGATCACTCCGCCGACGACCGCTCCGCCGGTGGCGCCAATGACCGCTCCCTTCGTCCTGTTGTTGGCTGCGCAGTTCAGCGTGCCCGCGAGCAGCAGGGCCGCACCGCAGGCCTGGAGCCATCTGGAAAGTGTGAAAGTCCGCATGATCCCTCCATTGGAACGCGGCCACCCCGCAGAGGGCTGAGCAAGTCGCGTGCCTGCAGAGGGGAATCCCGATGTCGAGGATTCGCAGGGCTCTAGGCTGTCAGGAACTTTCCAAGCCGAGGCGGGCTTCTACAATCCGGGCCATCGACCTAGCATCCGCGCATGGAATCGGCTCGAACTCCCGGGCGTCCCGACCCGTTGCTTCGGGCGCTCCTCGTGTGGACGAGTGTGATCGGCTCCATATTGATCTGGCTGCCACTCATCCGAGGCCTGACGCAGGGACGCGCTTATTCGTGGACGCTGGTCGACGGCATCGGCGGGCGCGGCGTCGGCGGCCACTACTGGGCGCTCGTCCCTCTGGCAGCAGCCCTGATTGCCTTGCTCTACCTCGGCGAGCGAGGTGCTCGCCTGCCGTTCCATGCGCTCGTTCTGATGCTCCACCTGCCACTCGGCGGAGCCGTCCTCTATGCCGCACTCGTTCACCCCGAAGCACTTCGCTTCGAGGGAGCAACCATGGGAATCGACCTCTCCTTGATCGTGATCGGGCCCGTGCTCTTCGGAGGTTTTGCGATCCTGGCCCTGTTCTGGGTGATCCGGGATCTCCGTCACGGCCAGCGGCGGTCAGCACCTCCCTGGCTCTGGACGCGGCGGAATCGAATTCGCCTGGCGCTCGTGATCGGTCTCCTGCCCGTGGAGGCCGTTCTGTTCCGCTCGGGCGGCATCGCGAGCCCGATGAACATCGTGGGAGTCGGCCTCGTGTTCTGGCAGTGGACCATGCTCCACCTCGCTCTCAGGCCGGCGAGTATTCCCGTCGGACAGCCTGAGCGCTCGGGTGGGTGACGGGACTCAGTAGACGATGTCGAGCCCGATGCGCGCGCCGACGCCCTCGGCATCCACGACCTCGCGCCAGGCGGTGCCATTCTGGTCGGTGATGTCGCGCTCGAGCGATCCGCCGTTGTAGAACATCTCCCCGTCGAATCGCAGCTTGTCGGAGAGCCTCAGGCCCATCCCGGCATAGGTCTGCCAGCCCCAGTTGGCGAAGGTGGTGACGCGGGTTTCGTCCGTGCGGTAGTCGTTCGACCGGAGAATCAGCCACTCATAGCCGGCTCCCACACCGGCGTAGGGCACGATCGGGAATTTGTTCGTGAGCTTGACCTGAAGGAACAGCATGGTGGGAATCAGGTGCGCGTCGACCTTGGCGAGCAGGACCTTGGGCTGATAACCGGGCAGAGAGCTGCTCGTCGTATCCAGCAGGCTCTTCTGCTTGAAGTTCCAGTCGGCCAGGAGGCCCAGTGTCATGTGGCTGCCCAGGCTGAGGCCGAGCCGGGCTCCCAGATTCGTGCCGGTCGCTTTCGCGTTGACCGGGGCAAACAACCCACCGTGGAGGTGGAGCGTGCCGGTCGAAGCGCGCGGGGTCCAGATCTCCCCCTGGAGAACGTTCGGATCGGGGGATGTCTGCGCGAGGGCATCCGCGGCGAGCACCCCGGACCACGAAGCGACCGTCGTCAGAATCCAGGTGGCGACGATGGGGCGGGCGGCGGCGCGCAAAGACGATCGACAGCCAAACATTCATGTCTCCTTGGGGGTGGTGAATCGGTAACGGGAAGGTGAGACAGTTTAACCCAAGGCGACGAAATTGGCGCGCAGGAATCCCAGCGCGGGCACATTCCCTACCAGGGCGACCCCGGAACGAACCAGTGCACGAGCGCGCAGAAGCCGACGCCGAGCTCGATCGCGGCGGCCACCACGAGCTTGCGGCGGATCGGCGGGGTCGGAGCCAGGAACGCGAACAGGGCGAACGCCGCGAACCACAGCGGCACTCCGAGCAGCTGTAAGAGCCCGAACAGATCCACCAGCATGAGCGCGATGTTCGCGCCCGGGTTGCGGGCCGCCAGCGGCGTGAGCACCGCGAGCAGACCGAAGCCGGCGAACGCGAGCGACGCGATCGCCACCACGTTCCAGAACCCCTCGTGACGTCGCAGGAACCAGAGCGCCAGCAGGGTTGGCACCAGGGCGACGGTGAGAAACGCCGCCAGCGACGTCAGCAACTCTCCGCCGGCGTACATGCCGCCCGACGTGTCGTACGGCTGGGCCGCCATGTGCGCGTTGTAGAGCTGCGCCGCGACGATGCCGGCCACGATCGCCGCGATGTATCCGCCGAACACCACCCCGATCTTTGCTGCCCGCGTCATTGGACCTCCCCGCGGGGCCGGCTTTATCGCTGGATCCCCACCGAAAACCTATCGGTACGTGCCCGTCCGCGAGTGAAGGTCCTTGTTTGCGACTGCGACGCGCCCCCGGAGCAGATCGGACATCAGTGGTAGGGTCACGCGCGATGAGCCCCAAGCGCTTGATCATGATGGGCATGATCATCGGCTCGACGATCGGGAGCTGGCTGCCCACCGTCTGGGGTGCGGGCTGGCTGTCCCTGAGTTCGGTACTGGGAAGCGTGGTCGGCGGGCTGGCGGGAATCTGGCTGGGCTATCGGCTCTCTCGATAGGCCCTGGATCCTCCGAGAAACCCAAAGCTTGCTGGCCAGATTCGCCTCGCTTCCGGCCGGTCGGATGTCCTAGGCTTCTGTCCATGCACGTCCCCCCCGGTCTCCGTTGGGCGCTCGGCGCCGTCGCAATCGCCGCGGCACCCGTTGCGGCGTACGCGTGCAGTCAATGCCTGTGCGGCACCCCGTTCCCGGCGGATGCGCTGGGCGGTGTGGTCCCGATGCAGATCCGCTACGGCATCGAGGATCGCTACCTCTCCAAGGCGAACGCACTCGAAGAGGAGCCGGGCAACGAAGAGGAGCACGAGCATCGGACCGGCGCCTTCGTCTCCTGGCGCGCGGTGGATCGGCTCGCCCTGCTCGGGCGCCTTCCCTACAACTTCAAGGAGATCATCGAGACGCCCGAGGGTGAAGCGTCCATCACCCGGCGCGAGCAGGGTCTCGGTGACGCCGAGCTGCTGGCGTTGATCGGGCTCGCGCACGGCGCAGGACCTCGGGGAGGAACGCTCGGTGCCGTGCTCGGCGTGGTCGCGCCGACCGGGCCCAACAACCGGACCGACACGGGCGGCGAGCGCCTCGACGAGCACCTGCAACCGGGAAGCGGCGCGTGGTCGGGATCGGCCGGACTCAACCTGACGCTGCCCGGGCACCAGGGAACGTTCCTCGCCAGCGTGCTCGGCCGGCTGAACGGCGAGAACGATCACGGCTACCGCTACGGGAACGCCGTGCTCTACAACGCCGGCTTCTACACGCCCCGCCGCCAGGGATGGAGCGCCACCGTTCAGGCCAATGGCCGAACCGCTGCGCGCGATGACCTCGGCGAAGGCGTCGAGGGGCAGCACACCGGCGGCACCGTGGTCTATCTGTCACCGGGACTGCGCTGGCAGTCCGGGTTCGGCGTGGCGGTCGAAGGCCTGGTGCAGATCCCGGTCATCGAGTCGCTCTACGGCATCCAGGACGAGCACACGACCGCGCACATCGCGCTGTCGATGGACCACTGATTCGCCGACTCAGTGCTGGACGACGACCTTGAGGGTCGTTTCGTACTGCGCGCGGAACCGGATCAGATAGATTCCGGGCCGGACATTCCGACCGGCTCCGTCGTGCAGGTCCAAGGACACGTGGTTCTCGCCGGCAGGACGACCGGCCCAGGTCCATTGCCGGATGCGGCGACCCGAGATGTCCAGGACCTCCAGCTCGACGCGCGATCCCTGGCTCAGAAAGAAAGCCAGCTCGATCCGATCCCGCACGGGATTGGGAGATAGTCGAAGCGAGTGCGCCACCACGACGGGCGCCCCACCCTCCGTGCAGTCCCGCGGTTCGCTCTCGTCCGAGGTCGCGGGGCTTGCGATGCGCGTCTCCAGTGGATCACCCGGGGGACACACGTCGTTCATGTCGGCGCCCGACAGCACCAGGCGGTCGATTTCCGACCATTGCCACCGGTCGAGAGCCCGTGCCGCGGCCTTCTCGGCCAGCGTGGCCGCGAGCGCCGGGTTCGGAGCGGCGGGAATCACGGGCCACACCGCGGGCAAAGGAGCCGGTGGGGGCGCGACGCGATCTCGCACCATCGCCGCCAGCGACCAGAATGCGACGCTCGCACGGATGATCGACCGGTTCGACGTGGCCCAGGGATAGATGGGATCGCTCGAGGATGGCAGGTAGTCCCACTTGTCCGGGAAGAGCTCGTTGCTCGTGAGTGAGTCGAGGAAGGTCATGACGCCAGCGGCGTGACGCTCCCCAAAGTGACCGAACACGAGCGCGTTGTATCCCAGCTCGTTCATCCAGCCGCGTGTGTCGTAATCCTGCCGGCAACCTGTCGCCTTGCTGTAGTAGTTCGTGAAACAGCCCGGGCGGTCGGGGCACGGCTCGGAATACACCGTCATTCCCCCCCGGCAAACACGCGTCCGCAGAAAAGCGTCGAGCTTGCCGAGCATGACGTCGATCGGGGCGTAGCCGAAACTGTGCCGGATCGTGATGAGCTCCATCCCGATCCACCCTGTGTAATGGATGTCCCGTGACTTCGGACAGTAGTGGGGGAAGCTGCCGTCCGCCTGCTGATACCCGGCCAATGCGTCGATGATCGCCCGGGTCTTGTCCAGTGAGCGCGGGTCGCCGGTGAGCTCGTAGTGCTTCGCGAGCGCCATGGCGGCCATGAGCCCCCAGTTGAGAATCAGTGACCCTGGGGTCGCCTGCAGCAGCCGTTCGATGATGGGGGTCGCGGCTTGCGAGTACGTGGAATCCCCGGTGCCATCAGCCGCTGCCAGGAGCGCATAGGCCAGCATCCCGTCGAACACTGTCTGCGACTCGATCACCTCCATCTGCTCGATCAGGAAGTCGGCGCGTTTCCGGAGGGGGTCACGGTATGACGGCTGGCCGGTGGCGAGCAGCAGGTCGTAGTACCCCAGCGCCTGAGAGACCACCGTCAACCGCGCCACTTCAGGCGCGTTCAGCTCGTAGCGCGGATCGATCAGCATCCCCGCAGAGTCGTTGAAGACGGTTTCGAACCGGTTGATGAGGGGAAGCAGGTCGCTCTCCGACAGGGACGCGCTCGAGGCGGGGACCGGGCGCGCGAGCAGGAAAGCCAGCATCGCCATGACTCCAAGAGGTCGAGCGACGGCGCTGAGCGAAACTCCCATTTGCCTCCTCACGTCAATTCAAACGCCGGCATGGTCCTTTGGGGCTCTGTGGATGCATGATCATGCCACCTCCTTCTCCATTTCGCTTCAAATACCGTTTTCACAGGCGTTCGGCGGTCCATGGGCCCGGGACTTCTGCCCGGTCCGGGAATGGGCCTCCTTCCCCACTCAGTCCACCAGCAGCATTCGCCCGGTGACGGTCTCGGTTCCGATCTTCAGCCGGGTCATATAGACGCCGCTCGCCAGCCCGGCCGATCGGAACTCCACCTCGTGGGTGCCGGCCGGCATCCAGACCGACGGCACCAGCGTTTCCACGCGACGGCCAGCGAGGTCGAAGACCTCGAGGCGGACCTGCCCCGGGGCCGGCAGCGAATAGCGGATCGTCGTCCGGCTCCGGAAGGGGTTCGGTCGATTCCGCAGCTGCACGATGGGGGACGCCCCCCCCGCCGGCACATCGGCCACCGGAGTCACCGCCGTGACCGCGATGCCCGACTGCGGCGTCGTCCCGATCGTCGTGAAGTCGCCGGCGATGTACATCCGCGGGCCGCTGGCCGCCAGCGCGCTCACACGCGCGAACACGAAGCCGCCGCCAACGTTCGGGTTCCAGCCGGTGGGGAGCCCGAGCGGATCGAGTGCCGCCACGCGACTTCGGTATTGCCCGCCGATCCCGATGAATACTCCGCCGGCGTAAACGGTCGGACCGTTCGCCTCGAGAGACAGCACATAGTCCGAAGCGTTCGGGTTCCACGAGGTCGCGAGCCCGGTTCCGACGTCGAGCCCGGCGATCCGGTTTCGCGCCTGGCCGCCGATGCTGAAGAAGTGCCCGCCCGCGTAGAGGGTCGATCCCGCGAGCGCCAGGCATTCGACCCGGCTGCTGGCCATGGGATCCCAGCTCGTCGCAAGTCCGGTCGCAGCGTCGAGCGCGGCGAGGTTGCTCCGCAGCTGAGCGCCGATCGTCGTGAATTCGCCGCCCGCGTAAACCGTCGCTCCCGCCGCCGCCAGCGACAGCACGACGCCGCTCGAGCCGGGGTTCCAGGGGGTGGCATCGCCGGTCGCGCCATCGATTGCAGCAATCCGGCTCCGCGGCTGCCCGCCGATCGTGGTGAACACCCCGCCCGCGTAGATGGTGGATCCCGAGAAGGTGAGCGCATGGACCGAGTTGTTGGGAGCCGGGTTCCACGTGGTGGCCGCGCCGGTGGTCGCATCGAGCGCGGCCAGGTTGCTGCGCGACTGTCCACCGATCGAGGTGAACGTGCCCGCCGCATAGAGCGTCGGACCGCGTACGGCGAGCACCTGAACCGGGCCGTTCGCGCTCGGATTCCACGCCTTCGCCGTGCCGGTCGCCGAGTCCAGAGCGGCAACGTAGTTCCGCCCCACGCCGCCGATGCTGGTGAATCCGCCCGCGGTGTAAAGCGTCGAGCCCTGGAGCGCGAACGCGACGCCTGAGTTGTTGAGGTTTGGATCCCAGCCCGGCACTGCGAGGCCGGTGCTCGTGTTGATCGCGGCAAGACGGTTCCGCGGCTGCCCGCCGATCGACGTGAACTCGCCGGCGACGTACACGTTGGATCCCGACGCGAGCAGCGCGTTCACGCGGCTGTTGGCCGAAGGGTTCCAGGTCGTGGCCACACCGGTCGCAGCATTGAGCGCGGCGAGGCACGACCGCGGCTGCCCGCCGATCGCCGAGAAGACCCCGCCCGCGTAGACGGTCCCGCCGCTCACAGCGAGTGCGTGCACGTAGTTGTTGGCGTCCGGGTTCCACGACGTCGCGTTCCCGGTCGTGATGTCGAGCGCCGCGAGGTAGTCGCGCGGCTGGCCGCCGATGCCGGTGAAGGCGCCGCCCGCGTACACGGTCGATCCGGAGACAGCGAGCGCATAGACGTTGCTGGTGGCGTTCGGATTCCAGGCGGTCGGTGCGGCGCTCGCGGAGTCGATCGCCGCGATGCAGCCGCGCGGCTGCCCTCCGACGCTCGAGAAGATCCCGCCCGCGTACACGAGGGCCGCGCGCGTCACCAGGACCTGGACACCGTTGCCTTCGACACCGGGGTTCCACGCGCGCGTCGCGCCCGACGACTTGTCGAGCGCGGCGAGATACTTCCGCGGCTGGCCACCGATGTTCGTGAACCGCCCGCCCACATATAAGGTGGAGCCGCTCAGCGCCAGCGCGCGCACCTCGTTGTTCGCGCCCGGGCTCCAGGGCAGGAGTGACAGATCCGCAGCGAGGTGCGCCAGGTTCTCGCGGAAGACACCTCCCACGTACGTGAATTGTCCCCCGAGGAACCAGCCACCGTCGCCGTCGGGCACCACCGCGTTCACGCGCCCTGCGACATGCGGAAACGACGATGTCGCCGCACCGCTCGCGAGATCGAGGGGAATGGCACCGCCGGTCGCCGGTCCCACGCGCCGGAACGCGCCACCGATGTAGACGGTGCCGCGGTGCGCCACCACCGAGTAGACCGGGCCGTCCGTCACCCACAAGGTCTCGTCAATGGTCTGGGCGAAGGCTCGTCCCGCGCTGCCGATACCGGAAACGAGGAGCGACAGAACACAGAAGAGCCCCGACAATTGACGCCCGCGGCGCCGCGAAGCTGGTAGCATCGCCGGGCCATCCCCTGGAGAGTCGAGCGTGCGGCGAAGCAGTTCCCTGTTCATTGGTCTGGTCGTGCTTTCGTGCCCCGCCGTCTGCCTTGCCGATGCCGTCCCACACCAGTTCATCGCCAAGACCTACACCGAAGCGCTCGGACGGCTCCCGGATTCCACCGGGTACGGGCTTTCCGTGCAGGAATTCCGGAGCAAGGGATGCTCCGTCGAGAACCTTAGAGCGTGGGCGCGGCAGTTCTACGATTCACCGGCCCACCCCAACCTGACGGAGTACGCGGCCCACTACCCCAAAGGGGGCAGCGCTACGACGGCCGATTCGATCGCCAGGATTCTCACGCTTTACCGCGGGATTCTCAATCGGGAACCGCTTCCCCAGGAGTTCGACGAGCGGCTCGCCGAGTACCGCGGCGGCCCGTGGTCGGCGGTCCTCGAGGGCATGCTGAACGGCACCGAGCTCGCCACCCTCGCGGCCCGGATCTGCAGCCAGGACTTCTACGGCTTCAGCGGCCCCCAGTTCCCCGTGATCAGCGTCCCCTTCGTAGCGCCGGCGTTCGAGGTCATCGATTGCCCGGGCACGTGCACCAGCCTCGGGATGTGCCGCTCGGACATCGCGGATTCCGATGCGCTTCAAAACGCGATCTACTGTGCCTCTCAGCTCGTGGGCCCCTTCGGCACCGCCACGGTGGAGCTTGCCCCGCAGGCGGTGTTCCGCCTCCAATCGACGCTGCTGATCCCCGGCAACGTCGTGGTGCGCACCCGCCCGCCGGTCGGCGGCTGGGAGTGGTTTCCGAGCACCCGTTACGCGCTGATGGCGCGGCTCGTGCGCGCGAGCAACTTCGGCGGTCCGCTGGTGCGGCTCAACCGCGTCACGCTGAGCGGAGTCGCGGTCGGACGCGCGCGACTCCAGCAGGTATGGGTGGAAGGCCACCGCGGGCCGATCGAAGCCAGCGTCCCGGACATGAATGTCGCGCTCAGCGGCGGCAACGGCGCTGAAGTCTCCGGCTGCCGCATCAACGACAGCGCCGGCTGGACCAACATTCTCGTCCAGGGCATGAGCGCCGGCGCGGAGTGCGATCAGGTCACGATTCGCCGCAACCTCATCACCGAGTACACGAGCTGCCATTCGAAGCCCGACGGGCCCAACGTGTGGGCGGACGGCATCTCATCGTCGTGCGAGAACACGGTGATCGAGGACAACCAGATCGCGGACGTGACGGACGTCGGCATCGTGGTCTTCGGCGGCACCGAATCCACCACGCAGCGTTCGATCGTGCGCGGCAACAGCATTCTGTGCGCCGGCAATGCCGCGTGGTCGGCGCTGGCGGCGGACCCGCTCTTCGGCTCCTACCAGCGCGAGTTCGATTTCACCGGAACCCGCTTCGAGTCCAACCGCGCGTGGACGGGCGACGGGCATTTCGACATCGGCATGATGGTCGGAACCGCGGCGCTCGCCTGGAACGGCACCGCCCACATCGGCCGCGGCGCAACCTTCGTCAACAACTCGATCGGCTGGCCGGCGCTCGCGTGCTCGGCCAAGGTGGACATCGGCATCGCCGTGTCGGGCATGCTGGATGCGACCGTCACCGGCAACCGGCTGGGACTGCGGCTGTCCAACCTCGGCAATTGTCCGGATCTCGGCACGCAGTGCGGGCCGGACCTGCCACCCCCTGCGACCGCGGCGGTGGTGGCCTCGAGATGCGCCGGGCTCGCGAGCGGCACGATCCAGGAGGCGCTCGACTTCCGCATCTCGCGCTGCCTCGGACACTCGCCACCTCATCCCTCATGCTCTGGCGGGTTCAACGTCGCCGAGGCGACATCACCCTCGACGACCCCCGGGCTCTCGTTCGAGGGAGTGTTCCCGAACCCCACGCGCGACCAGATGGTCGTCCGTTTCGTGCTGCAGTCGCCGGAGCGGGTCGCGGTGGACCTGCTGGACGTCACCGGTCGCCGCATTGCCCATCGCGAGGCCGGCAACGGCAATCCCGGACGCTACGAGATCGCGCTCGACAGCGAGTGGCTCCCGCCCGGCGTCTACGTCGTGAAGCTGAGTCAGGGAACCTTCTACGAGCTGCGCCGCGTCGTGATCCTGAAGTAGGCGCTGCGCGCCGTCACGGCGTGCGTTGATCGACCACCGGGATGTCGACGTCCACGGTCCAGGACAGGCTCAGATGTTCCCCGTCTGACTCGGTGCCGGGATCGAAGGTGTCCTGCCCCTCGAGTCGCAGCTTCCCCTGATCGAAATGGAATTCGCGGAAGCCCTTTGCCACATCGGCGGGAGTGGATGCCACCGTCCTCGTCACGGTGCTGCCGGGAACCATGAACGTGAGATTGGCCTGCGTGACCTGATTGCCGCTGTCGAGGAACAGGATCAGGGTCGCCGACCGCTCGGCGCCCAGGGAGGTGCTTTCGCCGCGCAGCAGCTCCGAGCGCGATTCCTCGGTGATCGGCCCGGTGAAGAACTGGATCTTGAGCGCGTTCACCTTCCCGCCAAAGAATTCGTTCGTGTAGGTGGCGAACGCGCTTTGCGTCTGCAACTCCCTCGTGCCGAGCGGCGTCACGCTGGACTTCTCGACCACCAGCGTGAAGCTGGCCTTCGTGGCGAGATCCTCCAGCGTCGGCAAGGGGGCGGCGGATGCACCCTCCGATGGGGTCGCTGCAAGGCCGTCCGAGCCAGTCCCGGCGGCGTCCCGCGAGGCTGGGGGCGAGCAGCCGATACACATCGCGAAGGCGAGGCTCGACGAGACTACCGACGCCTGCCACCAGCACCGCGATCTCACGGGTCACCTCCGATGAGTGGCCTGCCGGGTTCGGGTTCGGGTGCCGCCGCCGACCTGGCCTTCTTGGCCTGCTCGTGCTTCGCGCGCAGCAGGATCACGTACTCCACCGTGTCCCACGCGTTGTGGATCCCGACGAACACGAGCAGCAGCGTGGCGGGCCCGATGAAGAACAGCGCCCCCGCGCCGTTCCGGATGAGACCCACGCCGGCCACGAGCAGTGTGGCGTACGCGAGCGCCGGCAGCGTGCTGTGCCACACCCAGTCCTCGAGCACAGGCTCATACCCGGTCTGCCGGAGCGCCCGCCGCGTGACGACCACCGTGTACACGACACCGATCAGCCCGCTCAGAAAGATGCCGATACCCGCCGGCGGCAGGCCGCTCCAGGGAATGGTGAGGATGGCCGCCACCAGCAGCGCCGCGCAGAAGTGCACCACGTTCGGGGTGCCGAAGGCCGAGATCGACTCGCCGCGGGTCTGCAGGGCCACGGTATCCGCGATGAGCGTCATCACCACGAACTGGAGCCCGGTGAGCGCTCCGGCCGATGAGCCGACGATGACGTAGAAGCCTTCCCAGACTGCGAGCGCGTTTTCGTGCATGACGGATCCCTCCTGCGCCGCCTTCGGACTCAGTCGCGGTCGAACGTCATCTCGACCATCGTCTCCCGGAATCCCATCTTCGCGAACAGGTGCTTCGCCGGCTCGTTGCGGGTCATGGTCGAGAGCACGACCTGCGACATTCCCTTCGTGAGGATCCAGTCGAGCGCCGCGCCCAGAAGCTGCTGCCCGGCGCCGGACCGCCGCGCTTTCTCCTCGACGTACACGTCGTGGATGGCCCCGCACGGGCCGCGTAGATCCATCCAGCTCGTCGGCTCGATGCCCGCGAGCACGTATCCCACGACCTCGCCGTCGCTCTCGGCCACCCGCACGAAGTAATCGGGATCCGCGAGCACCGAGACCAGGAACCGCCCGTAGCCGGCCTCCGGCCGCGCCGTGATGATGAACCGCCGCGGATCGACATCGTGGTGCTGCCGCATGAGGGCGGCGCCCATGCGGCCGAGGGCGGCTTCGTCGGACGCGGCAGCGAGTCGAATGCGAATCATCGCGTCAAGGTAGTGTGTTCGGCGCGGCAATCAAGTCCGGGCGATGACAGTCTGAAATGAGCTGCGACCTTTCGGACCCTCGGGGCGTCTCCGTTCCGAGGCCGTCCGCATCTCGATCAACCCCGGAGTCCCCTCCATGACCAGTTTCACGCACCGTCTCCTTGCATTCGTGATCTCAGCTGCCCTCGTTCCGCACGCGCTCCACGCACAGGCGCAGCTTCAGCCACCGCCGGGCAATCCCGTCATGCGTCGCACGTCCTTGCCTCCGGTCGAGTCGCGGGGCGACACGGCCCGCGTCCCGTGCAGGACGGTCAACGGCATCCTCGTCGCCTCGGTCGAGGTGAACGGCGCGGGTCCTTTCTGGTTCGCCATCGACACCGGCGCCATGGGCCACGCCCGAATCAACGAGTCGGTCGCAGCGAAGCTGGGCCTGGTGGTGGCCGGGAAGGCGCGAAGCGGTGACCCTTCCGGGAAGAACGTCCGCGAGGTCAACCTGTATCAGCTCGATTCACTGCGCCTCGGAGGTGTCACGTTCCGCAACGCCATGGCGAGCGGCTCACCGGATACCCTCCGCAAGCTCGCGGGCGTCGACGGGATCCTGGGCGTTGGCCTCTTCGCCGACTTCCTGCTCGCACTCGACTATCCGCGCGCCGAGCTCCAGTTGTCGAGGACCGCGCTGCCGGACACCAATGGCCGGGACATCGTCCCATTCACCCGCGAGCACGGACCGATCGAAGTCGCGCTGCGGGTCGGCGACCGCGTGCTCCCCACCGACGTCGACACCGGCAACATGATCGCGCCGTTCGTCTTCCCCACCGCATTCGTGGACTCGCTGCCCCGGAAGGGCGCGCCGCGCTCCGGCGGAATGGCGCACACGGTCTCGAACGAAGTCGAGATCCAGATCGTCACGCTCGCCGTGCCGGTCCGGCTCGGTGCGGCCG
>DAIUEO010000017.1:0-9587 GCA_036845125.1 Candidatus Eiseniibacteriota bacterium | reverse complement strand
AGGTCGCTTATCCCGCGCTCCACGACCGCGGCAACATCGGGTCCAGGGCCTTCGCCGACTGTCGCGTCGAGATCGACCAGAAGAACCGCCGCCTGCGTCTGACCCGCGCGAAGCATTCCGGTCCATAACTCTCGCGCCGGAATCGCGCCGTCTATGGAGTCGGGGTCGGTGACGGAGCCGGGATGCCTTCGGCGAGCACGCGGAAGAGCAGCTTGGGGTCCACCGGCTTCACGAGGTGGAGATCGAAGCCCGCCTCGCGCGCCAGGGCCCGATCGTTTCCCTGTCCCCATCCGGTGAGCGCGACGAGGAAGAGCGACCGCCCCCAGGGGTCGAGACGGATCTGCCGGGCAGCCTCGTAGCCGTTGAGCTTCGGCATGCCGATGTCGAGCAGGACGATGTCGGGCTGGAAAGCACGCACCGCCGCCACCGCCGAGGCGCCGTCGTAGACGCCGTGCACCTCGTGTCCGGCGGTCTGGAGCAGGAGCACCAGGCTGTCCACGGCATCCGGATTGTCGTCGGCGACGAGGATGCGTCGCGCGGTTTTCGGTGCCTCGAGCGGCGCCTCGACCGGCGCGCGCAGCCGCGGCGCGGTCAGGATGGGAATCCGGATCACGAACTCGCTGCCGTGGCCGATCCCCTCGCTCCGGGCCTCGATGGTTCCGCCATGGAGCTCCATGAGCTGGCGGGCCAGCGTGAGCCCGATGCCGAGCCCGCCCTGGCGCTCGAGCGAATGATCCACGCGTGCGAAAAGATCGAAGATCTCCGTGAGCTTGTCGGACGGAATCCCGATCCCGTTGTCGCGCACCGTCGCCTCGACGAAGCCCCGCTTCACGACCGCTCCCACCTCGATGCGCCCGGGCGCCGGCGTGTACTTGGCCGCGTTCAGAATGAGATTGCCGAACACCTGAGCCATCCGCGCACGGTCCGCCTCGAGCTCGATCATCCCGGTCGGCATCGAGACCCGGAGATCGTGGCCACGCGCTGCGATCTCGTGGGCAGAGGCATCGAGTGCGGCCTCGACGACCTCGACGAACGTCAGCCGCTCGCGCCGGAGCTCGAGCACGCCGCGTGAAATGCGGGACACGTCCAGCAGGTCGTCGATCAGGCGTGCCATGTGAGTGACCTGGCGGTCGATCATCTCGACGGGACGCTCGAGATCCGAATCGTCCAGCTCCTTGAGTTTGAGGTAATGCGACGCGTTGCGTACCGGGGCGAGCGGATTCCTGAGCTCGTGCGCGAGGATCGCGAGGAACTCGTCCTTGCGCCGATCGGCTTCCTTCATGGCGCGATAGAGTTCGGCGTTCTCGATGGCGATCACCGCGCGGCGCGCGAGGTCCTGGGCCAGCCACAGGTCGGCGCGGCGGAATCGCCGGCCCGATTCGGCCGCGACGAAATCGAGAACCCCGAGGATCTTGCCACCGCGCGACACCAGCGGAACGCCCAGGTACGAGCGCAGTCCCACGGTGCGGGCCATGTTGAGATGATCGGCGTCCCGCGCCACCGTGGAGAGCGCCTCCTCCGGAATGTCCTCGAGCAGCTCGGGCTTTCCCGTGCGCGCGATACACCCCGTGCCCCGCGGAGCATCCGGGTCCACGGGGTAGCGCGCGAACATCTCCCGCGCGACCTTCGCCTTCGCGGGGTCCGTGTGGGCCATGGCGAGGGGGCGCACCGTACCGTCGTGGTGGTTCAGGAATACCGCGCACCAGTCGGCGAAGTGCGGCACGGCGACGCCGGCGATCTTCTGAAGCGTGCTCTCCTTGTCGGTCAGCTCCGCCAGCGCCGCGCTCGCGTCGGCGAGGAAGCGGGACTTCTGCTCCTCGCGCTTGCGTTCGGTGATGTCGAGGATCGTGGCGATCCAGCCCGCGATCTCGCCCCGCTCATCGCGGTCCGGAATGTAATTCACCCGCATCCAGCGCGGACCGGCCGTGCGAAAGTCGAATTCGGCTTCGTACTCGACGGTCTGCCCGAGCAGCACCTTCTCGATGTGCGGCACCGCGACGGCGTAGGCATTCTCGCCCATGACCTCGGGCACCGGCCGTCCGACGATCCGATCGAGGGGCAGGCCGAAGAGCGTCGCGGCGGCGTCATTCGCGAACAGGTACCGGCGCTCGCGACTGCAGCGGGTGAGCGCGAGCGGCGTCGCGTGCGCGATCAGCGCCAGCTCGGCTTCCTTGCTCTTCAGAGCCTCCCCGGCGCGTTTCCGGAGGGTGACGTCGGTGCAGACACCCACCATGCGCGCCGGAGTTCCGGAAGCATCGCGGAAGAGACGCCCGCGTCCCTCCACCCAGTGCACCGATCCGGCCGGCCAGATGATCCGGTACTCGACGTGGTGCTCGCCGCTCTCCAGCGAGCGCTGGATGGAATTGCGGACGAGCTCGCGGTCTTCGGGGTGCACGTCACGTCCGTAGTCGTCGATCGTGCCGCCGAACGTCCCGGGCGCGAGCCCGTGGATGGCTTCGAGCGCAGTGGACCAGAGCACCTGGCCGGTCTGGAGGTTCCACTCCCAGGCGCCCATCTTTCCGGCATCGAGGGCGAGCCGCAGACGGATCTCGCTGTCGAGCATTTCATCGGTGCGCGGCGCGGTGTTGTTCATGCGACCGCCGTCCCGGTCATCGTCGGGCGCCGTTCCGATGGTTCACGTTGCCGGCCGCCAGCATCTCGGAGTGCTCCTTCATGAGGTCCTCGTGCTGGTTCTTCAGCATGGCGAAGGAGGCCTTGAGTTTCTGGTGCTCGGTCCATATCGCATCATGGGTTTCCGTCCGGACGTCCTCCGGGCGAGCGTCACAGCCAGCAGCGCGGCCGCGAGGCCCCTGCACCACGAACGATCGGGACGCATCGCATCCCCGCCTACATCCGACGGGGGGCGGAAGCCAGCGCCACCGTGGCCCGTGCGTCGACGACCCGCTGGAGGATCCAGTTTCTGAGCTCGGCGAGGCCCATCCGGTTCATGTCTTCCCGCCACAGCAGGATTGAGCCATCCGGCAGAACGTCGCCGCTCCGCGCCTCGGTTCCGGGGGACTCATCGGAGTTCAACTCGCGCACCCAGATGGATTCCTGGAATTCATTCATGGCTGCCTGCCTTCCTCTGGGACGTGTCTCAGAAGTCAGCCGCACCCGATCACCTGGGCGCGGGTTGTACAAACTGCCCTCGCTTCCCTGTAAAACCTGCCACGCGTCCGTGTTCCCGCGGATCGTTGCAACGGATCGCGGGTGGCCGAAGCCGGCAGGGCTCCGGTACCTGCAAACTGCGAGCCGGGGGTCGGGACTCTCCGTTCGCCGCGCGGACACGGCACGTCGCGTGCCTGCCCGTTCTGCATGAGACTCATCGGGGATCTGCGCCTGCTCTTCAATCGGGCAGCGCTGCGCCGTCTCTTCCGCCAGGTACAGCGCGACGACCTCTCGGGGATCGCTGCCGAAAGCGCCTACTACGCGTTCTTCTCGCTCTTCCCGTTCCTGGTGTTCACGGCGGCGCTCGCCGGGCTCCTGATCCGCGATCCCACCACTGCGATGTCCGGGCTCGTCGGGCTCTTCCACGTTTTCGTCCCCGCCGGGACGGCCGAGGTCATCGGCTCGCTCCTCGACGGGCCGCTCCTCACCAATCGCCCGCAGCTCGTCTCGCTCGGCATCCTCGGGGTGCTGTGGGCGGGCTCACAGGGATTCGGTGCGATCATCAAGGGCTTCAATCGCATCTTCTGCGCACGCGAGCCGATGACATGGATCCGCCAGCGCGGGCTCTCGCTCGGGGTCATGGCGGTCACCGCGGTCACCGCGGTGATGGCGCTGGTGATCACCGCCGCATTCGACCCGGAGGGCCCGGTTCCGAGCCGCCTCGAGAAGGCCCGCCTCCTCGCGGTCGTCTGGAACTACCTGCGGTGGCCGAGCCTGTTTGCCCTCGGGTGCCTGCTCGTGACCCGGCTCTACCTCACCGTGCCCTGCGCCGGCCGTGAAGTCCGCATCATCACCCCGGGCAGCGTCTTTGCCTCGTTCGCCTGGGTGGTCGCCAGTGTCGGTCTCGTGGCGTACGTGAACCGCACTCGTCCCTACGACCAGTACGGTGGGATCGGCGACGTGGTCGTGCTTCTGCTCTGGTTCTACCTGGGCTCGATGGTCATCCTGCTCGGGGCCGAAATCGACGCAGAAATCGTGCGGATCCGGCAGCGCCAGGGTCGAAGGCCGGCGGACATGCCCCGGGCGGCGCCTCGGACCGCCGCCATCCGGCGGGAGACCTCACCGCAGCAGCCCTGACGGGGTAAAAAAGTAGGAGGCACCGCCGCGGTCTCGGGGGCCGCACCCAAGGTCCCGCAAACAGCACCTCCCGTATCGGCAGTGAAGCACGCAAATCCGGGGCCACTCTGGAATTGCTCGACCTTTGCCCCATCGGGGCACCGGTCGCTGGATCGAAACGCTACAGGTTGTCGCGGCGAACGCTACGATCGCCGCGGCGGGCGCTTATCTATTGATGCGGTGGAAATCAACGGTCTATGGTCCTCGCGCCGTGAGCACCGTGCAGAATCCCCCAGCCGACATGCGTCTCTGGGAGCGGTTCCAGGCCGGACAGTGCTCCCGCCTCGAGATCCAGAATCATCTGGCCCTCCGCAGGTGGCAGCGCTGCAAGGATGCCGGCCTGTCCGCTGACAACCCAGGCGACCCCGTCATGGACCTCGACGCGCTGCCCGTCGTGCGCGAACGCTTCGCGCCGATGCTGGCTCCGGGCGCGCCCTTCGACGCCTTTGCGAGCACCGTGGCCGCTTCCGGCTACTGCGGCATCCTGAGCGATGCGAACGGGCTCATCGTGGCGCGGCGGATCGCCGAGCCGTTCGAGAACGCCGTCGCGCGCAGCCGCGTCGTGGAAGGCGCGCTGTGGAGCGAGAGCGCCCGTGGCACGAACGGCATCGGCACCACGCTCGCCGAGAAAGCCCCGGTCGCCATCATCGGCGAGGAACATTACGAGCGCCGCAACCACGGCCTCGCGTGCTTCGGAGCGCCGGTGCGCGATGTGCGCGACAACGTGGTCGGGATCCTCGATGCGACCGGACCGGCCGGTCACGTGTCCCACTTCGTTCACGCTTCCGTGGTGGCCACGGCGGCCGCGATCGAAGCGCTGATCGTCGCGCGCACTTACGATGCGGCGCTCCCGGGCGGGCTGTTCGAGCTCGAGCGCCTGCTCGCGCAGCTGCGTCATGCGTCGCTCGTCGTCGAAGCGACCGGGCACGTACGCCGCACCAATCCCGTGTTCCGCGATCTGATGACGGAAGGCCGGCCATTCGAGCTCGTGGATCTCGTGCGCACGAGCCTCGCATCCGGCCGCAGCGGACGACTCACGCTCGCCGAGCCCCTGTCGGGGCGTCTCCGCGGCATGTCGGTCGATCTCGAGCCGATCGGCCCGACCGACGATCCGTTCGCCGCCCTCGTGCACCTGCGCCGTCGCGACGCGCGCCGCCGCTCGCGGACGAAGACGGCCGAGCCCGTCAGCGACGCCTTCTCGGCAATCGTGGGCAGTGATCCGGCTCTGGTCGCCGCCCGCAGCCAGGCCGCACGCTTCGCCCAGACCGACATGCCGATCCTGCTGCTCGCGGAGACCGGCGCCGGCAAGGAGATCTTCGCGCGCGCGATCCACGCCGGAAGCGTGCGCCACCACGCGCCGTTCGTTGCCGTCAACTGCGGGGCGCTGGCCGGGACGCTGCTCGAATCCGAGCTCTTCGGCTACGGTCCGAATTCCTTCACCGGCGCCTCGTCGGCGGGGCGCATCGGCAAGTTGGCGACGGCCGACACCGGCACACTGTTCCTCGACGAAGTCGGCGAGATGTCACCGCCCGCTCAGGCGGCGCTGCTGCGCTTCCTCGAGGATGGAACGTTCTACCGCGTCGGCGAGGACACCGAGCGCCGCGCCGACGTGCGGCTCATCGCCGCCACCAGCCGCGAGCTGCCAACCCTGGTCAGCGAAGGTCGCTTCCGCAGCGATCTCTACTTCCGCATGCGCGGGGTGGTGCTCCGCCTGCCGTCGCTCCGCGAGCGCCGTGATCGCGGCGAGCTCGCGCGGGCGCTGCTGCGCAGCATCGCGCGCACCCGCAACCTGCGCCGGGCCCCGGAGCTCTCGCGGGACGCGCTGGCCTGGATCGACCGTCACGACTGGCCGGGCAATGTCCGCGAGCTGAGGAGCGCGCTGAACTATGCGCTCGTCATCGCCGGCGACGCATCCCAGATCGAGCTGTGGCACCTGCCCGTCGAGGATCGGCCGGTGACGGTGGCGCCCGGCGACCTGCGCGCCTCGGCCGAACGCGAAGCCCTGCTCCGCGCGCTCAGCCATTCCCGCGGCAACCTGAGCGGCGCCGCTCGCTCGCTCGGGGTCGCGCGCAGCACGCTCTACCGCATGATGGGCCGCCACGATCTCCGGCCGGCGCGGGTGGACTAGTCGAGCACGGCGGTCAGGGTTTCTCGGCGGTCTCGCAGACCGGGCAGCCCTTGTCGAACACGACCGTCCACTTCCCCTTCGATTCGCGGCGCCAGATCGACTGGAACGTGCCGATCTGCTTTCCCTCGGGATCGCGCACCGGGCCCGTGCTGAGCGCCAGGTCTCCCGAATCGAGCACCTCGACCTGGTCGGGCTCCCACGAGAAGAGCGGCGTTGGCCCTTCGAAGAGCGGCTTCCAGCCCGCGACCACCGCGGCCCGTCCGCGCATCACGCCGGAGCGCCCGAAGAACACCGCCTCCTCCGACACGTAGGTCTCGAACGCCGCGAGGCTGCGGTCGGCCATGCTCCTGGCGAACGCGGTCTCCGCCGCCCGCACCTGCGCGGCGGGATCCTGCTTCGCGCCCGATGCCGATGCCACCATCACCGCCGCGAGCAGCAGCCCGATCCACGTCTTCATCGTTTCCCCCGTCCCCGGTCGTGTTTCTTCTTTGCGAGGCGCCAGAACTGCGCTTCATCGAGCAGCGTGATGCGATGTCCTTTCTCGCGAAGGCGCTTGATCTCCATCAGCTTGATGCCCGCTTCCTTGCCGACTGCCTGGAGCGGATTCGGCCGTCCGCGGACGACCACCGTGGTCTGCGTCGAGGGTCCACGATGGACCACGGCGCCGGCACGCTCCGCCGCCTGCACCGCCTCGCTCCGCTTCCGCGTCAGGATCCCGGTGAAGGCGAGATGCACGCCGTGGAGCGAGCGCAGCACGCCGGGCTCGAGCCGCTCCGGGCGGCGGCGCAGCGCCTCGATCAGCTCATCGGCGCTCTCGTAGCGCTTCCGCCGCTCGCCGATGCAGCGAAACACGATCTCCTTCAGGTGATCGCTGCACGACAGGGAGCGCACATCGCGCGGGCGCAACCGGTCGCGCGCATCGCCCCGCACCACCATGCCGATCAGCTGACCCACCTGGTACACGTCGTCGCGCGCCTGCCACTTCGGTACCTCGCCCGCGATGATGTCGCTCGGCGCGGTGAGCCGGTTCATGGTGCGGGCCGTGATGCCACGACCGTCGCTCTGCTGGCGCGCGATCCCGAAGTCACCGAGCTTGAGACCCAGCTTGTCGCACACGAACACGTTCATCGGGGTGAGATCGCGGTGGAGCATCTGGCCGCGGTGGAGCTTGCCGAGCACCTCGAGGATGCCGGCGATCTCGCGGCGCGCGACGCGCTCCGGCAAGCCGACGGGGTTGCGGCGGAGATACGTGCTGAGGTCCCCGTAGCGCGCGTACTCGAGGACGAGGCCGTAGAGCATCTGGCCGTCGCCGCGGACCAGCGGGAACGCCTCGAAGACGCGGATGGCACGCGGATGCCCTTCCAGGAGCTGCCCGAAGTACGCCTCGCGCAGCCAGCCGTCGATGCGCGCGCTGACCTTGACGCACACGGTCTCGTCGACCTTGGAGGAGCGCCCGAGGCGCCGCGCCAGGTACGCCTGCCCGAATCCGCCCTCGCCGAGCAGTCGCTCGATCGAATAGCGCAGACCGCTCTCCGGGCTCTGCGCGATCTGTCCCGGCAGCAGGAGATGGCGTGCAGGATCCGGCCGCGCGCGCGCGGAAGCGAGACTTCGGGTGGTCGCTGTCGAAGGGTTTCTCATGGAAGACGTCCGTCGGCGGAGCGTCGCACCGGCCGTGTGCTTCGGCAACTGCTATGGTGCGCCGATGACTTTCGGCATCCTGTTCGCTGCACTGCTCCTGATCGGATGGGTGCTGTGGGATGCGTTCGAAACCATCCTCCTGCCCCGCCGCACCCGCGCCCGCGCGCGCATTTCGTACTTCGTCCTGCGCTGGCAGTGGCAGCTCTGGCAGACCATTGCGCGCGGCATCGGGGAACGCGCGCGCCGCGAGGCGTTCCTCGCGTTCTACGCCCTGCTCGCCGTGCTCACGCTGTTCTTCGTGTGGGCCAGCGGGCTCGTGGTCGGCTTCGGCCTTCTCTACGTGGCCGACGGCGCCCGCTTCGCGGGGCTGCAGGGCGGCGCCGGGTTCGGGGCCTGCCTCTACATGAGCGGCACCACGTTCTTCACGCTCGGGATCGGGGACCTGCACGCGACGAGTGCCGCGGGCCGGCTGATCACGGTGGTCGAGGCCGGCACCGGCTTCGCGTTCCTGGCGCTCGTGATCGCCTACGTGCCGGTGCTCTACCAGGCGTTCTCGCGGCGCGAGTCGCGCGTCACCATGCTCGACGAATGGGCGGGCTCACCACCGACCGCCGCCGTGCTGCTCCGGCGCTGGTCGGAATCGGGCGATCCGGGCGCGATCATGCCGCTGCTCCGCGACTGGGAGCTGGCCTCGGCCGACCTGCTCGAAAGCCACCTTTCCTATCCGATCCTGTGCTACTTCCGCTCGCAGCACGACAACCAGTCGTGGCTCGGATCGCTCACCGCGATCCTCGATACCTGCGCGCTCGTGATCGTGGGTGTCGACGGCATCGATACCTTCCAGGCCCGTCTGACGTTCGCGATCGGGCGGCACGCCCTCGTCGATGTGAGCCAGGCCCTGCGGGTAGAGCCGGATTCCGCCGCGCACGCGGCACTCGATCCCGCCGAGCGGACGGCGCTCAACCAATGGCTCATCGCCGCCGGGGTGCCGGTGGCGACCGGAGCCGATGCCGACCGCCGGCTCGGCGAGCTGCGCGCGCTCTACGTTCCCTACGCGAGCCGTCTCTCGAAGGCGCTTTCGATGCCGCTCGCACCGACGATGCCGCCGGAGCGTATCCGCTTCAACTGGGAAACCTCGGCGTGGGCACGCACCGCCGACGACGACGGCCACTAGATCAGGGCGTCGCGCCCGAGAGGATCGTCGCCAGCCGGACCGGATCGAGATTGCCGCCGGAGATGACGCAGGCGATTCTCCCGGCGCCCGCGCGGCCGCTGAGCGCCGCGGCCAGGGCTGCAGCTCCGGCGCCCTCGGCAATCACCCGCTGGCGCTCGGCGAGCAGGCGGATCGCTGCGGCCACTTCCGCGAGCGACACCACGATCGAGCCGTCGACGAGGTCGCGCACGACCGGCCACATCGACTCGAGCACGAACGGGCTGCCGATGCCGTCGACGAAGCTCGCGCGATACTCGATGCTTCGCGGCGCGCCGGCGGCGAGCGCGGCGGCGAGCGGCGCCGCGGTCTCGACCTCGCAGGCAT
>DAIUEO010000016.1:30889-34134 GCA_036845125.1 Candidatus Eiseniibacteriota bacterium | reverse complement strand
CATGCTGTCGTTCGCGCCGCTCGAAACGCGCGAGATCCGCATCACCTACGACCAGGGCACGCTGCCGCTCGCGACTTATACGTTCATCGACTCACGGCTGCTGCTGCGCTACTTCAACGGCCTGGCGACGCGCGAGCAGCTCAAGCCGTACGTGGCGATCGAATACGCCCGGCCGGCCGAGGCGCGCGAGGAGAAGGATCGCGCCGAGACGCTCGAAGGCCGTCAGATCGAGGACGTTCAACGGCGGACGATCGATCGTGACCCAGACGGTCCTCTCCTGGCGCTCGAGGTGGACTCCCCCCTCCGGGAAGGTCTCCACCCCTCGTCCGATCACATCATCGCCCGCGCGCGAATCTCACTGACCCTTGAAGTTCGCGCGGCGCTTGTTGACGTAGGCGTCGAGCCCTTCCTTCGCGTCGCTGCTCTGGAAGAGCTGCTGCTGCAGCTCACGCTCCAGCGAGAGTGCTTCCTGGAATGAGATCTCCCCGCCCGACTGCACGGCCCGCTTGATCCGCCCGACCGCCTTAGAGGCCTTGTTCGGCGGCAGGAACTGCCGGGCGTACTCGAGGATCCGCTCCCAGTACCCCTCGGTCTCGTAGATGTCGTTCACGAGCCCCAGCTCGAGGGCCTCCTCGAACGAGAAGGTGCGCCCGGTGACCATCATTTCAATGGAACGTGATTTACCAACCACGCGCAGCAGGCGCTGCGTTCCGCCGGTTCCGGGGAGCACGCCGAGGTTGACCTCCGGCAGCCCGATCTTGCCGCCGTCCTTGCGGGCGATGCGGATGTCGGCGGCCATCGCGATCTCGAGCCCGCCGCCCACGGTGTGCCCGTTCAGCGCCGCGATCACCAGCTTGGGCGTCTGCTCGAGGCGGTTCAGCGTCTCGTTGGCGTGGAGGCAGAAGTAGTACTTGAAGACGGGATTGACGGTCTTCAGCATATTGATGTTGGCGCCCGCGCAGAAGAACTTCTCCCCCGCGCCGCGCAGCACGATGACGTGCACGTTCTCGTCGAAGCGGGCCTGCAGGATGGCGTCGTCGAGGTCCTGCATCATCTCGTAGGTGTAGGTGTTGGCCGGCGGATCGGTCAGCTCGATCCACGCCACGCCGCTCTTCACGCGGTAATCCACGAGCTTGGTCTTGGTGGCTTCCATCGGAGTCTCCAGGGGGTCCGGCGGCAGGGTCTGAACCCCGGGCGCCTCGGTCGTGCGGGTGAATCGGTCGGGAATTGGCGGACGGAGTATAGGAGGCAGGCTCCGACAGGGTCAAAGCGCATCGCGCTCCTGCCCGGGCTGGCTGCCCGGGGAGTCCCCCCTCGATTTCCTCCTTGACCGTGCCGATCCTTTTATCGTAGATTGCCGATGAACGATGAAAGCCACCGCCCGCAAACGCCTGGCGCCGAACGCCACCGACTCCGAGCTGGCCCGCCTCTCGAAGGCCCTGGGGCATCCCGCCCGTGTCGCCATCCTGCGCATGCTCATCGAGTCGGGTGAATGCGTGTGCGGTCGGATCGTGGAAGGGCTGCCGCTCGCCCAGGCGACGGTTTCCCAGCACCTCAAGGTCCTTAAAGATTCAGGGCTCATCCAGGGTGAGGTCGACGGCCCGCGTGTCTGTTACTGCGTTCACCCACCGACGGTCGCACGACTCAAGAAGCTGATCTCCGAGATCTGAACGCCCGGATCGCCGGAGATCTGAAGGAGGATTCGATGACCACCGTTCCCGACATTCGTACCGTCGTCCGCGAGAAGTACGCGGACATCGTGGAAGGCAAGCGCGAAAGCTGTTGCGGCTCAGGCTGCGGCTGCAGCGGCGGCGACGTGCTCGACCAGATCGGCTACTCGGCCGAGCAGGCCGCCGCGGTGCCGGAGGGCGCCAACCTCGGCCTCGGCTGCGGCAATCCGCTCGGCCACGCCGCGGTGAAGGCGGGAGAGACCGTGCTCGACCTGGGCTCGGGCGCCGGTATCGACTGCTTCCTCGCGGCGCGCGAAGTCGGCCCGACGGGTCGCGTGATCGGCGTGGACATGACACCCGCGATGCTGGATCGCGCGCGCGCCAACGCGAAGCGCTCCGCGGTCGGCAACGTGGAGTTCCGCCTCGGAGAGATCGAGCACCTGCCGGTCGCCGACGACACGGTGGATCTCGTGATCTCGAACTGCGTGGTGAACCTGTCGCCCGAAAAGCCGCAGGTGTTCCGCGAGGCGCTGCGCGCCCTGAAGCCTGGCGGCCGGCTGGTGGTGAGCGATCTCGTTCTCAAGCGCCCGCTCTCGGCCGAGATGCTCGCCTCGGTGGACTGCTACGTAGGTTGTGTGGCCGGAGCCTCGCCCCGTGACGAGTACCTGGGGATGATCCGCGATGCCGGCTTCAGGGACGTCGAGGTCCTGAGCGAGACCGCGTACACGGTGGGGACCGGAACGCTGCCGCCGGGGAGCGAGGAGCAGGCGGCGTACGAGTCCGTGGTGTCGCTGAAAGTGAGGGCCTGGAAGCGCTAGCCGGCGGGCCGGCTTCGGACTATCTTCCGGGCATGGTGCGGCCCGCGTCCGCCACCGTTCCCCTGCCCGGGCCCCCCGGCGACGAGCGATTCCTGGTCGAAGGGCTCGTGGCGCGCGCGCCCGAGTCGCTGGCCGAGTTCCTCGAGCGCACGCACCATCCGGTCTTCTACATGGCGTGCCGGATCACCCGCGATCCGGACCTGCGCCGCGACTGGACGCACGCGGTTCTGCTCGAGGTGATCGACGACCTCGCACGGGGCCGCTTCGTCTACACGCAACCGGGAAGCTTCTGGGCCTGGTTCCGTAAGCGCGCCTTCTACCGTCTGCTGGACCAGTACCGCCGCCACCGCCGTCAGGCGGCGCGGGAGTGCACCGCGTCCGGGGATCCGGAGAGCGAAGAGTGGGCGGCGGTCGCCGGAGTGTCGGACCCGGCGGCGGAGTTCGAACGGGTCGAGCTCCGGAACGCGTTGGAAGCCTGCCTCGAGACTCTTGCGAGCGGCTCCCAGCGCAGCGCGCTCACCATGCTCTTCTTCGAGGACCTGAGCTACGCGCAGATCGCGCAAGGCCTGGCAGCCCCGATCAATACGGTGCGGGCCTGGATCCGGAGGGGTCGCATCGCGGTGCGCGAGTGCTTGAGCCGGACGTTCGGCCTCGGGCCCGAAGCCGCGGGGCGATGAGAGTTCACCCGCAACTTTCCGGCCGCCCGAGCCCGTACTTTGCCCAAGGATGTCCATGACCGGTTCCGAGCACGCCCGCC
>DAIUEO010000016.1:24067-30879 GCA_036845125.1 Candidatus Eiseniibacteriota bacterium | reverse complement strand
AACGCCTCCTCGCGTTGTAATGTCAAAATTGGGGTCTGATCCCAATTTCGTCCCCCCATGTCACCGAATGGGCCACGTCCCACCCACGGCCTTGTAAACGGCCACCAGCGTCGTCGCCGCAAACGTGTGCGCCTGCGCCAGCTGATTCTCGGCATCGAGGAACTCGAGGGTCCGGACCGAGCGGAAGCGGAGGCCCACCTCGCCGCCTGCGAAGTATGCGCGGCGCTCCTGGCCTCGCTGCGCCGGATCGAACAGGGAGCAGCGACGCACGGGGCTCTGCCCGCGCTGGAAATTCCGCAGGCGTTCGAATCGAACGAGGAGCGGGCGGCGGCAACCAGCCTCGCGGCCCTGCGTGACGAAATCGAGGGGGTGCGCACCCGTCGCCGCGCGCTGCCCGTACCTCGCGCTTCGCGTGCCCTCGCGTTGCGGGACTTCCTGTTCGGATCGCGCGGACGACGCGTGGCGACGGCACTCCTGTCGGCCGCGGCCGTGATCCTGGTTCTGATCGTCCGGCCACACGCGCCGCCCACCGACGGCGTTCCGCTCGCAGCCGTGGAGGTGGTGAGACTGTCGACCTTCCGCGGGCCCGTCGATCCCGGCTTCCATGCCGGCGATGCGTTCGGGCTCGAGATCGAACTCGGCGAGCCAGCCTACCCGCTGGTCGTTCACGTCGATCCGGAAGGCGGGGTCGGTTTGTTGATCCCGCCCGAGGGTGGAGCGTGGGAACTGGCGCCGCGCGGACAATCGCGTCTGCCCTCCGAGGCAGGCGGGATCGAGTGGCGCCTCGAGGGCCGGACCGGCAGCGAAAGCTTCCTGGTTGCTGCGGTACGTCACCGGCACCTGGATCCCGAAGCGTTCGCCGGAGAGCTGCGTGGGCTGCCCGGAGGCACGCGCGACGCGCGGCTCGAAGCGCTCCGGCAACACATCGAGCGGCGAGTGGGACCGGTCCGGCTCATCGAGCTCGACCACCTGCCCTAGAGCTGCGTTTTTTAGACCGCAACTTTTCCACGCGCCTAACCCGTGTTCTTGCATGCCCGGGCTTGTCCCGGGCGGAGGCTGCGGTGAACGCCGACGGCGCGTACCCAGGCACGCCCCGACCGCCGCGCCAGACGAGCCGCTCCCCCCTTGAGCGGCGCTGGACACGCCACCCGCGCGGCGCGCGCCGTCGAGGAGATCCGCCATGTTCCACGACCTCGTCCCCAGTCGACTTCCGATCCGCGTCCCCGTCCTCTTCGGGGCGCTCGCCGCCGCTCTGGCGACACTCCATCCGCTCACGGTGCACGCGGTCTCGAGCCACGTGAAGTTCGCGGCCAACGGCGCCGCACCCACCGATCAGTTCGGGGTCGCCGCCGCGGCCGGTGACTTCAACGCCGACGGAGTCCCCGACGTCCTGGTCGGGGCCCCGACCAACGATGCGGGCGGCCTCAACGCCGGCCGCGCCTACGTCTACTCGGGCGCCCGCCTGGGCGATCCTCCCCTGCTCATCACGGGCCAGACCGGGGAACGGCTCGGCTGGGCGACGGCGGCGGCCGGGGACGTCAATGGTGACGGCTGGGACGACGTCCTCATCGGCGCACCGCTCAACGACGTCGGCGGCACCGACGCCGGGCGCGCTTACCTGCTCTTCGGCGGACCCAACGCCGACGGGACGCCCGACCTCACGCTCACCGGGCTCGCACCCGGCGAGCAGTTCGGCTCGAGCCTCGCCGCCGCCGGCGACATGAACGGCGACGGCTTCGACGACTTCGTGGTGGGCGCCTACCTGAACGACGGCAGCGGCATGGATGCCGGGCGCGCCTACGTTTTCTACGGAGCCGCAATTCCGGACGCAACGCCGGATCTCACCCTGACCGGGGCGCCGGGCGATCAGTATGGCGTCACGGTCGCCTCGGCGGGCGACATCAATGCCGACGGCTACGGCGACATCGTCATCGGTGCCTGGCTCAACGACAATGCCGGCCCGGATGCCGGCGCCGCCTACGTCCTCTTTGGCGGGGCCGTGGCCGACACCACACCCGACCTCACCCTGCGGGGCACCGCACCAGGAGAGAAGTTCGGAGTCCCGGCGGTGCAGATCGGCGACGCCGACGGCGACTGTCACCCCGATCTACTGGTGGGTGCGACTTCGAACGACGTCAACGGCACCAATGCCGGCGCCGCTTATCTCTTCAAAGGTGGCCCCACGGCCGACGCGGTCGCGGACCTGGTTCTGCTCGGCGCCGATGCCGGGGACGGCTTCGGCAGCACGCCGTCCGCCGCCGGCGACGTCAACGGCGACGGCTACGCCGACTTCGCGGTCGGCGCCCCGGCTGCCGGGCCCAACACCGACGGTCTGGTCTACATCTACCTGGGTGCGCCAACGCTGGACGTGACCGCCGACCTGGTGCTGAGCCCACCGACGACGGCGGACGACTATGGGTCCTACATCGAGACCGTGGGCGACATCGACCTCGATGGCTACAGCGACCTGGTTGTCGCCGACGTCACCGACGACGCTGCCGGCACCAACGCGGGCCGCATGTACATCATCTCGGTCTACCCGTACCAGCTCGTCCTGCCAACTGTCGGCGAAGTGTGGCGCGCCGGCAGCAGGGTCACCGTCGCGTGGCGCGGGTGCGTGCCGGCCGATCTCGAGCTCGTGCTCGACGACCGGGAACCGATCGTGCTCGCCCGTCGGGTCGGAGGCCTGGATCTGAACAACATCGAGATCGAAATCCCGGACCGCATCGAGCTCGATGTGGACGCGTCACTTCGCGTCACCATCGAGGCCCGGCTTCGCATCACCGTCGCCGCCGAGGTCGCGACCCGCGCGACATCGGTCACGAGCGCACGCTTCAACCTGATCCGGTATCCGATCCCGCCGGCGATCTCCAGCGATCTGAACTTCACGATGTCCTACGCCCCGCTCGACACCCCGCGCGTGGCGATCTCGGCGG
The DNA here is from genome assembly GCA_036845125.1 of Candidatus Eiseniibacteriota bacterium. Taxonomy (GTDB): domain Bacteria; phylum Eisenbacteria; class RBG-16-71-46; order RBG-16-71-46; family RBG-16-71-46; genus DAIUEO01. The sequence continues at coordinate 27,943 of DAIUEO010000016.1, read as the reverse complement.
ACGTCAACGGCGACGGCCTCGCGGACCTCGTCGTCGGCATCCCGAGCGCCAACTCCGGGGTCGGGAAGGCCCTTGTCCACCTGGCTACCGGGCGGACCCCGACCGGCAAGCCGAAGTTTCAGTCCACCCCGATCATGCTCGCCCTGGGAACCCAGCAGGGCCGGTTCGGCTGGTCGCTCGCGGCCGGAGATGTGAACGGCGACTGCGTGCAGGACGTCGCCGTCGGTGCCCCGAAGTACGACGGCATCGCCGGCACGGATGGCGGCCGCGTCGTGGTGTTCTTCGGCGGCACGTCGTTCGACAACACGCCCGATTGGGTCGTGGAAGGGAACGCGCCGGGAGAACAGCTCGGTTACGCGGTGGCGCTCGTCGCCGACATGAACGGCGACGAGTACGACGACCTGGCCTGCGGGGCGCCGTTCAGCGACGCCACCGGCCCCGACGCCGGCCGGGTGCAGTTGTTCTACGGCAGCCCCTCACCCGACCCGGTCGGCGACCTTGCCCTGAACGGCGAGGCCGCGGGCGACAACATGGGGACGTCGATCGCCGCACTGCCGAACCCGGACGGCGGAGGCGTGGACTGGTGCGAGATCTTCCCCTGGATGTGCCCGGTTCTGAGCGGGGCGCTGCTGGTCGGTGCGCCGTTCAACGACCTGGCGGGACTCGATGCCGGAGCGGCGTACGTGTTCACCGGCGGCCTCGAGCCGGAGCCGCAGCCGGCCCTGATCATGCGCGGACGCCAGGCCGAGGAACACTTCGGCATGACGGTGGCCGCAATCGGGGACTTCGACGGGGACCGGATCGGTGATTTCGCGATCGCAGCACCCGATGGCGACTGCTTCGATCCCCCCTGCCCCGATGCTGGCCGGGTGTACGTGCGCCACTTCGATCCGCGTTGCTTCGTGATCGATCCGTGGCCAAGCGATGGCGTTGACCCGTGGTTCCTCGTCGTGGAAGGCGATGCCGGGGATCGCTTCGGCCTGAGCCTGGCCGGGGCCGACGTCAACCACGACGGGCTTTCCGACCTGGTGGTTGCATCCCCCAACCACGATGGTCCCGCCGGGGTGGACGCGGGACGGGTTTCGATCTTTCAGGGGCAGGTCGGCCCGCCCGAGGTGAGCGGGGACATCGGTCCCAATCACGGCGTCGATCCCGACTGGCTCGTGGACGGCGGCGCGGCCAACGAACGTCTGGGTAGCGTGCTCGCGGTTACCGAGGCGGTCGGCAATCAGGTCGGTCCTCCGGATGCCCCGGGCAGAGTCGAGCCGTTTGCCGCCCGGAGACGCTGCATCCGGCGGCTGTCGGCACAGGCTCCCGCGATGCCGGGGGCGGCCCAGACCCACGAGACACATCCCCAGCCGGACGCGCCGACCCCGATGATCGGCGGCGACCTGCTGCTCGGACGCCTCGCCACCGCTCCGGAGTTGCGCTTCTACGACTTGAACCGCTACCACCTGCTGGCGCCGCTCGGCCCCGCGACATGGAGCGTCGGGTCGCTCCAGACGGTGTCGTGGAAAGGCACGGATCCGGCCGCGGTCCAGCTCTCGATCGACGGTGGTGCGACGTACGCGACGATCGCGACTTCGACCGGCGGCAACCGGACCCACTCGGCAACGATCCGGGTGCCACATCTTCCGACGCGATTCGGCATGCTGCGGGTGATCCCGTGGCCGCCGTGCCCGCCGGACCCGTTCGGTCTGACCTGCCCGCCGTTCCTGGGCTTCGCTCAGTCGGACACGCTAATGACCATCCAGGCGAGCGTGAGCCTCCTCACCTTCGCGGCGCAGCGCATGGAGTCGGGGGCCGAGCTGCGCTGGTCCACCAACCCCGGGGTAGGTCCGTCGGGACTCGCGGGCTATCGGCTGTACCGGGTCGAGCCGGGCAGCTCCGGTGACGGCACGCGCATCGGGCCCGAGCTGATCGCCGAAGAACGATACCTGGACGCCGGCGCGCGGCCGGGGGCTTCTTACCGGCTCGCATCCGTCAACGGCCTCGGCGAGGAGATGGAGCTCGGCCGCACCGACCTCGAGGCGGACCTCGTCGGAATCCAGGTGATCCCATCGCCGGTTTCGGGCCATGGCCAGACGCGGATCCGCTTCGCGGCACCGATGGCCGCGCCCGGTTTGGCGGCAACCGACCTCGATGTGGGCGTGTTCGACGTGACCGGCCGTCGGGTCGCGACCCTCGCCCGCGGAGCCGCCGAGGCAAAGGCCGGGACGGTGAGCCTCGAATGGCGGCCGTCGAGTCACGGCGCGCACCCGGGGCTCTACTTCGTGCGGCTCCACGCTCCCTCCGCCCGAGTCCGCGTCGAGCGCAAGGTGGTGGTGATCCCATGACACGCCCGCGCTTTGCCGGCAGGGGGTGGGCCGCCCTCTTCACCTTGGCCACGCTGGCCCCCGGTGTTGCCGGCGCGGCGACGCTCTACGGCCTGATCGACACCGGTGCGTTGTTCGCGAGCTCCAACGGAGGGTCCACCTGGACCCTCCGCTCGACGCTCCCGGTCCGGGACGCCGTCTCGCTGGTCGCCGGTGGGAGCAGCTCGGAGCTCTATCTCGCAACGGAGTCGGGTTCCGTCTATCGGTCGCTCGACGCGGGCGCGAACTGGACCGGCGTCGGCACCGTCGCCGCCTCCGACGTGGTGGCCCTGGTCCGGCACATCGGCCGGCTGCTCCTCTATACCCGCTCGGGATCGGTCCTGGCCTCGCTCGACGGCGGCGCGACCTTCAGCGCCGCGGGCGCCATCGCGGCTTCCGACATCGTGGACGCCACGCAGGCATCCGGGCTTGCGCTCGCATTGAGCGCGACCGGCCTGGTCCATCGGTCGAGCAACAACGGCGCCACGTGGGAAGTGGTTGCGACGTTGCCGACCTCGGCTGCAGTCGGTCTCGCCGCCGTTCAAGGACAGCTCTTCGCGCTGACCGCGACCGGCGATGTGATGCGCGCGAGCCCACCGTGGACGAGCTGGAGCTTCGTCGGCACCCTGTCGCAGATCGGAACGACGGCCATCGTCGCTGCCGGAGGCGAGCTGTTCGCCAGCACCGACGCCGGTGAGATCGCCGCCTCGACCGGCGGTGCCTCCTGGATCTGGCGCGGCGCGATTGGCCAGGTGTGGCTGCGGTCGCTCGGCTCCGACGAGCCGATCAACACCGGCGTCGACTCCGATCCGCGCGCGGTGGTCCGCTTCGCGCCGCCGTGGCCCAATCCGTCGCGAGGCCGGTTCCAGCTCGCGCTCGAGATGGCCGAGCCCGGCGTGGTCTGGGTGGAGGTGTTCGACCCGGCCGGCCGGAGGGTCGCCGTTCCGGTGGCCGGCGAGGTCCTGCCGGCCGGGGTGAACCTCAGAACATGGCTGCCCGGCGGGCTTGCTGGGGGTTCCTACTACGTGCGGGCGAGAACCCGCGGATTCGAGGCTACGCGGCCGGTGGTGCATCTCGCGGAAAAGTAGCGGTGAGGGACCGGGCGCCGGGTGGTATTCTGGCGCCTCCTCCCCCCTGAGGAACCTCGGCCGTGGACTCCTCGAATCCATCGCCTCGGCATCGAGGCGATCTTCCAAGCCGGCGCCTCCACGCGCGCGGGTGGCTTGCCGCGTTTCTGCTCGCCGCCACACTCATCAACACGCGATTCGCAGACGCTCCGCCAGCCGTCGCGAGTGAAGGTTCCCCCACATCCCCGACCAGCGGGCCCTCGTTCTGGGATTCCTACATCGCGGCCCGCGACCTTCTGCGCTGGAGACCGGATTCCGCGCGCGCGCTCGCGGACTCGCTCCTCTTTCGCGATCCCGATGACTTTCTCGCGCGCTGGCTGAGCGGGGCGCATCGCGCCGGACGCGACGATCTCGGCCAAGGCGAGCGGCCAAGCGAAATTGCCACCCTGGTTGCC
>DAIUEO010000016.1:3130-24057 GCA_036845125.1 Candidatus Eiseniibacteriota bacterium | reverse complement strand
CGACCGGTGCCGAGGCGGCCGTGCGCGCTGCGGCGGCTGCGCCGGACCGGGCGGGACTTCAGGTCGAATCCGGCGTCATTCTGCTGGCGCGGAACCGCACCGAGGACGGGCGCGCTGCCCTCGACCACGCGCGCGCCGCTTATCGCGCTTCCGCGCGGCCGCTCGACGAGTGCCGCGCCGTCCTGTGGAAATTCAAGCACGCCTGGGACCGCGGGAACTCCGGACCGTTCGTGGCCGACATTGCGGAGGCCGAGTCGCTGGCGCGGCGCGCTGGAGACCCGGCCACGCTGGCCGACGTGCTCATTCTCAAGGGCGGAAACGCCACTCGCCGCGACAACGACCTCGCCCATCGCTCCTTCCAGGAAGCGCTCGACCTCCTCGCCCCACTCGGAACCAGCCACCAGCTCACCGGGGCCTACCGCGGCCTGGGGCTGACGTCGGACCGCGCCGGCGACCACGCGGCGGCCGGCCGCCATTACCAGAGGGCGTTCGAGCTCGCCGAAGCCCAACGCGACACCTTCCAGGCGTTCAGCGCACTCGGAGGACTCGGCTTCGTGCAGATGGGCGAGGAGGACTACACCGGGGCACTTCGGACGCTCGAGCGCGCCCAGGGCCTCGCCTTCGCGACGCGTGACCCGCGCGCGATCAGCAAATCCCACAACGACCTCGCCGTCCTCTACCTGGATGTCGGGCAGCACCTCGAATCGCGCGCGCACTTCCAGCAGGCAATTCAGGTCATGAAGGACGCGCGGCTCGAAACGGACAACACGCCGGTGACGATGGTGAACCTCGCCAACCTCGAGCTGTTGCTCGGCGACTACGAGGCGGCGCGGCGCCGGCTCGAAGAGGCGCTCGCCCTGTGCAGGAAGCGGAACATCAAGATCACGACGGTCAGTGCCCTGTCCAAGCTGTCGAGACTCAACCGCGAGCTGGGAGATCTGGCCGAAGCGCAGCGCAACGCCGACGAGGCCCTGGCACTCGCCCGCGAGGCGGGATTGACGGGGAAGGAGAGCACCCTTCTCGCCGATCAGGCCCGGGTCCTGAACCTGCTCCACCGGCCGGCGGAGGCGCTGGTGGCCGCCCGGACGGGGAAGGCCATCGCGCGCGAACGCGAGCCGCGCGATCTCTGGCACTTGGTGCTCGACGAGGCCGCGGCGCTCGACGCGCTGGGACGAAGGCGTGAGGCAATCGTCGCACTCGACAGCATCCTCGCCGCGGCGCCGGAGGTGCCCGATTCCTCCCATCTCGAGCAGGTGCTGCTGCTGAAAGGCGATCTCCTGCTGCGCGGCGGAGAGGTCGGCCCGGCGCTCGCCACGCTGGAGCGGGGTATGGCGATCGCTCGTGCGGTCGGGACTCCGCCCCGGATCGCCGACGCGCGGCTCACGCTGGGCGAGGCGCTGCTGGCGGCCGGGCGGCCGCGCGAGTCGGCCGAGACACTGGAGCAGGGCCTGGCCTGGTTCGAGACCATTCAGTCCGAGGTCAAGGCCAGCCAGGAGCGCAGCGCGTACCAGTCCCACTGGCACGACGGCTACGTGGTGCTGGCCCGCGCCTATGCCGCATCGTCCCTCCCCGCCCGTGCTTTCGCCACACTGGAGCGCAGTCGCGCCCGGGAGCTGCGCCGGCTCTTCATGGCGCGCAGGACGACGACACCGCGCCATGTGCCGGCGGCGCTCGCCGCGCGCGTAGAACGGCTCGAATCGGACCTCGCCACGGCTCAGGCCAGCCTGCTCGGCCTCTACGCCCAACCGGCCGCGGAGCGCTCGCGCGCACAGGGCGGCCTCGAGCGCCGCGTGGATTCCCTGAAGACCGAATGGGAGCGGCTCCAGCGTCGGGTGCAGCGTGAGGCGCCCGACTTCGCCCGTTCTGCGGGCCTCATGCCGGCGGTCAGCCCGGCCGACCTGCAGCGTTCCCTTCGGCCGGGGGACCGGGTGATAGCGTTCATGGTGGGGACCCGGGCGTCGCTGATCTTCGACGTGTCCTCGCGCTCGCTGCGGGTCGACGAGCTGCCCTGGGGGGAGGACTCCCTGGCGCGCGAGGTGGAGGCGGTGTGCGCGGACTTGCGCGGCAGCGGCGGTGACGCGACGAGCGTGCGGGCGGCCCGGCTCGCGGAGCGACTGATGCTTACTGGACGCTTCGACGCGGAGCCTCCGGCGGCGCTCTACATCGTGCCCGATGCTGCCCTCCATCACCTGCCTTTCGAGATCCTGCCCGCGACAGACAAGTCGGGCCGGCAGCGGTATCTGGTCGAAACCTGTCCCATCGTCTACGCCGGCTCCGTCACCTTGCTGCTCGGCCCGCCGCGCGCGACGGTGGATCGGGCCGGGCCCGGACCCGGGCTGGTTGCGTTCGGGGATCCGTCCACGGCAGCCGTCACTCCGGGCGCGGATGGAGTGCCCGCGACCTCCCGCGGACCGGTGCCGGTGGGAGCGCTGCCCCACGCTCGTGCCGAAGTCGAACAAATCGCCCGGCGTTTTCCCGACGCGCGCACTTTCGTCGGAGAGGAAGCCACCGAGCATCGCTTCTATGAAGAGGGCAGCCGCGCCCGGATGCTGCACGTCGCCGCGCACGCGTTCGTCGACGAGGTGCACCCCGAGTTCTCGGGCATCGTGCTGGCGAGTGCGGGGTCGGGAGCCACGGAGGACGGCATGGTGCAGGCCTTCGAGGTCATGGGTCAGAGATTCGACCTCGATCTCGTCGTGCTGTCGGCATGTGAGACCGGACAGGGTCGACTCGAACGCGGCGAAGGCCTGATCGGACTCGCGCGTGCGTTCCAGCTCGCCGGAGCGCGCAACTTGGTCGTCAGCCTTTGGAAGGTGGACGACGCCGCAACTGCTGCGTTCATGGACGCCTTCTACGCCCGTCTCGCCGCCGGCGAGGCGCCCGCCGCCGCCCTGCGCGGGGCCAAGCTCGAGCTCGTCGCGGGTGGTCGGAACGCGGGCGCAGTCGCGGGCTCGGAAGCGCGAGGGGTGGTCGCGACGCCCCGGCAGGAGCGGCACACGGCCCCCTCCACGTGGGCCGCCTTCGTCCTGTTGGGCACCCGTCCGCTCTGAGCGTTAGTCTGCGGGGAGCGAAGCCCCAACCCCGGAGACCCCATGGTTCCACCGAAGCCCGGCGACCTCGGTCCTCAGGGCCTGCGTCGCGCCGGTGAGCAGTTCGTCGAGATGATCTCCGGGTATCACACCGCCCTCGAGCGCCGCCGCGTGATGCCCGACGTGACGCCGGCCGAGGTGCGCGCCGGTTTCACTGGCAGCCTGCCCGAGGAGGGCGAGCCTGCCGAGACCATCCTGAATCTCTGGCGCACGCGCGTGGAGCCGCTGCTTACTGCGGTCGGGTCGCCGCGCCACTTCCCGTACGTCAACGGATCCGGCGCGATGATCGGGATGTTCGCCGACGGCCTCGCCGCGTGCACCAACACCAATGCCGGAGGCTGGCGGCTCGGGCCGGCGGCCACCGAGATCGAGCGGCAGTGCCTGCGCTGGATCGCGGAGTTCATCGGGTATCCGTCCGACACCGGCGGCATCGTCGTCACCGGCGGCACGATGGCGAACTTCACCGCGATGCTCACCGCGCTCCGCCACGTCGCGCCCTACGACACCACCCCGGGCGGACTTCAGGATCCGGCGCGCCGCGGCCGGTTCCTGGTCTACATGTCGGAGCACGAGGGGCACGTCTCGATCACGCGGGTCGCGGACCTCATGAACCTCGGGCGCGAAGCGGTGCGCCGCGTGCCGGACCGGCCCGACTTCACGATGGATCCCGCGGCCCTCGATCGGATGCTGACCGAGGATCGCGCGCGGGGCGACCTCCCGTTCTGCGTGGTCGCTCAGCTCGGCTCGGTGAACGTGGGGGCGGTGGACCCGCTCGACGCCATCGCCGACATCTGTGCGAAGCACGGCGTATGGCTCCACGGCGACGGTGCGTGCGGGCTGCTCGCGGCCGGGGTCCCGGAGAGCCGCGCGCTCTTCAGCGGCATCGAGCGCGCCGATTCGCTCTCGTTCGACCCCCACAAATGGCTCGGCGTCCCCTACGACTGCGGCGTGGTGCTGGTGCGCGATGCCGAGCGGCAGCGCCGCGCGTTCTCGATCACTGCGCCCTACCTGCGCGGGATCCACGACGCGCCCGACATGCTCGACTTCCTCGAGTACGGCCCCGAGATGTCGCGCGGGTTCCGTGCGCTCAAGCTGTGGATGACGCTGCGCTTCTACGGGGCGCGCGGGCTGCGCGAGGGGTTCGCCCGCAGCAGCGGCCTGGTCCGATACCTGCACGAGAAGGTGGTGCGGCATCCCGACTGTCGCGCGCTCCACGACCCCGTGATGTACCTCTACTGCTTCCAGTACCTGCCGACGGATCTGGCCGGAACGCGTGACGAGCCCGAGGGCCGCGCGCTGCTGGATTCTCTCAACCAGCAGATCGCCGACGAGATCACGAAGAGCGGGCTCGCGCTGGTGATGACGACCCGCATCCGCGGCCGGGTCGCGATCCGCATGTCGGTCTGCTCGCAGCGCACGACGCCGGCCGACATCGACGAGACGTTCGATGCGATCACGGCGACCGGTCGCCGTCTACTGCATGCGCACGCGAAACCGTAGAGCCCACACGCGGCCGGCGGGCACGTTGAGCTGCGCATTCGGCACATCCTGGTTGCCGATGCGGACGGTCGAGGCGCCGAAGCTGACGACGTCGCCATCCACCCCCTCGGTGCCGGCGGTGCCGGTGGCGATCGACGAGTAGATCGCCGCCTCCTCGGCGGGCGAGCATCCGCTGGGCGGACAGTTCGGGGTCGTGGCGCTGTAGCGGAGCGAGCCGCCGATGTACGCGAACCCCGGAAGCAGCAGGTCGCTCATCGACACGTCGTTCGCCAGGGCGCCCGGGTTGTTCACGTACAGCACGAATTCCACGTCGGTGCCACGCGGAATGGCGGTCCCGGTGGTGATCGGCGTGCCGCCCGGCAGGAAGGCGCGCTTCACGATGCCGAGTGGACCCAGGACCGTCGTGAACGCACCGTCGAATTCGGAGGTGCTGCCGAAGACGGCGCACGCTGCTCCGTCGGTGCATACCGTCGTGGTGGCCGTGAGCACCTCGCCCACCACGCCGGCAAACGACCTCAGGTAGCGCACCGTGCCACCCGCATGATTGATTACGAAGGATGCGGCCGGCGTCTGCCCTTCGCCGAAACCGGTGGGGTCCGCGCCCCCGGGATTGCGATAGAAGTCGATGCGGTACCAGGCGGCCGGAGCGTCGAGATCGAACTCGGCGAGGATCTGCCCGGTCGTGACGCCGGCGCTCACGAACACCGGAAAGTTCAACATTTCGTTGGGGCCTCCGTCCACGTCGCCCGCGTCGTTCGGGGTGACCCCGTTGTCCCGGAGATCGATGCCGATCCCGGTGTTGGACCGGATCGAGTTGCCGACAACGCTGTTTCCGATGCCCGCCGCCGGACGCGCGACGACGCCTGTTCCGTTGAAGGCGATGATGTTGCCGGCCCCGGCCGCCACGCCGCCGACCTTGGTATTCACAGCATTCCCTCCGTTGAACATCACGCCCGCCAGGCCGTTCGCGCGGTTCACGGTGCCGGTCTGATCGGTGCCGATCCGGTTGCCGTAGATCCCGCAGCCGGGCGCGTCGATGCGCACGCCGCTGCGGTTGAAACGGTTGATGATCAGGCCGCGCACCGTGCTGCCGTCGGAGCCCGCGTCGAGGCGCAGGCCGTCCGCGGCGGCGCCCGCCGAGGTGCCGTTCAGCTCGACCACCGGGGTGCCGGCGAAGTCGGGCTCGGTCGTGCCGTCGATGTGAATGACGGTAGACACCGTCGGCAGCACGCTGGTCGGGGTGATGGTGTGCACGCCGCCGACGAGCGGGGCCGAGATGCGGAACAGGATCGAATCGGTCCCGGCGGTGTTGTTGCAGGCGGTGATCGCCTCGCGCAGGGACCACTCGCCGTCCGCCCCGGGGTTTGTCACGAGTGCCGCGAGCGAGGTGATCGTTCCGTCCAGAACGTCGGACGTGGTCGTGACCGCGAAGCGCGTCGCGGGGACGTTGGCGCCGAATTCCGACGTGTTGTTCGTGCCGTCGGTCGCCGTGCCCGTGAGCGGTGTGCCCACCACCACCGTGCCGAGGGCGAACGTGAACGTGAACTGACGCGCCGTCGCGTCCACCGTTCCGGGGGTCGCCCCGCTGACCGTGCCGCGGCCGACGAAGGTCTGCCCTTCACCATTCCCGGCAGCGGCGTCCGCCTGGAAGAACTCGACCACCGCGCCCGGCCGCCCTTCGCCCGCCACGGTCAGGATCGCGCCCAGGATCGTGGCCCGGTAGATCACCGGAAAGTTGAGCCGGTTGTTCGCGCCGGCGTCGGCGTCGCCCGCGTCGTTGGCGCTGACGCCGTCGTCGTTGAGGTCGATGCCGATGCCGGTATTGGAGAAAATGCGGTTGTTCTGGATCAGGACCGAGCTGCAGTCGGCCGACAGGGCGACGCCGTCGAGCGTGTTGTGCGCGATGACGTTGGTCTGGGTGGCGAGGGTTCCGCCGATGAAGTTGTTGTCGTTGTCGGTGAGCAGCTCGATGCCGAACCGCGTGTTGCCACGCGCGGTCACGCCGTCGGCGAGCACACCGATGAAGTTGCCGTAGACCAGGTTGTTGTTGCTGTTGAGGCGGATCAGCAGGCCGTCGCCCCCGCTGCTCGCGATGATGTTGCCGTCGTTGGGCCCGGTGCCGCCGATCTGGTTGCCGTCGGCGTTCTCCGTCACCAGGATTCCGTTGTCCGCATTGGGGCGCGACACGCCGGCCGCATCGACGCCGACCCAGTTGCCGGTGATCACGTTGTTGTCGGCGTCGCCGGCGGCCAGGATGCCGTCCATCTCGATGCCCTCGTCGGGGAAGCTGTGGATGATGAACCCGCGCACCGTGCAATTGCTGGTGCGCAGGTTGATCCCCGCGGTCGAGCCGCTCGCACCTGCACCGTTGAGCTGGATGAGCGGGGTGCCCGAGAACCCGGGCTGTGACCAGCCGTCGAGGAACAGTGGATCGGTGACGTCGGGGAGTCCGCCGGGGCCGACTGCCAGCGTCCAAAGCCCGCCGCCGCCGATGTTGAAGCGGACCGTGTCGAGGCCGGCCGAGCCGTTGGCGTTCGTGATCGCCGTGCGCAGCGAGCCAGCGCCGCTGTCGTTGTTGTTCGTCACCGTGTAGATGTTGGCGAGCGCCGGCACCGGCAGCAGCAGGCACGCCGCGATCAGAGCGGGCAGTGGGGGTCGCATGGGGGCGTTATCGGCCGCCGCTGCGGGTCTTTTCACCCTCGAAGCAGGGCGCCCGCCACCCAGGCTCCTGCCCGCCAATCGCTTGGCCGCGTGACAATCCGCCTGAAGCGCCCGGCTACAATCGCCCCCGGCCCGCCATGCTCCGCCTGCTGTCGATCCTGACGCTCCTCGCGATCACGGCCTGCTCGAAGGACGAGAGCGGGGTCACGAAGCCGTTCACGAACACGCCTCCCACCGTGACCCTCGAGGACACCGACCTGGCACCGACCCTCGCCCGCATCACATGGCGGGTGCAGGGCGACGACGGCCGCGTGTTCAAGATCGAGCGCCGCTACCAGTCGAATCCCTGGAAGCCGCTGCTGCGCCTGAAGGCGGTCGCCGGCCTACTGGTCGTCGAGGATCCCTCGGTCCAGATCGGCCAGTCGTATTCCTACCGCGTCGGCGTGGGCAACGAATACCAGGCCGAAGTGACGATCACGATCCCCACGCCGTAGCGGGCAATACGAAGGAGCCGGCGTCCGCGACGGAACGCCGGCTCCGGTTCGTTTCTCCCTGATGCTACGTCCCCGAGAGTGCCATCTCTGAGATCAGGAGTGACGGGGCGTTGGTGCCGCCGTCGAACACGAGATCGTTGCCGACCTTCTGCACGTTCTTGAGCATGGTGAGTGTGTCGGAGGCCAGTGAGATGTCGGTGACGGGATACGAGAGCGCTCCCTTCTCGATCATCAGTCCCGAGGCCTGGTACGACCATCCGCCGGTCGCGGGGTCGTAGCCGAAGGCGCCGGTCGTGGTGAGATAGAAGCCGGCATCGAGCCCCTTGATGAGGTCGTCCACCGGGGTCGTGCCGTTCTCGATGTAGACGCTGTGGGATCCGATCCCCGGCATCGAGTTGTAGCCGCGCGCGGCGTGGCCGGTGCTCTTCGCACCCGCCTTGGTCGCCCATTTCATGTTGTAGACGAACGTCTTCACCACGCCCTTGTCGAGCAGCACGATCTTCTGTGCGGGCACGCCTTCGTCGTCGCAGGGAGCGCCACCGAGCGCGCGTTTCCGGAACGGATCGTCGACGATCGTGATGAGCGACGACGCCACCGATTGGCCTAGCTTGTCACTCAAATACGAGGCCTTCTTGAACACCTGCTCGCCCGAGAACGCGTTGAACATGTTGTTGAGCCAGCCGCCCACGACGTCGCGGTGCATCACGACGGGCAGCTTCTGCGTGGGCGCCTTCTTGGCCCCCACCATGCGGGCGGCCCGCTTCGCCGCCTCCTTGCCGATCTCCTCGGTGCTCGTGAGGTCTGCGAGGTAGCGCTGCGAGCTGCCCTCGTTGCCGCCGCGCTGCTTGCCGCCCTCGTCGGCGGCCAGCACCCCGACGAAGTTGAACACCGCGGTCTCCGGGAAGCCCCACTCGACGCCTTTCGTGTTCACGATCCAGGTTTCACCGTCGGACCGGCCGGCCCCGGCGAACTGGGTCGCCGTGACCTTCTTGTCCGCGGCACGCGCCACCTTCTCGGCCTCGATCGCCCGCGCGATCAGCGCGTCGGGCGTGAGCTTGGCCACCGCCGGATCGTAGAGATCGAGCGGGGGCGGCGGGGCGGCGCTCGGCGACGCGAACGCGTTCGCGGGATCGGGCTCGGAGTTCTTCGCGAGCGCGACCGCGCGCTGCGCGAGACTCTCGAGCGCCGAGGGACGGAAGTCCGAGGTGTAGACCAGCGCCATGCGGCCATCCACCATCACGCGCAGCCCGAGTCCGCGGCTGTCGGCTTCCTTCACCGACTCCACCCGCCCGTCCCGCACGTTGATGTTCATCTCGCGGTTGGTCTGGAGGAACGCCTCCGCCTCCGCGGCGCCCGCCTGGGTGGCGAGCCCGAGCGTCTGCTTCGCGACGTCCTTCGATTTCGTGGCCATGTCGTTCCTCCTCTCAGGACGTCTTCGATCCGCCCACGGTGAAGCCCGTGAAGCGGACCGTCGGTTGACCCACGCCGACCGGCTTGAACTGGCCGGCCTTGCCGCAGCTCCCGCGGCCGCGCTCCATGGTGAGATCGTTGCCGAGGGCGTCGATCTGCTTCATGGCGTCGGCGCCGTTGCCGGACAGCGTGACGTTCTTGATCGGAGAGGTGAGCTGGCCCTTCTCGATCTTGTAGGACAGCGTGCACGCGAAGCTGAACGTGCCGTCCGCCGGGTTCACCGAGCCGCCCTGCATGTCGGCGCAGTAGATACCGTCCTGGACCTCGCCGATGATCTCCTTCGGATCGCGCGTGCCGTTCGCGAGGAACGTGTTGGTCATGCGCGGGATCGGGAAGTCGCGGTAGCTCTGGCGCCGGGCGTTGCCGGTGAGCGACGCGCCCTTCGTGAGCGCGGCGTCGGCGTACTTCAGATTCAGCCGGTCCCACAGGTAGCCGACCAGCACGCCGTCCTTCACCACCTGGTTCTTCCGCGACGACGTGCCTTCGTCGTCCACCTTGAACGAGCCGCGCCCGTTCGGAACGGTGCCGTCGTCGAAGATGTCCACGCCCTTGGCCGCCACCTGCTGGCCGAGCTGCGAGGCGCGGATCGAGGTCTTGCGCCGGATGCCGTCGCCCTCGAGGCTGTGGCCGAAGCACTCGTGCACCAGCACCCCACCCCAGCCCGGACCGATCACCACCGGATAGGTGCCCGCCTTGGGATCGACCGCCGAGAGCAGCGTCACCGCGGTCTTCGAAGCACCGCGTGAGCACTCCTCGACCGCCGCCGTCGTGTAGTACGAGTCGTCGACGTTGCCGCCCATGCTGCCCACGCCGTTGTTGCGCTTGCCGGTGTCGGTCGCGAGCGACTGCACGGTGAGCCGCGACAGGAACTGGTCATCGGTCTCGAACACGCCGTCGCTGTTCGCCACCAGGATGCGCTTCGCGGCATCGGCCCAGGTGGCGGTCACCTGCGTGATGCGCGGGTCGACGCCGCGCGCGGCGGCGTCGGCGCTGCGGATCAGCGCGATCTTCTTCTCCTCGGAGAGCGCGAGCGGCGCCGGTGAGACGAGCGTGAACGGCGGCTTCGCCGCGCTCACTCCGAACGCCTTCGGCGTCCCGCCCTTGCCGGAGGTGGCGATCGCCGCCGCCACCTGCGCCGCGTGGCGCAGGTTCGCCATGTCGTAGTCGTCGGCGTAGGCGTAGCCGACCTGGTCGCCGGCCAGCACGCGGATGCCGACTCCCGAGAGCACGCCGTATTCGACCGTCGCGAGCTTGCCCTGGTCGATGCCGAGCGAGGTCTGCATCGTGTACTCGGCGTAGACCTCGGCGAAGTCGCCGCCGCGCGTCAGCGCCAGCTTCAGCAGCTCGCTCGCCTGCTCACGGGTGATGAAATCGGTGATCTTGGGCATTTCGTCTGCAGCGCCGGCGATCGCACGGCGGTCCCATAGCGAGTCCCACATCAGCGATCCCGCCATCGCGCCGGCGCCGAGGGCGGCGCCGGCTTTGATGAACTGGCGCCGCGTGAGCCGCCCGTCCACGACGTATTCGGACATGGTCGTCCTCCGCGAAGGATTCCAGGGGGCAGGGTGAAAACGTGCGGATGGTCCGGGAGAAGGCGCGCCGGGTCAATACTCCTCTGCGGAGGGAGCGCCGGGCGCGGCAATCGGGCGGCGGAGCGCCGCCGCCCCATCACTCGAAGCGGTGGCCCAAGGCCCCGGACGGGGCGGATCCGGCTCCGAAACGGGCCGTGCGCTTTTCGACGAAGGCCCGGAGTCCCTCGGCGATGTCCGGCGACGCCCAGCACAACTCCTGAGCCGCGGTCTCGCCATCCAGGCACGCGGCGAGCGTGCGCTGCTCCGAGGCCCGGATCGTGCGCTTGATCTCGCGCACGCTGGTCGCGGGTGCGGCCGCGAGGCGCGCGGCGTACGCGCTCACCTCGCGCGCGAACTCGGCCGCCGGGATCACGCGGTTCACGAGTCCGATGCGCAGCGCCTCGGCGGCGTCGATCACGTCGCCCAGCCAGCACAGCTCGAGCGCGCGTGCGGCGCCCACGAGGCGCGGCAGGAAATACGTGCCGCCCCAGTCCGGATGGAGCCCGATCCTGACGAACGTCTCGCCGAAGCTCGCCTGGTCGGAGGCCAGGCGGAGATCGCACGCCAGCGCGAGATTGGCGCCGGCGCCGGCGGCGACGCCGTTCACCGCCGCAATGGTCGGGATCGGCAGCTCGTGGAGCCGGGTGACGATGCGGCGGCCGGCTTCGAGCAGCGGCAGCATCTCGTCGAATCCGGCGTTGCGTTCCTTCAGCGCCACCATGTGCTGCACATCGCCGCCCGCCGAGAACGCGCGGCCGGCGCCGGTGACCACCAGCACCCTCGCGTCGGGGTCGCGCGCGACCTGATCGAGTGCGGTGATCAGCTGCTCGCGCATGTCGTCGGCGAACGAGTTGAGCTTCGCCGGCCGGTCGAGGGTGATGGTGGCGACGTGGTCGCGGACTTCGAAAAGAATGAGATTGCTCACGGGCGAGGAACCTACACGATCCCGCCCGTCCGGCGGCTACTCCGCGATCACCACGCGGCTCCCTTTCAGCGTTCCACTGCGTGCGAAGTAGACGCCGGCCCCCAGGCGCGGCGTCTGCGCGTGCATCCGCCCGCCCTGCACCGTGCCCGGCAGCACGGCGATCCGGCGGCCGCTCACGTCGTAGAGCTCCACCTCGGCCCGCCCATCCTCACGGAAGCCGGCGAACCACAGATCGCCGCCCGCGCGCGCGGGCTGCGGCCAGGCGCGCAGCGCGACCGCGACCGGACTCGCGGGCGTGCCCCCCACGTCGGCGACACCGGCTCCATAGCCGCGGAACCGGATCCTGCGCGACGACGGGAAGTCCTCGACCGCGGTGAGCAGCGTGCTCAGCCGCCCGTTCGCCGAGAACGACGGGACGCCGACGGCACCTGAGACCGGCCCCTCGATGCTGAAAGCCCAGGTCTGGAAGAAGTCGGCCGCGGTGAGCACGGTGCTGTAGTCGGAGCCCGCGAAGACGTACGAATAGATGACCGGCGAGAAGTCCACGTACGACAGATCCTGCGTCTCGCCGAAGGGGCCGCGCGCGAGCACGGGATGGTCGTTGTCGGCGTTCCACGTCCAGGAGCCGCCGCCGCCCTCCAGCACGGCGGTGGGTCCGCCCGAGATCGACGTTCCGTTGAATGGGTTCTGCGATGCCGAGATCGGTGTGGTGAGGTAAGGCGGGGTTGCGGGCGAGCTGCGAAACGCCGCCTCCAACGTGAGGCCGCCGTTGGGATGGGAGTACATGCGGACCGAGCTGGTACCGAAGAAAGGATCGTTGTCGCTCAGGGCGAATGCCATGGGCGCGCCGGCCTCGGTTGTGGCGCCCGCCATCCAGCGCGGGTCGAGCACGTTGCTGCCCGGCGAGATCAGCACGCTGCACTGGTGCGGTGACACGCCCAGACTCGAATGATGCAGGGTGTCGGACACCGTCCCCTGGTGGAGCGAGAACCAGTGCGTCACGGAAAGGGCGGTGGTCGCGTCGAACTGGATGGGCGGATAGATGACGTCGAGCAGCTGATGGGCCCACGACGTTCCCGACTTCACAGCACGCCAGACCCCCCAGTTTCCGCTGCCGGTTTGCCTCGAGTAGACGATGGTCGGCGTGTCGAGGTCTTCGTCGAGACCGAGCCACGGTCCGGGATGAGGCGGATTCGAGCCCGCGAGATCGGACGTGGTGAGCACGTACTCGACGTGCCACTGGCCCTGGGCGACGCGGTAGGCATAGACCAGCGTCCGGGTTCCCGAGGAGTCCTTGTAGAAGGCGATGTGGGGTTGATCGGTCGTCGAGACCCGCAGCGACCCGTTCCCGAAGTTGATATCGCCGGGGGCGGGCACGAATTCGTCGGTCCAGATCGGAACGGCGGCCGCGCGAACCGGCGCGGGAAGTGCATTGCAGGAGAGCAGCATCGCAAGCATGAAGCCGCCAACGTGAGCGCGGCGCCCGGGGGGCGGTGCCGGCGTGAGCATGGCTGGTTCCTCCGCGAGGGTGATGTTCGGGAGACAAACTGGAGGTGCGGCAGCTCGCGCCGCGGCGGAATCCTACCACCCTCCCGGCATCACGCCCTCAACAAAGCAGGCCCCGATCGCAAGACTCGGTGATACCCTGCGACGGTGCCGCCGGCTCGAGCCCTTCGCGCCCCCGCGCTCGCCGCTTTTCCCCATGGAGGTGGTTTCATGAAGTCGAGTTTCGCACGACTCTGTCTCGCCCTTTCGCTGGTCGCCCTCGCCGCCATGACCTCGCTCCCCGGCTGCGGCTCCGACGGCGACAACCCCGCCGCCCCGAATCCCGGCGGTGCCGTCGCCGAGGTGGCAGCCGGCAACCAGGCGCTCGCCGCCGGCGACTACGCCGCCGCCAACGCGCACTACCGCGCCGCGCTCGCGCTCGACCCCAACAACCGGGAGGCCAATTTCGGCGCCGCCGTCACCGAGGTCTACGTCCTGCAGCTCGATCCCGAGGTCGCCGGCATCATCGACTTCGTGCAGGGCCGCGCGCCGCGCGCGATGCGCGCTCCGATCGCGACCTCGGCGAAGCCGCGTGACGGGCGCGCCGTGTTGCTCGCCGCGATGAACGGACTGCGGCTCGATCCCGAGGCCGGCGGCCGCGCCGTGATGGGCATGTTCCGCATGACGGCCGAGGATCCGATCCTGATCTCCGACATCCAGCAGGCGATCAAGCTCAAGCTGATGCCGCGACTCCTGTTCGCGGAGGCGCGCATCAATCAGCTCGAAGCCTTCCCAGATCTGAACATCGTCCTCACGCCGGCGATGACCGGCGAGCCCGATCCGATCGAGATCGACCATGGTGACATCCTGATGCTCGACGCGGCGCTGAAGGGGCTGCAGGGCTGGCTCGGCATGGTGGTCGCGTACGACTTCGACGGCGCCGAGGCGGAACCCGCGAACGCCGAGTCGCTGCTCACCTCCGGCACCGACTTCGGAACGCTGCACACGGATGGCGCGCTTCAGCTCGCGAGCGCGCGTTCCAACCTGCTGTTGGTGAACAGCCGGCTCGACGCGGCGGCGGCCAGCATCGCCGCGGAAACCGACGACCAGGCCGACGACGCGATCCCGGCCGAGGCGCTCAACGGACCCGACTTCGCCGAGACCATGCAGGGCGTGGACGACCTGACGGCGTCGCTCAACGGGTCGATCTCGGTCCCGGTGACGGACTACCAGGGCGGGGACTCCCAGATCGACATCGATCTCAGCAAGTTCTTCACCAACGTCATCACCGATCTCAAGACGAAACTGCCGAACCATACGTTCGTGAACGGTGAGCCGGTGGTGGACGATCCGATCACCCTCCCGGATCCGACCATGAACCTGATCTTCCCGAACATGACCAATACGAAGTGGCAGCAGCTCCTGGGTCCGCCGACGCCGATCGCGGCGCGGATTCGCTGGTAATCACCTGGCGGGCGGACGCGAGTCCGCCCGCCCTACTCCGGGTGGGATCGTGAACCTGCTTCGTGGCGGGCGCGCGGCGGCAATCGCGTTCGTCGTGATCGCTGCCACTGCCGGCACCGGCATGGCGGATCCCGTAGCGCCGCTGCTCGATGCCATCGCCTGGTACTCGCCCCCGCCGCCGCGCCTGCTGGACGATCCGTTCGCGGCGCTGGCTCGCCCTCATGGCGGGGCGCTCGACGTCGAATGGGCTCCGCTCTATCGCGGCCCGGGCGGCGAACGTCTCGAGCTGGGACGCGAGATGCTTCACGTGGGCGGTCGTCGCGGTTCGTGGAGCGCGGCGGCCGAGGTGGAAGGCGAACGGCTCGACATGGACGGCAGTAACGGTCCGCTGATCGCCCGCACGGAGATCCCCGGCGAGCACCGAATCACGGCCGGGATCGCACACTCCGGCAGCCGGCATCATCTGGGCGTCGCGGCGGGAATCGGCACCTCCGGTGTCGCGGATGGCGCCGCGGCGTTCGAATGGAAGCTCGCGCCCGGCTGGCGCACCGAATGGCGCGCGGCGAGCGAGTCGCATCGCGGCGGCATCCGGGTGATGTATGGCGACGCGGTCGGCGAAGGCCAGGGATCGTGGGCGGACCGCCGTCTCGGCTGGCGCCTCGAGGGCAGCCGCGGGCGCGCCCGCTGGAACCTCGCACTCGAATCCCTCGATCGCGGGGCGGACCCCTCCGCCACCTTCGCGCACCCGCTCGCGTGGCGCGAGCAGCGTATGGCGGCATTCCTGCCGGCCGGCGGCGTCGACTGGACACTGGAGTTCGAGCACGGCGCCGGCCACGAGCGCTTCGAGCTCCTGCAGGGCGGCGTTCCTTACGCGCGCGTCACCACGCCGCTCTCGAGCTCGCGTGTCGCGCTCGGCCTCTCGTCGCGGCACTCGCCGGTCGGTGTGCGGCTGTGGTCCGGACGCTGGAGCGGAGCACCCGACGGCACGCTTCGCCTGTGGGCGTTCGACGGGCTCGCGGCGATGGCGGGCTCGCGGCAGGTGGTGCGGTCCAGCGCCTCCCTCACGCACGCCGGTCTCGCGCTGGACGCGCGCCCGCGCACGGGCCTCGAAGCCGGCCTCGCGGCGTGGTGGATCCGCCCCGACGTCTCCTACGAATCGTGGCTCGCGCCGGTGATGGGCCTGGGGCGCGAAAACGTGCGTCACGGCGAGCTCGACGTGCGCTCGGCGTGGCTCGCCGGATTGCGCGTGGCGGCGCGCACCGAGCTGCTCGGGCTCGCGTGGCGTCTCGAGGCGATCCAGTGGGCGCCGCTCGTGCTGCGTCGCGACGCGGCCTCCCCCGCCGCGGGCGGCGGAGCGCCGGGTGGTGAGCCGGGATCCGGCGGCGCCGTTTCACCGGACGGCGCGACGTGGGGCGGCACCGTGCTGCGCTTCGGAGTCGCGATCCGCTGACAACCGCTGCGGGTCGGGTATAGCCTCGCCCGCATGCCCGAGCTTCCGGACGTCACCGTCTACGTCGAGCACCTCGAGCGCCGGCTCCGCGGCGCCGAGCTCAAGCGCGTCGAGATCGCGAGCCCGAACCTGCTGCGCACGGTGGACCCGCCGGTCAGCGAGGCCGCGGGGCGCAAGGTGCGCGGCGTGCGGCGCGTGGGAAAACGCATCGCGATCGAGCTCGAAGGCGGGCTCTTCCTCGTGATCCACCTGATGATCGCGGGCCGGATGCGCTGGAAGGATGCCGGCGCGAAGGGTACCGCGGTGCGCGGACTCGCGCGCTTCGAGTTCTCGACCGGAACACTCTCGCTGACCGAGGCGGGCACGAAGCATCGGGCCTCGCTGCACGTGGTGCGCGGCGAGCCGGGCCTGCACGGGCTGGATGCCGGGGGCATCGAGCCACTCTCCGCAACTCTGCCTGAGTTCCGCGCGGCCCTCACCCGCGAGGACCACACGCTCAAGCGCGCGCTGACCGACCCGCGATTCCTCGCCGGGATCGGCAACGCGTACTCGGACGAGATCCTCCACCGCGCGCGTCTCTCGCCGATGCGCCGCTCGTCGCAGTTGAAGGACGAAGAGTGGGCGCAGCTCCACGCAGCCGCCCGGACCGTGCTCGAGGAGTGGACCGAGCGGCTGCGGAACGAGACCGGCGACAAGTTCCCGGAACACGTCACCGCCTTCCGTCCGGAAATGGCGGTGCACGGCAAACACCGCCAGCCCTGCCCGGTGTGCGGGACGAAGGTGCAGCGCATCGTCCACGCCGAGAACGAGACCAACTACTGCCCGACCTGCCAGACCGGCGGGAAGCTGCTCGCGGACCGCGCGCTGTCGCGCCTGCTGCACGAGGACTGGCCGCGCACCCTCGAGGAGCTCGAGGAACGTTTCAGCCGCGGACGCTCGTGACCGGTTGAAACATTCGGACGGGTCCCCGCGTTAAGACCATCATGCCCCTCTCCCTGCCATTCGTGGCCTCCGCCGTCCTGTGCATGGCCATTTCGCCGGGCGCCCTCGCCGTTTCGCCGGAGTGGGCCGGGAAATGGCGGGCCGATCTGACTTTCCTGGCCGACACCCTGCCCAAGGTCCACTCCAACCTCTTTCACACCCTGCCGCGCGATTCCTTCCGGGCCGAGATCGAGCGGCTGAGCGGACGCGTGGCGGAGCTCGACCATGCGGACATCACGGTCGAGCTGGCCCGGATCATCGCGCGGGTGGGTGACGGCCACACGCGGCTCACCCTTCCCTTCGATACTACGGCCGGGTTCTTCACCGGCCACACGACGACTGCTCCCCCACTCGTGCCGGGCCTGGTATTCCATCATCTCCCGGTCCGCCTGCGATTCTTCTCCGACGGCCTGTTCGTGGTTCGCACCGACCGTGCCCACCGGGAGCTCTTGGGAGGACGAGTGGTTGGTATCGGAACGCGCAGCCTCGAGCAGGCGATCGCGGCGATGGAGCCCACCGTCCAGCGCGACAACCAGCAGCAGGTCCGGAATCTCCTGCCCATTCATCTCGTGGTGCCGGAGATCCTCCGTGCGCGTGGCGTGATCGAGGACGCCGGCCGCGTGCGCCTGGTCGTCGTGGGGGCGGATGGCAGGAAGCGCGAAGCCGAGCTGACGGCGGTCGCTCCTGGCGCTGCCACCGAGTGGCTGGAGGCGCGCGACGCGGGCGACCTGCCGCTGGTGGATCGCCAGCCAGAGCGCCGGCACTGGTTTCAGAGGGTCGCCGGAACCTCCGTGCTCTACGCGCGGTACCGCGAGGTGGTCGACGACAGCGACCAGACGGTGGCCGAATTCTCGGACCGGCTGTTCGAAGCGCTGGGCCAGGACGGCGCCGACCGACTGGTTCTCGATCTCCGCGGCAACGTGGGCGGAAACGGGTTCCTCAACCGTCCACTGATGCGCGGGATCCTCTCCTCGCCCACGCTGCGGAAGCCCGGGACCCTGTTCGTGCTGGCCGATCGCGGCACATTCTCGGCCGCGATGATGCTACTCACGGACCTCGAGAAGCTGAGCCCGGCGATCATCGTGGGCGAGGAATCGGGGGCGCGGCCCAACGGTTACGGCGACTCACGCCGCGTCCGGCTCCCCGGATCCGGACTGACGGTGCGTGCTTCCACGCTCTACTGGCAGATGAGCGACCCACGCGATACGCGGGACGGCATCGAGCCCCACGTCGCAGTCGAGCCGCGGTTCGCCCAGTGGCAGGCACGCCGCGACCCGGTGCTGGACACGACGCTCGTGCTGGCCCGTGACGGGCCAGACCCGTCGGGGACGTGGAACGGTGTCGTGTCGCAGGGCTATCAGCGCATCCCGATGTCGGTCACGTTGACGCGCACGGAACGCGTCTGGACCGCCCGCATCACGGCGAGCAGTCTCGGCGCGCGGGACCTCGCGGCAGACAGCGTCGACGTCTCCGGGCGCCAGGTGGTCTTCACGCTGTCCGGACCGGGATCGGTGTGGGAGTTCCGCGGCCACCTGGCGTCGGGGGCGATCGTCGGGATCGTGCGCTACCAGGGCTCGGATCTCGCGTTCGTGCTGAACCGCGCTCCCTAGCCCGGCGCCGGACGGCGCAACCTCAGATAGAGCAGCGACACCACCGAGGCGGCGACCAGGTACGTCAGCACCATCGTCACGGTCTGGGGTCCGGGCGTTACCGAGGACGCCAGGATCGCGACGCCGACGTTGCGCGTGGTGCACGACACGGCGAGCGCCGTGCGGTCGAGAGGATCCGGGCCGCCGAGCAGGTATCCCACCGCCAGCGACAGCAGGCTCAATCCCGTCAGGGCCAGCAGCGCGACCCAGCCCATCTGGAGGACGAGCTGCGGGTTCAGCCACAGCCGCACCACCGTGGCCAGCGCCAGTGCGATTCCGGCTACGGCCAGCATCACCTCGGAAACCCGATCCGCCGCACCCCGCAGCAGCGGGCGCACCAGCATGCCGGCGATCAGCGGCAGGAGGAATCCCTTCCCGATCGACAGCGCCACCACGCGCGGCTCCACCACCTTCTCGATTCCGAGCCACGGGCCGATCACCATCAGCCAGGCAGGCACCACGATGATCGCCAGCAGCGAGGTGGTCACGACCAGGCTCAGGACGTAGTGGGCGCGACCGAGCTTCATCACCTTGCGCGGGAGCAGCGGTGCGCCGGCCGAGATGGCCAGCACCACGATCGCCGTCTCGACGGGCAGAGTGAGCGGCAGCAGGCTCACCATCAGGAGCGCCCCGAGCGGCACGACCACGTACATCGCGAGCAGCGCACGCATGAGTTGAGCCGGCCGCCGCCACAGGTAGAGGAGATCCTCGTGCGTGGCTCCCACCCCGATCGCGAAGATGAGCGCAGCCACCGAGATCTTGAGGATCAGCAGGATCGCCATCGAACCTCCTCGGTCATGGGACGGTGCGCGACATCGCCGCCTCGGCGGCGCGTGCTTCGGGGCTCTCAGGGTGATGTCGGATCTCGCGCTCGAAGTGGCCCCGCGCGGTGATCGCGTCGCCGGCGAGCTGCCACGCTAGCCCAAGTCCCAGCTCGAGACCCGGAACCTCGCCGCCGATCCGGCGCTCGGTCTCGAAATGGTCGATCGCAGCGAGCGGTTTCCCCTCGGCAATCGCGAGCTGCGCGAGCCGGAAGTGGGCGAGCGGCGTGCGCGGATCGACCGTCAGCGCATGCTCCAGGTGCACGCGCGCATCGCTGAAGCGCCGCTCCTTGATCGCGAGCTGGGCGAGCGCGCTGTGGGCCGTCGCATTGAGCGGGGACGAGCGCGCCATGCGCTCCAGCTCCCGGCGCGAGCGCCGGCGCAGGAGTGAATCGGATTGCCACGCATGATCGAGCGCCACCATGCGCGCCTTCCCCGCTCCGATCAGCCGGTAGCCGAAGGTGTCCGCGAGCGCCGGGAACGACGCGCGCCGCACCATGAGGACGCCCGAATCGTCCACGAACACCGTGGACCATGCGCTGTCCGACTCCACGGCGTCGATCAGGATGTACGCGAGGTAGGGATCGAGCACCACGTAGTCGAAATGGTGGAGCGCGTCGAGCTGATGGAAGCCGTCCGGACGGCTGAACGCCACGGTGTAGAGCGTGCGGTCGCGCTCGGTGCCGGTCTGATGGATGTCCATGAACGGCAGCCGCGTGGTGTCGGGCCAGAAGCGCCACAGCGTGTAGCCGGCCACCAGCGTCTGGCTGAAGCCGTGGCCGCGCACCCCGTGCTGCTCCATGAAGTCGTGGGCCTGGACCGGGAAACGCTTCATGTCCACCGAGATCGTGAGTGGCCGGTCCCAGCGCGTCCATTCCGCGGCGCCCACTGCGACGCACGCGAGCGCCGCCAGCGCGGCACGGTTCCACGCCGGCTCGGTCCAGCCCGGCCAGCGCCGCGTCCGCACCCATTCATCGAGATCGCGCGCGAGGTAGGGCGCGGCCGCCAGCGCGTAGCTCCCGAAGAAGCGCTGCGAGCTGATCATGTAGGCGGAGAAGAACGCACACATCATCAGCTCGACGCGATCGAGCCCGTGACGCCGCGCCCGCCAGACCAGGAGGACGGGCCACAGCGCGAGCATCAGGAACACGCCGTTCCGCTGGTTGTTGAGCCAGCCGAGCGGCTGCAGCTCGCCGATCCCGCGGAACATCGGCTCGTGGCTCATGTTCAGCGCGTAGTCGAACGGCGCGTCGCCCTTGAATGGGAGGCGCCCGGTGACGAGGTGGAACAGGAGGACGCCGCACGCGTAGAGATCGCTGCGCGGGTCGATGGCTTCACCGCGGCACTGCTCCGGGGACATGTACGCG
>DAIUEO010000016.1:0-3120 GCA_036845125.1 Candidatus Eiseniibacteriota bacterium | reverse complement strand
CACACGGCACGCCAGCCGAAGGGGTTCAGGAACGAGGCCGCGAGGGCGGCGGCAGCGACGAGCCCGAGCTTCCTGAGCCTCCCCTGTGCGCGCGGATCCCAGCCCAGATCCGGCAGCTCGTCCGCGGCGTGGAACGCGATCAGAAGGAACAGCAGGAAATAGGAGATGTGCACGTTGATGTAGATCCACGCGACCGGCACGAACAGCCACGTGAGATCGGGCCCGTTCCCGCCATGGGGGCGCGGGCGTCTGAGCTCGAGGATGAAGATGCCGAGCGCGCACAGCACCGCGGCCAGCGTCTCGGGCCGGACCTGCGAGCGGTGGCGGTAGACGAGCGAGCACCACACGATCACCACGAGCGGCGTGAGCCCGCGCGCCCCCATCTTGCGCGCGGTCGCCCACGAGAGGCCGAATACCGCGAGCGTGGTGAGCCAGCGCCAGCCGAAGAGCGCCGGGATGCCGCCGGCTTCGTAGATCGGCCAGATCACCGCGCGGAATGCCCACGACCACAGCACCTCGTGCATCCCGTAATAGGGATAGGTCCACAGGTGTTCCTGCGGGACGCGCCCCATCTGCCAGATCGCCTTGCCGACCAGGAGGTGCTGCCAGAAATCGGTGTCGATGATCTGGAAGCTCACCGACGCCACGATGCCGGCCATCGCGACAGCCAAGACCAGGATCGTGGCGGGGTGAGTGAGCGGGAGCGGTGGAACCGCGGGGGCCGCGGGCCCGGGAACGCCGGGCGGGTTCGGGGTCCGCTTCTGCCGGCCCCTCATGCGTCAGCGTCGACCGCGGGTCCCCGTTCGCTTCGTCGTGCGGCGCGCCGCCTTGTCCTTGATGGGCACGCTGCGGCTCTTCCGCGCGACCGCTCGCTTCTTGCTCCCCATGTTCCGTGCGACAGCCTTCTTCGCGCGGCCGATCGCGGGCTTGGTCCGCGCCCGCGCGGCATCCGAAAGCGTGTGCGGCTCGGCGCGGCTGCCCGCCGGGCCGGATCCGCGCTTGGACGCGGTGCGCTTCGCCGTCGCCTTCTTGCGCGCGACCGTGCGCGACCGGGTCTGCTGGCGGCGCGCGTGGTATTCGGGGCGCGACACCACGCGGCTCACCGCCTTGGAGCGCTTCTTCACGGATTTCCGGATCGCGCTACGCACCGGCACGGCGTCGTCCTCGAACTGCTCGGCCACCGCTCCCGGCGCCGGGAGCACGGCCGGCCGCTCGCGAACGACGATGTAGTGCCCCTCGGGGTCGGCGATCTCGACGAACGTCCCGAACTCGGTCTCCTGGGGCGCGTTCCGCACGTCGAGCCCGCGGTCCTCCGCATCGCCGAGCCATTCCTCGAGATCCTCGACGTCGAGCACGCACGCGATCTTCTGCTCCGCGTGGCGCGGCGTGTCGGGGCGATGGGCGCGCGGCATCAGCAGGAGCACGGTCTCACCGAGATCGAGCTCGACGCCGCGCGTGGTGTCGGCGCCCACCGGAAAGCCCATCTGGTCACGGTAGAACTGGGTCGAGCGCCCGAGGTCCGAGCAGTGGAGAACCACGGTGGTGAGCGCTGGCGCCAGGGTCGCGACCGAGGTCGAACCCGCGCGGCTCCGCTCCGCGTCGGGGCGAACCTTGGGCTCGAGCAGGCTGACCAGATTGCCCTCCGGGTCGCGCGCGTGGATCAGGCGCCCGAACTCGAGCTCCCGGATCTCGTTGACGAACGTGACGCCGCGGGCGCGCAGCACGGACACGTCGGCGCCGATGTCGTCCACGACGAAGCACAGCTCGAGCCCGGGCGGCGTTCCCGCAGGCACGGCGACGTGCGCGAGATGGGCGGCGCCGGTCTCATACGCCGAGAAGAACGGCCCGTCGCTCTCGAGTCCGAGCCCCAGGCGATCGCGATAGAAGCTGCGGTTACGCTCCATGTCCTGCGTGTGGCTGATGACGTTCAGAAGTCTCACGGCGGTTCTCCTGGAGCGGGGGCGGTGCGCTACTCGACGCTCACCCAGACGCTCTTCACCTGGGTGTAGTCGTGGAGACATTCCGGACCGAGGTCGCGGCCGAAACCCGAAGCCTTGGTTCCTCCGAACGGCATGCCGGCGTCATAGAAGTTGTACATGTTGATCCACACGGTGCCGGCCTGGAGCCGGCGCGCCACCGTGTGCGCCTTCTTCACGTCGCGCGTCCAGATGCCGGAGGCGAGACCGTAGGGGATGTCGTTGGCCTTGCGCACGGCGTCGTCGACGTCGTCGAAGCCGACGACCGCGAGCACCGGGCCGAAGATCTCCTCCTGCGCGACCCGCATGCGGTTGTCGACCTGGTCGAGCACCGTCGCCTGCACGAACCAGCCCTTGCCGTTCACCGGCTGGCGCTGGCCACCGGCGATGAGCTTCGCGCCCTCCTGGACGCCGGTCTCGACGTAGCCGAGCACCTTCTTCATCTGGCCCTCGCTGACGAGCGCGCCGAGCCGGGTCTTGGGATCCAGCGGATCGGCCGGCACGATCTTCTTCGAGCGCTCGGCGAGCTTCGCGACGAACTCGGCCTTCACGCTGTTCTCGACCAGCAGTCGCGATCCGGCCCCGCACACCTCGCCCTTGCCATAGAAGATGCCGGCGGTGGCGCCTTTGATCGCGGCGTCGAGGTCGGCGTCGGCGAAAACGATGTTGGGCGACTTCCCGCCCAGCTCGAGCGTCAGCTTCTTCAGCGTGTCGGCCGCGGTGCGCATCAGGTGCTTTCCGACCTCGGTCGAGCCGGTGAAGCTGACCTTGTCGACGCCGGGGTGCTTCACGAGCGCCTCGCCGACGATCGAGCCCTTGCCCGGAAGGATGTTCAGCACGCCGGGCGGCAAGCCGGCCTCGATCGCGAGCTCGCCGATCCGGATCGCCGAGAGCGGCGTCAGCTCGGCGGGCTTCACGATCACCGTATTGCCCGCGGCGAGCGCGGGCGCCGCCTTCCACCCCAGCATGATCATCGGGAAGTTCCACGGAATGATCGCCGCCACCACACCCAGCGGCTCGCGCAGCGTGTAGGTGAAGAACGCGGGATTCACCGGCAGCGTTTCGCCGGCGATCTTGGTCGCCCATCCTGCGAAGTAGTGGAAGCAGTTCGCGACCATCGGGATGTCCACCTGCCGCGACTCGA
>DAIUEO010000015.1:7981-34607 GCA_036845125.1 Candidatus Eiseniibacteriota bacterium | reverse complement strand
CCTCCGGCGTTGTCTCGGGGAAGCGACCGTCGTCGCAACGGGCGACCGAATTCATCTCGACCCTGCGCTGGTCGCGGTCGACGCCGCCGAAGTCGAGCGTGCGCTTGCAGGCCCCGCCCTCGAGCGCACACCGATCGCCGAGCTCTACCAGGGCGAGCTCTTGCGAGGTTTCCCCGCGCTCGAGGATCCCTTCGAGCGTTGGTTGACCGAAGAACGCACGCGCCTCGGCGATCTCGTGGCCTCGAAAATGGAAGAGTGTCTCGCCGCCCTCTCGGCGAACGGTCAACTCGAGCCCGCGCTCGCCGTCGGCACGTGGCTCGTCGCACGCGATGAAACCCGAGAAAGCGTGCACCGCGCGATGATGCGGCTCTACGCCGAGCGTGGCGACCGCGCGTCGGCCCTGCGCCAACTCGAACGTTGCCGGAGCGCGCTCGAGAGCCAGCTCGGCATCGCGCCGTCGCGTGAAACCGAAGCACTCGGCGCGTCGCTCGCGAGTGCACGGGCCGACGACGCGCCGAGCTCGGTGGCCGCGAAAGTCCGGAGCTCGGCGTAGTCGCGGGCGGCGAGCGTCGTGATCAGGAACTGCCAGTCCGACGCCTCGACCAGCAGCAGCTCGCGCCCGGCCTGCTTCATCAGGCGGTCGAGCGGGCCATCGGACGGCCGCGATGCGGCCTCCTGGGCGAGACGCTGGTAGCGCGACTCGGCCTGGTGGACGAGCCGCCAGGTCCACTCGGTCTTCTCATTGAGCCACACCGCGTGCTGTCCGCCGTCGCCCCACGAGCCTTCCGGGAGCGCCACGATCTCCTCGGCCGGGTGCTGCTCGAGCCAGCGACCGGCGGTGGTCGGCGAGATGCCCATCTCGGGCAGGAGGTCGAGCACCGCGCCCAGGAACTCCGGACCTTCGAACCACCAGTGCCCGAAGAGCTCGGTGTCGTACATGGCGGTGACGATCGGCGGAGCGGCCTGCAACTTCGCCGCCGACTGCAGCACCCCGCGCACCAGCTCGACGAAGTGACGTGCGTGCTCGGGAGCGCGCGCCGCGGCGGCGTCGGGCTCGTACGGCACCTTGTGAGCGAGATCGGCGAGCGGATGAGTCACGGCCCAGTAGCGATGACCGCCCGGAAAACGCTTCTTGTGGAAGTCGAGGTACGCACCGTCGCCGGGATAGCCGTGCTCGCCGCTCCACACCTGCATCGCCGTGACGGGATCGCGGCCGAAGCAGCTCACGTGCGCGGCGGACCCGACGCGATAGGGCCGATAGGGCGGGTGATCGTTCGAAGCGGGAGGAGCTGCGCCGTCCTTGACCGCGGGCCGGAGCGCGTCGAAGCGGTCGGCGTACTTGCCGAGCGGAACGCCGCCGCCCAGCAGATGCCGGTCGACGAAGAAGTAGGAGAGATCACCCGCCTCCAGGTGCTCCTCGACACCGCGGCGCGGCGTGGTCTCGCCGGCATTCACCGGCGAGTGCCACGGCCCGGCCGGCCGATAGGCGTACTCCGGAAGCCAGATGCCGCGCGGCGCGCGGCCGAAGTGGCGCCGGTGCGCGGCAATCGCGGTCCGCACCTGGCCCGAGACGCAGGTGTCGTCGGAAAGGAGCGGCAGGTAGCCGTGGGTGGCCCCGCAGGTGATGAGCTCGATCGCCCCCGACTCCTCGAGGCGGCGGAAGCGGGCGACCAGGTTGGGTCCATGGGGGCCCATGAAGTCTTCGAGCGTCTCGCGGTAGAAGCGCTCCCAGCGCGCGGCCAGGGTCGCGAGGTGGTGCTCGCCGGTGGCGACGAACGAGACGCGATCCTCGGCGGCCGCCTGGATCTTCTGCTCGAGATAGGAGACGAACTCGCGGTGGAACTCGGGCTGGGCGAGCTGCTCGCAGAGGACCGGGCTCATGCCGAGGGTGACGCCAAGCGGTCCGCGCGAGGCGCGCGATTGCAGTACTCGCCACAGCGGCAGGTAGGTCTCGGCGGCGGCCTCGTTCAGCCAGTCCACCCCGTGCGGCCAGCGCCCGTGGTTGAGCACCCAGGGGAGGTGGGAGTGGAGTACGAAGGTGAAGGCGCCTACTGGCATCGATCTCTCGGGCGACCCGGCGCGAACCCGGCGTCGCGAACCTGGGTCAATTGCACCTTTGGTCCGTCGATTTCCCCCCGCCGGCCGGCTGGCCTCAGGTGGAGACGACGCGCGAATCGCAATCCGTGTGAAGCGACGATAGAAGCGCCCCCTTCGAGGGTCAAGCAACAGGGGCGCTTAGCCGCTTCCGGTAAACCCTCAAAGGAACGGAGCGCGGCCACGGCTCGGGGCACGCCGGTTGCGGAGATCTCCAGCGGATGGCGACCTCACACGAAACCCCGGTCCCGGGCACCCCGGAGCGGGAGCTGCGCGCGGCACGCCGTCGGGACGAGGCGCTGGCCTCGTTCTGCCGGGAAATCGTGGCGTCGCGGAACATCGCGGAGCTGCTTCACCTCGCGGCCCGCGGCGCCTGCGACGGCACCGACGCCGAGGTCTCCGCGCTGTGGTCGGTGGACGGCGGTAAGCTGCGTCTCGACGTCTCGTTCGGCCCGGTCGGTTCCCGGGAACGCATTGCATTGGCGCTATCACGGCTGGCCGAGAGCGCGATTTCCACCGGGCTGATCCAGCATCTCCCGGCGCGGGCCGCCACCGCCGGCGACCTCGGAAACGATGAAGCACTCGTGGTCCCGATCGGTGCCTACGGGCGCATTGTGGGAGCGATCGCGGTTCATGGAGTGCCGGACCGCTGCGCGGACCACGAGACGTTCCTCATCCGGCTCGCCGATCTCGTTGCGCTGGCGATGGACCAGGCCGAGCGCTGTGAAGTCACGCGAAGGCTCGAAGCCGGCCTCGAGGAGCTGCGGCGCACGGTGCGCCGCCACGAGATCGCCGCCGAGACGACGGAAGGCGCGACCCACCGCATGGAGGAAGCACGGCGGGCGCTGGTCGCGGTCAGCGCGTTCGCCAGTCGCGCCGAAGGCGCAGCCGCCGACCCGGACCGCCTACGGGAGTGTCTCGAAGCGATCCGGCGCGAGACGCAGCGCGTGCAGCGGCTCCTCGAGGAACGCCGCGAGGGAGGAGCGGAGCCGCCGGGGCTCGCCATGCTCCCGGTCAACACGGTGCTCCAGCAGGCGCTCAACCGCGTGCGCGAGACGCTCGTGCGCCGGCGGGTGCGCCTCACGAAGAACTTCGCCACGGATCTGCCGCCGCTGCTGCTCGACCAGGGACGGCTCCAGCAGGCGGTGGACCAGGTGCTCGCGGTGGCGCTCGAAGCGGTCGCGCCCGGCGGACGCGTGCGCCTCGAGAGCCGGCGTGGGACAGACCACGTGGTGATCGAGATCTCGCACGACGGCCTGCGCGCCCCGGGTGACGCTCTCGACCAGCTGTTCGCGGCGCTCGACGGAGCGGAGCCCCGCACGCACGGCAACGGTCTCGGGCTCGCCCGGCAGATCGTGCGCGCGCACGGGGGCGAGCTCCGGATCCGGTGTCAGCGCGAGTGGAGCTCGATCGCGACGATCACGCTGCCGGTGGCGGACAATGGTGACCGCCGCCGGACCAGCGCCGAGCGTCGTCGCACACGCCGCGATCGGCGCGCGTCCAGCGCGCGCCTCGATTCGACGCGCGGTTGACGCCCCTCGCAGGGGCGTGTTTAATCCCGCGCTGTCCCGACGGCCCTTGTCCTCGAGGCCCGGCGGAACGCGACCCTAGCTCAGTTGGTAGAGCACGTGACTGAAAATCACGGTGTCCCCAGTTCGATTCTGGGGGGTCGCACCATCTGCGCCGCGCTTACGCGCGCCGTCCGGTGTGGGTTCGCCGCCGGATTCATAGGGGAGCTGGTGTAGCTCAGCTGGTAGAGCACGTCACTCGTAATGACGGGGTCACCGGTTCGATTCCGGTCACCAGCTCCAGATCAGATCGGATTCAGTCGATCAGGACGAAGCGCAGGACGGACGTGCGTCTCCCGCTCGAGCAACGCGTGAAGTAGACGCCGGGAGGCGCCGCATCACCGCCCAGGGTCCTGCGGTTCCATTCGAGCGTTTTCCCCTCGAGGGAACCCTCCACGGTGACGGCCCAGACACGGCGACCGCCGACATCGATCACCTCGAGTGTGGTGGGAATTTCCGAAGAGGGCAGATCGAAGCTCACGAAACCGCGGGCCGGATTCGGCCGCACGGTCATGGCCAGGCCCGGCGGACCAGGGGCGGGAGCCCCCAGCGGATTCCCCCACCACAGGCTGTAGGTCCAGTTCGAGCGCTCAGTGTTGTTGAGTCCACCATGCCAGATGCCCCCGTGAAGGATCATGCGGTCGTGGGCAACGTCGTAGACCAGCGAAGAGCCGCCCCAGCCGCCGGGACTCTCCCCGGGTGGGGTGAGCGTGGTCCATGTGGGGGTACCGGCGAGTGAGAGGGCATGCAGCGCATTGCTCTCGTATTCCGAGCCACCGCCGAAAACGATCAGCCGGTCTCGAACGGCGTCGTAGGCTGCAGCGCTATTACAACCCGTTTGCGGGTAGGGCGGTGTCCCCGCGGTCGCGATCGAGGTCCACGTCGGAGTTCCGGTCAAGGAGAGCGCCAGCACCTCGGGTCCCGAACAATTGCCGCCGCACACCAGCATCCGGTCCCGCACCGGATCGTAGATTGCTGAATGCTGGATTTGAGTCGACGGTGTCCCGGCCGCCGTGAGGACGCTCCAGGAGTCCGTCGCAAGGTCCAGAGCGTAGGTCTGAACGTCGGTGGGATAGCCTCCAAAGACCAGCATTCGGTCGCGAAGCGGATCGAGAATGGCAGCGTGGTTGCTGCGAGCGGAGGGAGGAGTTCCGGTCGGAGCCAGGAGCGTCCACCCCGATCCGTCGAGGGCAAACTCCCACAGATCGTTGGTGGGCGTGCCGAATGAGCCGCCGAACACCAGCATGCGGTCGCGGACCGGG
Source organism: Candidatus Eiseniibacteriota bacterium (assembly GCA_036845125.1). Taxonomy (GTDB): domain Bacteria; phylum Eisenbacteria; class RBG-16-71-46; order RBG-16-71-46; family RBG-16-71-46; genus DAIUEO01. The sequence goes on along the minus strand of DAIUEO010000015.1, from coordinate 29,683 downwards.
TCGGCGATGGCGGTGAAGAAGGCGCCCGGAGGACCCGTGGGATGGATCTGCGTCCAGCGCGCGACTCCAGCGGTGGAGTACGCCCATACTCCACCACCCGGGACGCCGTACACCAGCATCCGCTGCCGAGTGGGGTCGACCACCGCCGTGTGATCGCCTCCCTTTCCCGGCCGAGGCAGGAGATCGTGTGACCAGGCGAGCGTTCCCGACAGGGACAGGGACCATACGCCGTCATCGACTCCTCCGAACATCTGGATCTGATCCAGCAGGGGCGCGTACACCGCACGGTATTCGCCAGCGGGTGGTTGAGGGCCAGGGATTGACGGCCGAGTTGTGAACAGGGAGGAAAGGCTCACAGCCCAGACGTGGTTGGAGCTCAGCCTGCAGTCCAGGATGACCATCCGGTCGCGCACCGGGTCGTAGATGGCCGCCACGTTGTTGGTCGATGGCAGTACCTGACCGGTGGGACTCAAGAGGGTCCAGGTCGGTGTGCCACCCAGGCTAAGGCTCCACAGTTGCCGCGAAAACGTGGTGGGGTCACTGCCACCGAAGACCAGCATTCGATCGCGCGGGGCATCGTAGATTGCCGCATGCTGTGCGCGTGGCGTCGGAGGTGTGCCGGACGTCGCGATCGGGCTCCACGAGTTCGTGGCCAGGTCGAGGGCATGAACCTCGTTGTTCCGCGTCCCGGCGTTGATTCCCCCGAACACGATGAGCCGGTCGCGCACCGGGTCGTAGATACCCGATGCCTCCGTACGAGGGCTGGGAGGCGTCCCGGACACCGCGAGCTCGGACCATGCGCGGGGCGCAGTGAGCGTGAAGACATGGGTCAGATTCGAAGGCGTCCCGGAGAAGCCGCCCCCGAATGTCACGAGGCGACTGCGGACCGGATCGTAGATGAACGCGCTACGGAAGATACTCGGCTGGGTGCCCGCGTCAGGGAGCCGCATCCACGATGCACCGGGCCCGGCGACGAATCTCCAGGTGCTGCCCCCACCCGCCAGGATCGGGGAGCCTGTCGACGATTCCAGGGCCCATAGAGGGCCCTGCATGATGCCGGGGGATCCCGAATCCAGGATCCACGCTCCGTCGGCCAGAGCGGGACCGGCTACCGAGAACATGGAGACGCCGAGCATCAGGAAGAGCCGAGATGACGTACTCGCACTCATGGCGGGCTCCCTCCGAAACGACACCGGACAGTATCGAAGTGCTTGCAGGCGCGTCCCTGCCGCGTGCCGCCACGATGATACGACAACCCTCTGACATTGCCGTCGAAGTTCCATGGCCATATTCTGCCCTTCCATGTCGCCGACGCCGCTCATGATCAGCGTGGCCGGGATCCGCGGGATCATCGGCGAATCGCTGACCCCGCCCATCGTTGCCCGCTTCGCCGCCGCCTTCGCCCGCGAGCTGCCCGCAGGGCCGGTGGTCCTCGGCCGTGACGCCCGCTCCACCGGACCGATGGTGCGCGACGCCGCGCTCGCCGGCCTCACCGCCGCCGGCCGCGACGTCGTCGACCTCGGGCTCGCCACCACGCCGACGACCCAGCTCGCGGTCGAGCACCTGCACGCGGCGGGCGGCATCATCCTGACCGCGAGCCACAATCCGGCGCCCTGGAACGCGCTCAAGTTCCTGTCCGATCTCGGCGAGTTCCTCGGCCCCGAAGCCGGCGCGCGCGTCCGCCAGCGCTACGAATCCGAGCGCGATCTCTATGTACCCTGGAACCAGGTCGGCAGCGTCCGCGAGGAATCGAACGCGCTGCGCTGGCATCTCGATCGCGTGCTCGGCCTCGATCTCCTCGACCTCGCGGCAATCCGCGGCCGGAAGCTGCACGTGGTGGTCGACGGCTGCGCCAGCATCGGCGGGATCGCGGTCCCGGCGCTGCTGAAGGAGCTGGGCGCGAAGACCACCGAGCTCGACTGTGTCCCGAATGGTCGCTTCACCCGCGAGCTCGAGCCGCTGCCCGAGCACCTCGGTGCGCTGGGCGCCCGGGTGAAGGAAGCCGGCGCCGACTTCGGCGTCGCCGTCGATCCCGACGCCGATCGCGCGGCGTTCGTCGATGCCCGGGGAGTGCCGCTCGGGGAGGAGTACACGGTCGCCCTCGGCTGCTCGGTCGTGCTCGAAAAGCACAAGGGCCCGGTGGTGACAAACCTTTCCACCTCCCGTATCCTCGATGCCGTCTGCAGCCGCGCGGGGGTCGCCCTCCATCGCACTCCGGTGGGCGAAGCCCACGTCGTCGCGGGCATGCGGACGAAGGGCGCGATCGCCGGCGGTGAAGGGAACGGCGGCATGATCCTGCCGGCCGCTCACTACGGGAGGGACAGCCTGGTGGCGACCGCGTTGATCGTCGAGGCCATGACGGCCTCGCGCCGCACCCTGCGCGAGCTCGCCGATGCACTGCCGCGGCTCCATATGATCAAGGAGAAGATTTCGCGGCCCGATACTCCCTGGGAGCAATCGGCGGAGAGCCTCCGCCGCCATTTTTCGCAGCACACGCTCGACACGGCCGACGGTCTCCGTTTCAGCCGCGACGAGGAATGGCTGCACGTTCGTCCCTCCGGCACCGAGCCGGTGGTTCGCCTGATCGCCGAATCGCCGAGTGAAACCCGGACCAGAGATCTCATCGAGCAGGCGCGCGGGGCGCTGGCCGCAGCCGCCGCCCGGTCCTCGTAAAGGAGTCGGCCATGTGTGGAATCGTCGGCTACGTCGGTCACCGCTCCTGCCTTCCGATCCTGATCGAAGGCCTGAAGCGGTTGGAGTATCGCGGATACGATTCCGCCGGAGTGGCGGTCCAGAAGAACGGCAAGCTCGAGATCATCAAGGCCAAGGGCAAGATCCGTGAGCTGGAAGCACGCCTGCCGAAGAACCTCGAGAGCCATGCCGGCATTGCCCACACCCGCTGGGCCACGCACGGCGAGCCGAACGACCTGAACGCCCATCCGCACACCGACTCCCACAAGGAGATCGCGCTCGTCCACAACGGCATCATCGAGAACTACGGGGTGCTCAAGCAGGCGCTCCAGGCCGAGGGGCACCACTTCAGCACCCAGACCGACACCGAGGTGCTGGCGCACCTGATCGAGAAGTACCGGCGCCGCGGGCTCAAGCTCGAGCAGGCGGTGGGACGCGCGCTGCGCGACGTCGAAGGCACCTACGGCATCGCGGTCATGTGCACCGCCGAGCCGGGCACCGTGATCGGCGCCCGCAAGGGCAGCCCGCTGGTGGTCGGCATCGCCGACGGCGAGTACTTCCTGGCCTCCGACGTCGCGCCCATCGTCGAGCACACGCGGCAGGTGGTGTACCTCGACGACGGCGAGATGGTCGTGCTGTCGCCCGACGGCTTCCACACCGCGACCATCGACCACGAGCCGGTCGACAAGACGGTGCACGAGGTGGATTGGGACCTGGCCCAGATCGAGAAGGGCGGGTTCGACCACTTCATGCTGAAGGAGATCTACGAGCAGCCGGAGTCGGTGCGGAACTCGATGCGCGGCCGCCTCAACGTCGAGGAGGGCCTGGCGCGCCTCGGCGGCCTGAGCCTCAACCCCGAGGAGATCCGCGAGATCAAGCGGCTCATCATCCTCGCGTGCGGCACATCGTGGCACGCCGGGCTGATCGGCGAGTACATGATCGAGGAGCACGCGCGCATCCCCGTCGAGGTCGAGTACGCCTCGGAATTCCGCTATCGCAACCCGATCGTCGATCCCGGCACCACGGTGCTCGTGATCTCCCAGTCGGGCGAGACCGCGGACACCCTGGCCGCGATGCGCGAGGCGCAGCGCAAGGGCGCGCGGGCGCTCGGCATCGTGAACGTGGTCGGCTCCACGATCGCGCGCGAGTCGGACGGCGGCGTGTACATCCACGCCGGGCCCGAGATCGGCGTCGCGTCGACCAAGGCCTTCACCAGCCAGGTGACCGTGCTCTCCCTGCTCACGCTGGCGCTCGGCCGTCACCGCGAAATGTCGCGTGAGACCGGCATCGAGATTGCCCGCGCGCTGGCGGAGATCCCGTCCCAGATCGAGGCGATCCTCCAGCGCAGCGACGCGGTGCGGAAGATCGCGGAGCAGTACGTACACCACAACAACTTCCTCTACCTCGGCCGCGGCTATCAGCTGCCGGTGGCGCTCGAGGGCGCGCTCAAGCTCAAGGAGATCTCGTACATCCACGCCGAGGGTTACCCGGCGGCCGAGATGAAGCACGGGCCGATCGCGCTGATCGACGAGAACATGCCGGTCATGTTCATCTGCACCCGCGACAGCGCCTACCAAAAGATCATGAGCAACATGAGCGAGGTGCGGGCGCGGCGCGGCCGGATCATCGCGGTCGCGACCGAGGGTGATCTCGACGTGATCGACAAGGCGGATCACGTGATCTACGTGCCGCGGACCATTCCCATGCTGCAGCCGCTGCTGTCGGTGATTCCGTTCCAGCTCATGGCCTACCACATGGCGGTGCTGCGCGACTGCGACGTGGACCAGCCGCGCAACCTGGCCAAGAGCGTCACGGTCGAATAAGGAGCCTGATGCGATCCACGGTGCAGGTCGATGGCGCCCCGAAGGCGATCGGTCCCTACAGCCAGGCCCAGGTCATCCGGCTTCATGGCGGGAACCGGCTGGTGTTCACGTCGGGCCAGGTGGCCCTCGATCCGGCGAGCGGCAAGATGGTCGAAGGCGGAATCGCCGCGCAGACCGAGCGTGCGCTCCAGAATCTCGGCGCGGTGCTGGCCGGGGCGGGCGTCGACTATACGGACGTGGTGAAGACCACGGTGTTCCTCATCGACATGAACGACTTCACCGAGATGAACCAGGTGTACGAGCGGTTCTTCCCGGCGCCGGCTCCGGCGCGCTCGACCGTGGCGGTCGCGGCCCTGCCGCGCGGAAGCCGGGTCGAGGTCGAGGCCCTGGCGATCGGACGGGACGCATGAGCGCGACGACGGAGCGGGAGTCCTCCAGTTCCACCATCCGCCTCACCGCGCAGGTCGCGTGTGCGGGGTGTGCGGCCAAGCTCGCGCCGGGTGACCTGAGACGGGCGCTCGCGGGGATGCCGGTGACGCGCCGCGATCGACGGGTGCTGGTGGACCAGACGACCCTCGACGACGCCGGGGTGTTCGCGTACCGGCCGGGCGAGGCGTGGGTGCAGACCGTGGACTTCTTCACCCCGATCGTGGACGACCCGTACGACTACGGGCAGGTCGCGGCGGCGAACTCCGTCTCGGACGTCTACGCGATGGGCGCCAAGCCGCTCACCGCACTGGCCGTGCTGTGCTTCCCGGAGTCGGGCCTGCCGCCGGAGGTGCTGCGCGAGATCCTGCGCGGCGGCCGCGACAAGCTGGCGGAAGCCGGCGTGAGCGTGCTCGGCGGCCACTCGGTGCGTGATCCCGAGATCAAATTCGGCTACGCCGTCACGGGGGTGGTGAAGCGGAAGCACCTGCTCACGAACGCCGGCGCGCGCGCGGGCGACGTGCTGGTGCTCACCAAGCCGCTCGGCACCGGAATCCTGGCGACCGCGCTCAAGCGCGGACAGCTCGATCCGCCGCTGACGCGCAAGCTCACCCGCTCGATGGCTTCCCTCAACCGGGCGGCGAGCGAGGCGGCGGTCGAGTTCGGGGCGCGCGCCGCGACCGACGTCACCGGTTTCAGCCTGCTCGGACACGGCCAGCAGATGGCGGACGCGAGCGGCGTGACGATCCGGCTCTACCCGGCGACCGGCTGGTTCCTGCCGCGGGTGCTCGACCTGCTGGCGAAGGGCGTGAAGCCGGGCGGGCTCACCAGCAACCGCACCTTCTATGAGCCCGGCGTCGATGTCGACGGCGTCGACCCCGGACTCGTCGAGGCGCTCTACGATCCCCAGACCTCGGGCGGCCTGCTGATCGCCGTTCCGGCGCGCCGCGCGTCCGCCCTGCGCGCCGCGCTCAAGCGGCGTCGTGTGTGGAACGAAGCGGTGGGCGAGGTGGTGCGGCGGGGAGGGAGCGCCGTGATGCTGGCGCCGCCCGGTCACTGACGCGGGCGCCTTCGATGTTTCGGGAACGAATGGGTCCTGGTGGATCCCGGGGACTTCAAATCCTGCGGTCGGGCGCGTCGAGTGTCCGAGGTGGGTTCGATTCCCACGCGTTCCCGCCAATGTTTGTTCTGCTCGTGACGGTTGCCGCGCTGATGATGACGGGCCTGGGATCGGCCCGCGCGGCGGAGCCGGATTCCGTGACGGTCGAGCCCGGGGAAGCGGGAACCGTGACCGGCGCCGTACAGTCGGGCCCGGACGCGCCGCGGCCGTGGTATCAGCAGCCGGGCTGGATCGCGACCCGCTCGCTCGTGGTGCCGGGCTGGGGACAGGCGTCGAACGGCGCCTGGATCAAGGCCGTGGTGGTCGCGGGCGCCGAAGTCGCGATGATCGTGAAGGTCGTGGACGACGAGAAGGATCTGAATGCGCTCAAGGACCAGATCGATGCCGCCGTCGAGGCGGGTGACGGCGACACCGAGGCCATCCTGGTCGACGTGTACAACGAAAAGCTGACAACCCAGACGTCGCACCGCTGGTGGCTTGGCGGCATCCTCCTGGTCTCGATGGTGGACGCGTACGTGGACGCCCATTTCCGTGGCTTCAAGGTGAAGTTCGACCGCGATCCCGCGCTCGATGACGCGGGCAACCAGCGGGTCTCGATGTACTACCGGTGGGCTTTTTGAGCGACCCCAGACTCCGTTACATCCGTAATTTCTGCATCGTGGCGCACATCGACCACGGCAAGAGCACGCTCGCCGACCGCCTGCTCGAGATCACCCACACACTCACGCCCCAGCAGATGAAGGCCCAGGTGCTGGACGACATGGACCTTGAGCGCGAAAAGGGGATCACCATCAAGTCCCACGCGATCGCCATGGAGTACCGCGCGCGGGATGGCGCCAACTACCAGCTCAACCTGATCGACACCCCCGGCCACGTGGACTTCACCTACGAGGTCTCGCGCAGCCTCGCCGCTTGTGAGGGTGCGATCCTGGTGGTGGATGCCTCGCAGGGGATCGAGGCGCAGACGCTCTCGAATTACTTCCTGGCCCGCGACCAGCACCTCGCGATCGTGGGCGCGATCAACAAGATCGATCTCCCGGCGGCGCGCCCGGATGAGATCGCCCTGGAAATCGAGCACGTCACCAGCGTGCCGGCCGAGCGGGTGTGCCGCATCAGCGCGAAGACCGGCTTCGGCGTGGACGAGCTGCTCGAGCGCGTGATCGCCGACGTGCCGCCGCCTGCGGGTGATCCCGACGCGTCGCTCCGGGCGTTGATCTTCGACTCCAAGTACGACGCCTACCGCGGCGTGGTCTGTCTCGTCCGGGTGGTGGACGGCAGCGTGAAGCAGGGCGATCGTGTCCGCTTCCTCTCCTCCGGCAAGGAGCACGAGGTCACCGAGGTGGGACGGTTGCGGCTCAAGCTCGAGCCCACGCCGGACCTCCACGCCGGGCAGGTCGGCTACTTCGTCGCCGGCATCAAGACCGTGGCCGACGCGCGCGTCGGTGACACCGTCGCCGCGCCGGGCGCCGAGATCCATCCGCTCCCCGGATTCCGCGAGACCAAGTCCATGGTGTTCTCGGGCCTCTATCCGATCGAGTCCGAGCAGTACGAGGAGCTGAAGGAGGCGCTCGCCAAGCTGAGGCTCAACGACGCGGCGCTGGCCTACGAGCCCGAGAGCTCGATCGCGCTCGGGTTCGGCTTCCGCTGCGGGTTCCTCGGGCTGCTGCACCTCGAGATCGTGCAGGAGCGGCTGCGCCGCGAGTTCCAGATCGACCTGATCGCCACCACGCCGAGCGTGGAGTACCAGGTGCTCCGGACCGACAGCGAGGTGGTGCGGGTCGACAACCCGGCCTTCATGCCGCCGGCCCAGAACATCGCGAGCATCGAGGAGCCGATGGTGTCGGCTCACCTGGTCACGCCGACCGACTACCTCGGCAACGTGATGAAGCTGTGTCAGGATCGGCGCGGCATGTTCGCGGACATGGTCCATCTCGAGGAGAAGCGGGTCCGGGTTCACTACCGCCTGCCGCTCGCCGAGATCGTCCTCGACTTCTACGACAAGCTGAAGTCGGTGTCGCGCGGCTATGCGTCGCTCGATTACGAGTTCGACGGCTGGATGGAGTCGAACGTGGTGAAGCTCGACGTCCTGCTCAACGGGGAGCCGGTGGACGCGCTCTCGGCAATCGTCCACAGCGACAAGGCGTACAGCTACGGGAGCTCGCTCTGCGAGAAGCTGAAGGAGCTGATCCCGCGGCAGATGTTCGAGGTGGCGATCCAGGCCGCGATCGGGGGCAAGATCATCGCCCGCGAGACGCTCGGCGCCATCCGCAAGAACGTCACGGCCAAATGTTACGGCGGTGACATTACTCGGAAGCGCAAGCTGCTCGAGAAACAGAAGGAAGGCAAGCGCCGTATGAAACAGATCGGAACGGTGGAAATCCCCCAGGAGGCGTTCCTGGCGGTTCTCAAGGTGGAACGATAAGAGAGGAGACCATGGCGGGATCGTCTTCGCGTTCGGTGGTTCGGGAATACGTCGAGGCGGCTCTGTGGGCGCTGGTGCTCACGTTCATCCTGCGGGCGTTCGTGATCCAGGCGTTCCGGATCCCGTCCGCGTCGATGCAGGACACGCTCCTCATCGGCGATTTCCTGTTCGTCAACAAGTTCGAGTACGGGCCGAAGATCCCGTTCACCCACATCCGTCTCCCGGGGCTGCGTCAGCCGCGGCGGGGTGACGTGATCGTGTTCCAGTTCCCCCAGGACCCCTCCAAGGACTACATCAAGCGCTGCATCGCCACCCAGGGCGAGTCGCTCGAGATCCACGACAAGCGGGTCGCGGTGAACGGCCGCGAGCTGCGGGAGCCCTACGCCATCCATTCGGACGCCAACATCCGGCCGGCGGGCTACGACTTCCGCGACAACTTCGGGCCCTTCAAGGTCGCCGACAAGCAGCTCTTCATGATGGGGGACAACCGCGACAACTCGAACGACAGCCGCTACTGGGGCGCGCTGCCCATGGACCTCGTGAAGGGCCATGCCATGTTCATCTACTGGTCGTGGGATGGCGACAAGACGTGGCCCCGCTTGACCCGCATCTTCCGGCCCATCAAATAGCCGCCCCGGAGCTGCCGTCGCACGAAGCCCGTGACGAGGCGCGGATCGGGCTCTACGTCCACGTTCCGTTCTGCGCGGTGAGCTGCACGTACTGCGACTTCTCCAAGGGCCGCCTGTCGCTGGCCGCGCAGGAGCGCTACCTCGCGGCCCTCGAGCGCGAGGCGCGCGACCGTGCGCGCGATGCGCGCGGCGTGCGCTTCACCTCGGTCTTCCTCGGCGGGGGCACGCCATCGGCGCTCGCGCCGCACGCGTTCGCGCGGCTCTGGAGCGCACTGCGTGGCGCGTTCGAGCTGGAGCCGGGCGCCGAGATCACGCTCGAAGCAAATCCCGAATCGGTGGGACCGCGCCGGCTCGCGGCGTGGGCGGCCGCCGGCGTCAACCGCCTCTCGATGGGCGCCCAGTCGTTCGACTCCGCGGAGCTCCGCATGCTCGGACGCATGCACGATCCGGAGCGCGTAGGCAAAGCGGTGTGGCTGGCACGATCGTCCGGGTTCCGGCGTCTCTCGGTGGACCTGATGTTCGGCTTCCCGGATCACGATGCCGCACGCTGGTCGCGCACGCTCGATCGCGCGCTCGAGCTCGAGGTCGAGCACCTGTCCGCCTACTGCTTCACCGCCGAGCCCGGCACGCCGCTCGGGGAGGAGATCCGCATGGAAAGGCGCGCGCTGCCGGACGACGCGGTGCAGGCGAACCTCTACGCCATGCTGGTCGAGCGCGCGGAGCGCGCCGGGCTCGTCCCGTACGAGACCTCCAACTTCGCGCGCCCGCGCGGCGAGGCACGCCACAATCTCACCTACTGGCTCGTGCGTCCGTCGCTCGGTCTCGGGCCTTCGGCGCACGGACTGTGGCGCGGGGCGCGTCATGCGAATCACCGTTCGCTGTCGCGATGGGCGACCGCGATCGAGCACGGCGCGGGAGCGGTCGCCGAGATCGAGCTGCCGGATCCGCGGCGGCACGCTCGCGAGGTGATGATGCTCGGGCTCAGGCTCGCGACCGGGCTCGACGCCCACGATCACGCGCCGGAGGTCTGGCGGTCGCTCGTGGCGGTCTATGGCGACGCCCTGGCGCGCGGGGTGGCGAGAGGACGGCTCGAGCAGGTGGACGAAAGCCTCCGGATTCCCGCCGCACACCGCTTCGTCGCCGATGACGTGATCGCCTGGATCGAGGCGCGCGCTTCGCGGAGCGGGGTTGACAGTGCCACGAGCGGGTTCCTAACCTCTGTCGTCCCATGTCCGAAGCCTTGATTCCCGGGCGGCACTCCTCGCTCGACCCCGACCTGACCGACCGCCAGCGCCGGGCCCTGCTGGCCTTCGTGGAGATCCACGAGGCCACCGCGCGGCCCGTGGGCTCGGAGAGCGTCGCCCTGCACCCGGCGGTGACCATGTCCTCCGCCAGCGTCCGCCAGGACCTGGTCGAGCTCGAGCGCCTCGGCCTCCTCGAGCGTCCCCGGCACACCGGCTCCCGGCTCCCGACCCCGCACGGCTTCGAGCTCTACGTCCGGACCCTCATGAATCCGCAACCGCTGGACCCGGCCCTCGCGGCGATCATCGACGAGCAGATCGGCCGTTCCCGCCGCACGGTGGAGGAGATGCTGGAGGAGGCCTCGCGGCTTCTCGCCTCGCTCACCCGCCAGCTCGGGCTCGCGCTCGCGTCCTCGCTCGAGCACGCGCGACTCGCCAATCTCGATCTCGGACCGCTCTCGGAGCGGCGCGCCCTCCTGGTGCTGACGCTCGAGGGTGGCGCGGTGCGCTCGCTCGTGCTCGAGCTCGAGAGCCCGCTGCCGGGCGATGCGCTGCACGAAGTCGCCGAGGTCCTGCGCGAGCGGCTGGTCGGATACACGCTCGCCGACGTCCGGCTCGCGCTCGAAGCCGATCCGACGCTCTCCGGCATCAGCGCGGTGCGCATCGTCACGAGCGCCGCGGCGCGGGGCTGGTCGGCGCCGATCTCGACGCCGCTCTTCTCGGCGGGCGCCGGGAACATGGCGGGGCAGCCGGAGTTCTCCGACTCGCAGCATCTCGCGCCGGTGCTCCACGCGGTGGAGACCGGCGTGCCGATCGGTGGCCTCATGGTGGCGGGCGCCGAAGGCTATGCCGAAGTGCACGTCGGGCTCGACGGTGACGGCGCGCTCGCGAACCTGAGCCTGATCGCCTATACGCTGCCCGGTCCGGTGCGCGCGGCGGTCGGCGTGCTCGGCCCCCTCCGCATGAACTACTCGCTCGCCTACGCGGTCGTCGATCGCATGGGGAGCCGCCTCACGCAGGTGCTCAACGGATGACGGCCCGCAACGAGGAAAAGGAACCGTCCGAGATCGAGCGGGAAGCGTCCGCCGAGGGAGCGGCGGAGGCGCCGGCGACGGAGGACGCGAAGCAGCTCGCCACCGAGCTCGAAGCGACGCGCGACCGCTGGCTGCGGGCGGAGGCCGAGCTCCAGAACTTCCGGCGCCGCGCGATGCGGGACGTCGAGGAGGCGCGCCGCGCCGCCGAGAACCGCCTGCTGCTCGAGACGCTGGACCAGCTCGACGATCTCGAGCGCGCGATCGAGCAGGCCAGGTCCGACGCCCCGCCGTCCTGGCTCGAAGGGGTGCGGCTCGTCACCGGGCGCATGATCGAGTTCCTCGGCCGCGAGGGCGCGCGCCCGATCGAGGCGGTCGGCCAGCCGTTCGATCCCGATCGTCATGAAGCGCTGCTGGAAACCGAGACCGACGAGGTTCCTCCCGGCCACGTCGTGCAGGTGGTGCGTCGTGGCTGGCTCCGCGAGGGCCGGGTGCTGCGTGCCGCGCGGGTGGTGGTGGCGCGCCGGACGGCCGACGCGGCGACGGGCTGAGCGTGGCGAAGCGCGACTACTACGAGGTCCTCGGAGTCCCGCGGACCGCGGCTGAAGACGACATCAAGAAGGCCTATCGCAAGCTCGCCTTCGAAAGCCACCCCGACCGCAATCCCGGCGACGCCGCGGCCGAGAAGCGTTTCAAGGAAGCGACCGAGGCGTACGAGGTGCTGCGCGACCGGGAGCAGCGCGCGCGCTACGACCAGTTCGGCCACGTCGAGCAGGGCATGCCGGGCGGCGGTGCGGGGGGCTTCGACTTCAGCGGGTTCGATCTGGCGGATGCGCTGCGCGCCTTCATGCGCGACTTCGGCGACGAGGGCGGCGGGGGCGGCGGCTTCGGCGATCTGTTCGGCGGCGGCGGCCGGGTCGCGAACCGGCGGGGCGACGATCTCCAGGTGCGGCTCAAGCTCACGCTCGAGGAGATCGCGAGCGGGGTCGAGAAGCGGATCCGGGTCCGGCACCTGAAGAAGTGCGCTACCTGCGACGGGCGCGGGGGGCAGGGCGAGACCCAGTGTCCGCAGTGCCAGGGCCGCGGCCGGGTGCGGCGGGTCCAGCAATCGCTGCTCGGCCAGTTCGTGAACATCAGCGCCTGTCCCCAGTGCGGGGGCGAGGGATCGGTGGTCGAGAAGCCGTGCCCCACCTGTCTCGGTGACGGCCGCACGCCCGAGACCGAAACGATCTCGGTCAACGTGCCGAAGGGGGTGGCGGAAGGAAACTTCATTCCGCTCCGCGGCATGGGTGACGCGGGGGTGCGCAGCGCAGCGCCCGGAGACCTGATCGTGCTGATCGAGGAGATCGAGCACGCGGTCTTCAAGCGGCACGGCAACGATCTGCTGCTCGAAATCCCGATCGGTTACGCGACCGCCGTCCAGGGCGGGAAGATCGAGGTGCCCGCCCTCGACGGCAAGAGCGCCACGCTCGACATTCCCTCCGGCACCACGAGCGGCCAGGCGCTGCGCGTGCGTGGCCGCGGCCTTCCCGGACTCCGCGGCGGGCGCGGCGACCTGATCGTGCGCGTCTCGATCTGGGTCCCGAACAAGGTCGGCGCCCCGGAGAAGAAGATCCTCGAGGAGATGAAGCGTTCCGGCGTCTTCACGCCGCCGCCGCCGGACCAGCAGCCGCGGCGCGGCGCGCGGGACGCCGTTGCGGGGTAGCGCTGCACCCGGGCACCTGCTGCTGCCCGCGCTCGCCGCGGACGACCGCCCGGAGATTCCTCCCGACGAAGCCCACTACCTGACCCGGGTGTGTCGCGCGCGCGCGGGCGACGGGTTCGAGGCGACCGACGGTGCGGGGACGGTCGCGACGCTCACGCTCGAATCGGTTTCACCGGCGCGCGCCGTGGTCCAGACGCGACGGGTCGTCCCGCGGGCGTCGCGCGCGTGGGTGTTGTGCGGAGCTCCGGAAGGCGACCGCGCGGAGTGGCTGGTCGAGAAGCTCGCCGAGCTCGGCATCGAACGCTGGCTCCCGGTCGACACCACGCGCGCGCAATGGACTTCGTCGCAGGCCCGTCCCGAGCGCTGGCGGCGGCTGGCGACCGCGGCGCTCCGGCAATCGCGCGGCGCCTACACTCTTGCGATCGATTCCCCCCGGCCGCTCGCTGCGGCGCTCGCGGAGTTACCTCCGGGAGGGGCGCGATGGCTGGCCTCTCAGGAAGGGGAGGCCGCCGGTTTCCAGCCGGCCACGGACCCCGAGATCGCCCTGGTCGGTCCGGCCCCCGGCCTGACGCCCGAGGAGGTAGCCGCGGCTGAAACCCTGGGCTTCGAGCCGGTCCGGCTCGCATCGGCGCGGCTTCGCACGGAAACCGCGGCCCTCGCGTGGGGGTATTGGTGGGCAGCACGGACGTTGGGAGGAGGGGGCGGCGGGTCTTGACGCCTTGTCAGGGGCGGACATAAGATGCTCCTGTCGGTTTCGCGCCATGGCCTACCTGCGGCGTGAACTCCATATCTCCCAACCGAATTGCCCGTTCGTCGCAGGTAAGCCTGCTCCGATCGAGATGGTCGGTTGGGTTCGTTGTGTTCCGTCAGGGCAGAGAGGGGGGATTTTTTGCCCGGAATCAGGGTGAAGGATGGTGAATCCTTCGAGAGCGCCCTCCGTCGTTTCAAAAAGAAGTGCGAGAAGGCCGGGGTCCTTGCGGACCTGCGCCGTCATCAGCACTTCGAGAAGCCCAGCGAACGGCGTAAGCGCAAGCTGAACGCCGCCAAGCGTAAGAACCTCGCGCGTCGTCAGCAGGAGAACTGACCGCACTGGAACTCGGCCCGGGATGGACTTGGGTGGACGGGGTGATGCTCCTGCTCCTCCTCCTTGGCGCCCTCCGCGGCTGGTTCCGCGGGGCCTTTCTTCAGGGAATGTCCCTCGTCGGACTCGTGGTCGGATTGTGGGTCGGGCGATGGTGCTGGGAATGGGTCGGGCATCACTGGGGTGACGCCCGGCCCATGTTCATTTATCTGACTTTGCGAATACTCGTGACCGCGCTCGTGGTCGTCGCGGTCACTTCCGTTTTTCAGTTCGCGGCCGGGCTCGCGCGCGAGCCGTTCCGCGAGGGTCCGCTCGGATTTCTGGACCGGGTCGGCGGAATCGCCACGGGCGCCGCGACCGGACTGATCCTCGCCGCATTGCTGATGCTCGGGCTGGTGTTCACGCCGTGGCCGTCGCGCAGCGAACGCGCGGTGGCGAAAGCGCGGTTCACCGCGCCGCTGTTCGAAGGCTCGGAACGTCTCTGCCGCTTCGGGGAAGGAAGAGTGCTGGGAGCGACCTGGCTGCGCCGGCAGTTCGCCTCGGCTGCGCGACGCGCTTCGTCCTGAGTGCCGCGGTACGTCACGGGAGACCATGAACACCCACACCCTGTCGCTGCTCGAGTGGGGTCGCGTGACCGCGCTCGTCGCGGCGCACACGCGTACCGAACGCGGCGCGCGCGCCATCTCCGCGCTCGTGCCGCTCTCCGCTGCCGAGCGGGCGGTCGAGATCGCGCGCCTGGACGAGGCGATGGTTCTCGAGGCCGAGCTCGCCGAGTGGTGTGCGGCCGCTCCGGGTGATCCCGCGGCGCTGCTCGACGACGAAGCTCCGCTCGACGGACCGGCCCTCGTCCTGATCGCGGCCTGGCTCGGCGCCGGCGAGGAGACCCGCCGCCACTGGACCCGCGAGCGCAGCGAGCGCTTCCTAAATCTCGCCCGCGTCGTCGAGGCGATGCCGGATCTCTCGGTGCTCCACAAGCTGCTCACCCGCTCGCTCGATCCGGACGGCCGGGTGAAGGACGACGCCTCGCCCGAGCTCAAGCGGGCGCGTCACGCGGTCGCGGGCGGCGAACGCGATCTCGAGAAGCGGATCGAGAAATGGGCGCGCGGCTTCGGCGAAGGCGCCTATGTCACGCGTTTCGGCGAGCGCTTCGTGGCCATGGTGCCGGCGGCCGGATTCCCGCGCACGCGCGGCATCGTCCACGACGTCTCCGGCACCGGGCACTCGCTGCTCGTCGAGCCGGGCGAGATGACCGAGGACAACAACCGGCTCGCGGAGATGCGCGCCGTCGCGGTCGAGGAGGAGCGCCGCATTCTGGTGGCGCTGGCCCGCGCGGTGGCCGACGAGGCTGAGCGCGTGCTCGCGGTCGAGTCGGCGCTGGTCCGGCTCGACACCCTGCGCGCCCGCGCGCGCTGGGGCCGGGAGCGGGGCGGGCGCGCGATCCTGCCCGCGGGCTCCCGCCTCGCACTCGGGAATGCGCGCCATCCGCTGCTGGTCGCCGCCGGGCGCCACGTGGTGCCGCTCGATCTCGTGCTGTCCGACGAGAAGCGGCTGCTGATCGTGAGCGGCCCCAACATGGGCGGCAAGACGGTCCTGCTGAAAACCGTCGGGCTCGCGGTGCTGATGGCGCACGCCGCGATCCCGGTGCTCGCCGCCGAAGGCTCGCGCGTGCCGGAGTTCGACGCGATCGAAGCCGATCTCGGCGACGAGCAGTCGCTCGACCAGGGGCTCTCGACGTTCGCGGGACACCTGCGATCGCTGGGTGCGATGGCGGCCGCCGCCGGACCCCGCACCCTTCTGCTGGCCGATGAGCTGGGCGCCGGGACCGATCCCGAGGAAGGCGCCGCTCTCGCGCAGTCCTTGATCGAGCACTTCGCGGCGCGCGGCGCGTGGGGCATCGTCACCACCCATCTCGGATCGCTGAAGCGGCTCGCGGGCGCGATCCCCGGGATCATGAATGGGTCGCTCGGCATCGACCCAAAAGACCTGGGCCCGACCTATCGCTTCGTGCCCGACGTGCCGGGCGCGAGCCACGCGATCTCGGTAGCCGAGCGGCTGGGGCTCGATCCCGCGCTGATCGCCCGCGCGCGCGAGCTGGTGCGGAGCGAAGTGATCCGGATCGAAGAGCTGCTGCTCGAGCTGGCCAGCCTCAACACGCGGCTGCTGGAGGAGCGCACGGCGCTCGCTGCCGCACGCGAGGAAGCCGAGGCGGCGGCGGCCGAGCACCGCCGCGGCCTCGAAGCGGTTCGCCAGGAGTGGGACCAGGTGACGCGCCGGCTCACGCGCGAGAGCGACGCGCTGGTCGCGCGCGCCCGCGAGCTCTGGCAGTCCGCGCAGCGCGAGTCGCGGCGCGCGGCCAAGGACGCCGGTGCCGCCAACCGCATCGGCGAAGCCCTCTCGGCGGTCGAGGCGGAGACCGAGCGGCTGATTCGCGATGGCGTCGAATCGGCCGGCGCGCTCGGCATCGAGCCGCCAAAGGGCGATCAACTCGAGCCGGCGGAGGTGGTGCCCGGGCTCAAGGTGCGGGTCGAAGGCATTGGCGTCGAGGCCGAGGTCGAGGCTTCACCCGAGCCGGACGGCCGGGTCCGACTCCGGCGCGGCGGGTGGAGCATCCAATCGCACGTGCGGGACCTGCGGCGGGCGGCGGTGCAGCCGGTGGCCAGCAGCCCGCGCAACGGACCGGCGGCGACCTACGAGGCTTCCGACGAGACGGCGCTCGAAGTGGACCTGCGGGGCATGGACGTGGACGAGGCGCTCCGTGCGCTCGATCACGCGCTCGACCGCGGGGTCGTGGGAGGCCTCGGCGAGATCCGTATCATTCACGGCATCGGACGCGGGGTGCTGAAGCGCGCCGTCGAGGCGCACCTCGGAAAGCACCCGCAGGTGGGATCGCTGCGGACCGGCGAGCTGGGCGAAGGCGGCCGCGGCGTTTCGGTGGCGAGGCTCCGTTGAGAGCGGATCTCAAGCGCGCGCCGGCGGGCGAGGACTGGGTCGAGAAGGTGCGCGCCGCGAGCGACATCGTCGAGGTGGTGCAGCAGACCGTCACACTCCGCCGCGCGGGACGGAACTGGGTGGGGCTCTGTCCCTTCCATTCCGAGAAGACGGGCTCGTTCTCGGTGTCGGCCGAGCGCCAGCTCTATCACTGTTTCAGCTGCAAGGTGGGAGGCGACGTCTTCAAGTTCGTGATGGAAACCGAGAAAGTCGGTTTCCTCGAAGCGGTCGAGCTGCTGAGCCGGCGCGCCGGGATCCCGGTGCCGGAGCGCGGCGCCGGCCCGCGCGGTCAGCGCACCGGGCTCGTCGAGGCACTCGAGGCGGCGGCGGCCGCGTACGAGCAGTGGCTGGGCGATCCCGCGACCGGCGCCACGGCGCGCGCGTACCTCGAGAGCCGCGGCGTGACCCGCGAGACGATTCGCGCGTTCCGGGTCGGCGTGTCGCCGGCCGGCTGGACGTCGCTCGTCTCGAAGCTCGCGCAGCGCGCCGACGAGGCCCTGCTGGTTTCCGCCGGGCTCGCGATGCGGCGGGAGACTGGCGGCCTGTACGACCGCTTCCGCAACCGGCTCATGATCCCGCTGGTCGCGTCGGGCGGCACCGTCGTGGGTTTTGGCGCGCGCGCGCTCCAGCCGGGAGACGAGCCCAAGTACCTGAATTCCCCGGAGACGCCGCTCTATCACAAGGGCGCGTTCCTATTCGGCTTCGACGAAGCGCGCCGTCACGTCGAGAAGGACGGCGAGGTGATCGTGGTCGAGGGCTACTTCGACGCGATGGCGCTCCATCAGGCGGGCGTCCGGAACGTGGTGGCGACTTCGGGCACCGCCCTCACCGCCGACCACGCGAAGCTCCTGCGCCGGCTGGCGGGGCGGGTCGCGCTGACGTTCGACGGCGATGCCGCCGGCCGGGAGGCGGGATTGCGTTCACTGTCGATCGTGCTGGCCGAGCCGCTCGACGTCGTGGTGGTGGAGCTGCCGGCCGGCGAGGACCCCGATGCGCTGGTGCGCCGGGGCGGCCGCGCGGCCTGGGACGAGGTGCGCTCCCGCGCGGTGGACGTGGTCGAGTTCGTGTCCCGCCAGGGCCGGGGCGGTCCCGGGGCGTCCGACCCCCGCGAGGCGGCGGTCCAGGCCCTGGTCGGCATCCTGGCCGGCGTGAAGGACCCGGTGCGGACGGCCCTGCTGATCGACCGGGCCGAGCAGGTCCTGGGGGTGCGGGAGGCGATCCTCCGCCGGGCGATCGACCTCAGGCGCTCGGGATTCCGATCGGAAGAGCCGGTGCGGGCCGCGGTCCGCTCCGAGCGCCGGGTGGCGGATGCGGTCGAGCACCAGCTGCTCCGGGCCCTGATCCAGGACCCGGAGATCCTGGCCGAGGCGAGGGAGTGGGTGGCTCCCGGGGACTTTTTGGACCCGGTCGCATCCAAAGTGGCCGAATGGCTGTGGTCCGGCTCCGGGGAAGCCCTCGAGGGGCCGGAAGCGGAACTGGTCCGCGAGCTTTCGCTCCGGACCGAAGAGGAGTACAAGTGGCGGGATGAGGCCCGCGGGGCCGCGCGCAACCTCCAGATCCGGAGGCTCAAGCGCGAGCGCCGCTCGTTGGAAGAGCGGCTGCGGTCCGATCCTACGGGGTCCGAAGCCCGCCAGATTCAGGAATCCATCTACCAGATCGCGCGTTCTCTACGGGAACTCACGTCCTAGGCCCACAGGAGAGCAGACATACATGGCGTCCTCCAAGAAGCAGTCGCTCAAGCTGAAGAAGAAGTCCGAGCAGCAGAGGGTCCTCGACGAGGTGCGTTCCGTGGCGATCCGCCAGGGCTACGTCACCGAGGACCAGGTCATGTGGCTGCTCGACGAGAACTCCGAGCCCGACGACCAGGTCGAGCAGATGGAGGAGATCCACTCCATGCTCGCCCAGATGCACGTCGAGATTCACGGGAGCGAGGAGGAGGCGCAGGAGCGGCAGAAGAAGCTTCGGAAGATCGAGGACAAGAAGAGCCCGGTCGCGCAGAAGGCGGTGCCGCAGCAGCCGGTGCGCTACGACGACCCGGTGCGCATGTACCTGCGCGAGATGGGCAAGGTGCCGCTCCTCACCCGCGAGGGTGAGGTCGAGATCGCGCGGCGCATCGAGGCCGGCGAGCGGCAGGTGGTGTCCGCGCTCTTCCGCGCCGGTCCCGCCGTGGCGGAGCTCAAGATCCTGCTGCGGAAGCTCAAGGACGGCGAGTCCAAGATCGAGGACTTCATCAAGGTCGACGAGAACGCGGCCACCGAGCAGGCGCTCAAGAAGGAGCGCCAGCGCGCGGTGCGCATTCTCGAGCGGGTGTTCGCGCTGCAGAAGCGCTACAACGAGCAGCTCGAGCGCCAGGGCACGCGCATGGCCGAGAAGCTGCGCTCGAACTACCAGGCCAATTTCGCCAAGGTCGAAGCCGAGCTGACCCAGGAGCTGCACAAGCTCTCGATCAACCCGCGCACGGTGGAGGCGCTGGCCGCGCCGATCCGGACCGCGGGCGAGATGGTGCTCGACATGGACGAGGAGGTCGCGGACCTCGAGCGCGAGTACGGCCACAGCGTGGACGACCTGAACGCGTTCGCGCGGCGTCTGAAGAAGGGCGCGCGCGAGGTGCGGGCCGTGAAACGCGACTCCGGCCTCGAGCCGGCGCAGATCGCCGAGTTCCTGGAAGCGCTGCGCGTGATCAAGAAGCGCGTGAAGGAGATGGAAGACGAGCTCGGCATGACGCGCGATCACCTGCTCGAGCTGAACCGCCAGATCCAGGACGGCGAGCGCCAGACCGACCAGGCCAAGAAGGAGATGATCGAGGCCAACGTCCGCCTCGTGATTTCGATCGCCAAGCGCTACACGAACCGCGGCCTCGAGTTCCTGGATCTGATCCAGGAAGGCAACTCGGGCCTGATGCGCGCGGTCGACAAGTTCGACTACACCAAGGGCTACAAGTTCTCGACCTACGCGACGTGGTGGATCCGCCAGGCGATCACGCGCGCGATCGCCGACCAGGCGCGTACCATCCGCGTGCCGGTCCACATGATCGAGCACATCAACCGCGTGGTGCGGGTGTCGCGGCGTCTCGTGCAGGAGCTCGGCCGCGAGCCCACGCCCGAGGAGATCGCGGAGCGCCTCGAGCTGCCGGTCGACAAGGTGAAGTCGATCCTCAAGGCGGCGCAGGAGCCGATCTCGCTCGACCGTCCGATCGGCGAGGACGACGACTCCAACCTCGGCGACTTCATCGAGGACACGAGCGTCATCAGCCCCGCCCACTCGGCGGCGTCCGCGATGCTGCGCGACGAGGTGAACCAGGTGCTGCACACGCTCTCGCCGCGCGAGGCCAAGGTGATCCGGCTTCGGTTCGGGCTCACCGAGGACGGCGCGCAACGCACGCTGGAAGAGGTGGGGGCGTTCTTCAACGTCACCCGCGAGCGCATCCGCCAGATCGAGGCGAAGGCGCTCCGGAAGCTGCGGCACCCGACGCGCAGCCGCCGGCTCAAGGCGTACACCGAACTGCTGTAACCCGGCCGCGGCGGCCGGGTTTGACCCGGTCCGCCCGCGGTGCTACACAGTCCGGCTCCGTAACGCGTATGTGCGTCGCGCGCTGGGCCCATAGCTCAGCGGTCCAGAGCGGCCGGCTCATAACCGGCAAGACCCTGGTTCGAATCCAGGTGGGCCCATTCGGGCAGCCGGTTTCGCGCGGCCGCAACGCAATGGGCGGCTAGCTCAGCTGGCAGAGCACCTGGATCACAACCAGGGGGTCACAGGTTCAAGTCCTGTGCCGCCCACCATCTCCTCACCTCTGGGCGCCATGACCGAGGAGCTGACCCACCTCTGGCACCTCTCGCTGCTCGACGAGGAACGCCTCGCCGAGCAAACGGCGCTGAACCGCATCCCCGCGAGACGACAGGAAGCCGAGCACAAGGTCGCCGCGGAGCGCGCCAAGCTCGACGCCCACCGGGCGCGCATCGCCGCGCTCCAGAAGATCCGGCGTGAGCGCGAGCACGACATCGAGGCGGCCAACGTCGAGGAGAAGAAGTTCCAGAGCCAGCTCCCCGCGGTGAAGAAGAACGAGGAATACCAGGCCCTGCTCCACGAGATCGCACGGGCAAAAGGCCGCCGCTCGGACCTCGAGACCGAAGTGCTGATGTCGCTCGAGGAGGAGGAGAGGCTGGCCGCGGCTTCGGTCGCCGTCGAGAAGCTGCTGGCGACCGCCGAAGCCGAGCGCGCCGAAGTGTTCGCGACGATCGACGCCGAGGAGGCGAAGCGCCGCACGCGGATCGAGTCGATCGACGCCGACCGCCGCAAGCACATCGATCCGCTGCCGACGACCACGCGCTCCCGCTACGAGCGTGCGCTGACCTCGCGCGAAGGACGCGCCGTGGTGCCGATCATCCGCGGCGCGTGCGGCGGATGCCATCGCAACCAGCCCCCCCAGATCCTGCAGGAAGCGAGGCGCCGCGACCGCGTGCTCACCTGCGATGGCTGTGGCCGCATGGTGGTGATGCCGCCGGAGTGAAGGCTATTCCAGCCGCACCATCTTCCGGGTCTGCCGCT
>DAIUEO010000015.1:0-7971 GCA_036845125.1 Candidatus Eiseniibacteriota bacterium | reverse complement strand
TTTGGTCTCCGTGAAGTCAGGTGCTGAGAGCGTGTAGAAGTAGGTTCCGCTCGCCACGGAGCCGCCAGTCTCGTTGCGGCCATTCCAGGTGAGGGTCTGGCGGCCGGCGTTGACGGTGCCATCGAGCAGCGTGCGCACCAGGCGGCCGGCGGGGTCGAATACCCGCACGAGAGCCCGTTCGCGGCGCGGCGTCTGGAAGACGATCTCGGTCTCGCGACTGAACGGGTTGGGAGCGTTCTGCCGGAGGAGCACGTGCGACGAGAAGGTGCCCTCACCCGGCGCCCCGACCGACCCGGTCCATTTGACGACGTGCAGAGAGATGGTCGGCTGCCCCAGGATGATTTCCTGAGTCGTGACGAGCATCTCCTGCAACCCGTCGCCATCGAAGTCCTGAATCTCGCGCGAGAGCACCGGCAGGCCGGGGTGCTCCACCCGCCAGTCGTAAACGACGGCGCCGTCACTGGGACGTCGCACCACGAAGCCACCGGCCGGTACGAGCGCGTCGTCCAGCACCAGATGCTGCACTCCGGGGGCAAATCTTCCGGTGGTGACGGCGGTGATCTGCGTGGGCGGGAGAGACACCCGCCATTCCTCCACCCAGGCCACTCCGTTCCACCCGATGATGCCGAGGACCGCGTTCACGCCGCCCGCGCACGCACCGGGACGATGGATCAGCACCACCTCGGGATACTGTGTCCCGTCGAACTCGTCGATGAGCGTCTCGAGGTCCAGCGGAGAACCCGCGGAACAGGAGCCCCAGTACTGGCTGTAGGCGGTGGGCAGGGTGTACATGGTGTGGCCGGTCAGCGGGTCGAGGATCCGCGCGCGGACTGCCAGCGGGTCTTCGACCAGCAGCTCCAGGTTGCCGTCGTTGTTCAGGTCGGCATACGTGATCCATCGGCCCATTTCCCTGCTCCAGGAGGTGGAGAGGGACTGGGCTGCGGCGATTCTGGGTGAGGTGGCGACGAGGATCGCAACGGCGAGAACGACAGGGGCGAATGGCGGTCGCACGATGCAGCCTCCGAAGGGCGCCGCATGCATTCGATCCCGCGGCGGGCAGTGAAACGGCAGGGCGAGAAGCCGTCAGATGGTACCACGACGCGTCCTTGAGCCGCGGTGCTCGATCGCCTAACGTGCCTGGATGACCGGGTCCGAGATCCGCTACACGCTCCGCTGTGACGGCGGAGCACGCGGTAATCCCGGTCCGGCCGCTTACGGATACGTGCTGGCCAACGCCAGCGGGAGCGAGATCGAGGTTCGCGGCGAATCGATTGGCAGCGCCACCAACAACGTGGCGGAGTACCGCGGGCTGATCGCGGGACTCGAAGCTGCGGTCCGTCATCAGGCGTCGCCGCTCACCGTCTACATGGACTCCGAACTGGTGGTGCGGCAGATGACGGGCGAGTACAAGGTGAAGAACGAGGGGCTCAAGCCTTTGCACGCGGAAGCGCGCCAGGGTGCCGAGAAGCTCGGGCGCGTGAGATACGTGGCAGTTCGCCGCGAGGAGAACGCGCGGGCCGACAGATTGGTCAACGAAACGCTGGACAAGGTTCAAGGTACCGAGTCTCACAGGTGATCGCGGGCGCAGTGCCCGACGCTTCCCGGTAACGGGTCGCCGAGGGCGGCGTTCGAGGAAAGTCCGAACTCCACAGGGCAGGGTGCTGGATAACTTCCAGGGGGCGCGAGCCCACGGAAAGTGCAACAGAGAGAAGACCGCCAGCGGGCGCCGCTCTGCGGCGCAGCGGGCAAGGGTGAAACGGTGCGGTAAGAGCGCACCAGCGGTTCCGGTGACGGAGCCGGCTCGGCAAACCCCACCTGGAGCAAGACCGCATAGAGGGGAAGAGGTGTGTCCCGCCTCGTTACACCCCAGGGTCGGTCGCATCGAGGTCTTCCGGCAACGGAGACCCCAGTCAAATGATCACCACGGAGCAATCCGACAGAATTCGGCTTACGGGAGACTCGGGAAGTACGCGACGGCCCGGCGGGAACATTCGCCGGGCCGTTCGTGTTTCTGTTAGCGTGGATCCCGACCCGCAAACGATGCGTCCCGCCGAACAGGAAACCCAGTGATCGCACCCCCGACCGCTCCGCAGTGGGTGTTTCCCTCCGAAACGATCGACCGCGCGCGTGCGTTCGGCGACCAGCTGAACGCACCGTGGCCGCTGGCCCAGGCGCTGCTGAACCGCGGCGTCCGCACTGCCGCCGAAGCGGGACGCTTTCTCACCCCCTCGCTCGACGACCTGCACGATCCGGCGGGGCTCCTCGACATCGAAGAGGCCGCGACGCGGATCATGAGCGCCATCAAGAACGGGGAGCGCATCCTCGTCCACGGCGACTACGACGTGGACGGCATCACCTCGACCTACCTGCTCTACACGGTGCTGCGCGACCTGGGCGGCCTCGTCGAGTTCCGCATCCCGCACCGGACGCGCGACGGCTACGGACTGAGCGTGGCGGCGATCGACGACGCGAAGCTCCGGGGCTGCTCGCTGATCGTCACGGTCGACTGCGGGATCACCGCGCTCGAGCCGGTGCGCGACGCGGCGGCGCGCGGCATCGACGTCGTGATCACCGACCACCACGAGCCGCCGGCGGAGCTGCCGGCCGCGCGCGCGATCGTCAATCCGCACCGCGCGGGCTGCCCGTACCCGTTCAAGTCGCTCGCCGGCGTGGGCGTCACCTTCAAGCTGGTGCAGGCGCTGCTGCGCGGGCGCGGCGGACTCGAGCCCGCCGCCGAGTATCTCGACGTGGTGGCGCTCGGCACGATCGCCGATGTGGTGCCGCTGCTCGGCGAGAACCGCGCGCTCGCCGGGCTCGGGCTCGACCGGCTGAACGCGCGCCCGCGGATCGGCATCCAGGCGCTGATGCAGGTGGCGGGGCTCGCCGGGCAGCGCATCTCGAGCGGGCAGATCGCCTTCGTGCTGGCGCCCCGCATCAATGCCGGCGGCCGCATGGGGAACGCCGAGCAGGGCCTGCGACTCCTGCTCGCGCGCGACCGTGACGAGGCGCTGGGCGTGGCGGAGAGCCTGGAGGAGGACAACGACCGCCGTCGCGCCATCGACGAGCAGGTGCTGATCGAGGCGTCGCGCCGCGTGGTCGAGGAGCTGCGCTGGCCCGACTGCCGCTCAATTCTATTGTGGTCGGACCGCTGGCATCCGGGCGTGATCGGGATCGTCGCCTCGCGGCTGCTCGAGCGCTTCCAGCGGCCGACGATTCTCGTGTCGATGAACGGCGACCGCGGCCGCGGCTCGGGGCGCAGCGTGGCGGGGCTCGACTTGAACCGCGCGCTCCACCGCTGCTCGGACCTGCTCGTGTCGTTCGGGGGCCACGCCTTCGCTGCCGGCCTCTCGGTCGAGCGATCGCGCCTTCCGGAGCTGCGTACCCGTTTCGAGGAGCTGGTCGCCGCCGAGCTCGATCCGGCCGACATTGCGCCGCGTCTTCAGATCGACGCCGAGCTCCCGTTCCGCGAGTGCGACGTGACGCTCGCGTCGTGGATCGAGCGGCTCTCGCCGTTCGGTCTCGGCAACACGGAGCCGGTCTTCGCTGCGACCGCGGCCCGCATTCAGTCCACCCAGACCGTCGGCGGCGGGAAGCACCTGCGACTCCAGCTCAGCGACGGGACTGCCACCACCGAGGCGATCGGTTTCGGCATGGGCGAGCGCGCCCGTGAGATCTCGGAAGCCGGCCGCTGCGACGTCGCCTTCGTACCGGCGCGCAACGAGTGGATGGGGGAGACGCGGGTCCAGCTCAAGGTGAAGGCCGTCCGACTGCCGTGAGCGACGAAGTTCCAGTCGCGCTGCACCCTGAGCTGCGCGCCGCGCTGCTCGCGACGCTCGACGACCGCGCGCCGCGCGTTGATCGCGACCGCGTCGCCGTCTGCTTCGACTTCGCCGCGCGTGCCCACGGCGATCAGCGCCGCGAGTCCGGCGAGCCCTTCATGACCCATCTCGTGTCCGTGGTGCAGATCCTGGCGGAGCTGCTCGAGACTCGGATGGACACCGCGCTGACGTGCGCCGCGGTGCTCCACGACGTGGTCGAGGACACCGAGGTCGAGATCGAGGACGTCGAGAAGCGCTTCGGCCGCGAGGTGGCGAGCCTGGTCCAGGGCGTCACCAAGCTGTCGGCGCTCCACTTCGACCGCCGTGAAGTGGCGCAGGCCGAGAACTTCCGCAAGATGCTGCTCTCGATGTCGCGCGACCTGAGGGTCGTGTTCATCAAGCTCGCCGACCGCGTGCACAACATGCGGACCATCGAGTTCCTCAAGCCCGAGAAGCAGCAGCGGATCGCGGCCGAGACCCGCGACATCTACGCCGCGCTCGCCCACCGGCTCGGAATGGCGGGCATCAAGCGCGAGCTCGAGGACCTGAGCCTCAAGGTGCTGGATCCGGAGGCCTACCAGGAGATCGTCCAGCGGGTTGCCGCGCGCCGCGACGAGCGCGAGGCCTTCCTCGACCGCATCCGGACCGGCCTCAACGACGGGCTGCGCGCGGCCGGCATCAAGGCCGAGGTGAGCGGGCGGCCCAAGCACTTCTTCTCGATCTACCAGAAGACCCGAGCGGGCCGGGAGTTCGAGACCATCTACGACCTCTTTGGCTTGAGGATCATCACGCACACGCGCAGCGACTGCTACCGCGCGCTCGGCGTCGTCCACGACCTCTTCACGCCGGTGGCCGACCGCTTCAAGGACTACATCGCGATGCCGAAGAGCAACCTCTACCAGTCGCTCCACACCACCGTGCTGGCGGACGAGGGCGAGATGGTCGAGGTGCAGATCCGCACCCGCGAGATGCACCGCACCGCCGAGACCGGCGTGGCCGCGCACTACGTCTACAAGCAGGGCGGCCTGGTGGACGAGGAGCTGGACGCCAAGCTCGGCGGGTTCGTGGCGCAGACCGCGGACTGGCAGCGCACGGCGAGCGACGAGGAGTACATGGACTTTCTCCGCACCGCGCTCTACCAGGAGGAGGTCTTCGTCTACACCCCGCGGCGCGAGCTCAAGCGGCTGCCCAAGGGCGCGACCACCCTCGACTTCGCCTTCCTGGTCCACACCGAGGTGGGGCGCCGCACGGTGGGGGCGCGCGTCAACAACGAGATCGTGCCGCTGCGCTACGAGCTCCGGAACGGCGACACGGTCGAGATCATCACCTCGTCTCACGCCCAGCCGCACGAGGACTGGCTCCAGATCGTGCGCACCGCCGGTGCGCGCAGCAAGATCCGGCACTGGCTGCGGACCCAGCGCAAGGCGGACAGCGTGTCGCTCGGGCGCGAGATGCTCGAACGCGAGCTCAAGCGCGTGCGTCACACGACGGACGACAAGCAGCTCTCCGAGTTCGCGCTCGGTCTCGGCTGCGCCGATCTGGACCAGATGTTCGCGCGACTCGCGGAGGGCCAGCTCTCGCTGACCCAGATCGTGCGGAAGATCGCGCCGCCCGAGGGTTTCGCCGAACGGCTCGCGAAGGGTCCGCTCGAAGCCCTCGGCTTCACGCGCCGTCCCGCGGGCGGCGTGCGCATCCAGGGGATCGACAACGTGATGCTGTCGTTCGCGCGCTGCTGCCAGCCGGTGCCGGGCGATCACGTGATCGGGATCGTCACCGTGGGGCGCGGCGTCTCGGTGCACCGCCAGGACTGCCCCAACACCTTCGCGAGCCGGGTCGCGCCGGAGCGCAAGATCGCGGTCGAGTGGGACACGCGGATCGGCGAGACGTTCCCGGTGCGGCTCGTGGTGTACGGGCACGACCGCACGTCGCTGCTGGCCGACATCGCCAAGGCGATTGCCGCCACGCAGGTGAACATCCGCCAGGCCGGCATCGCGAGCGAGGACAAGACCGCGCGCGGCGTGTTCGTCGTCGAGGTGCCGCACCTCGCCAAGCTCCAGGAAGTGATCTCGTCGATCCGCGCGGTGAAGGGAGTGGCGCGGGTGGAGCGCCGGCAGCGTCTCGGTTCCCGGCCCCGTCCGGCGAGCGGCGAAGCGAAGTGAGGGTGCTGGTCCAGCGCGTCACCCGCGGGTCGTGCACGGTGGACGGCCGGGCGAGCGGCGTCATCGAGCGCGGGCTCGTGGCGCTGGTCGGGGCGGCCGGGGAGGACACGGTCGAGGACGTGGACTGGATCGCGCGCAAGGTCGCCAGCTTGAGAATCTTCGCCGACGAGGAGCGCCTGATGAATCGCGACGTCCGCGAGGCCGGCGGCGCGGTGCTCGCGATTCCCCAGTTCACGCTCTACGGCGATGCGTGGCGCGGGCGGCGCCCGGACTTCACCGCGGCCGCCCGACCCGAGGTCGCGGAACCCCTGTTCGAGCGTTTCTGCGTCACGCTCGCGAGCGAGGGCGTGCGGGTCGAGCGCGGCGTGTTCCGTGCGCACATGATGATCGAGCTCGTGAACGACGGCCCGGTCACGCTGATGATCGAGTCCCCGCCGCGCGGCGCGGGAACGGAAGCCGCAGGATGAGCGGACGGCGCACGCTGTTCTGGAAGGGCGCGCGCCCGCTGGTGCTGGCCTCGGCTTCGCCGCGCCGCGTGGCGCTGCTGAAGCAGGTGGGCGCCGATTTCACGGTGGCCGATCCCGGCCCGGACCGCGCCTGGCCCGGCGACCGCGAGCCGCGGCACGGCGTGCGGGCGCTGGCGCTCGACAAGGCGAACCGGGTCGCCTCGCAGCGGCCGGGTGCGGTGGTGATCGGCGCGGACACGATCGTGGTGGCGCGCGGCGTGCGCCTCGGCAAGCCGGCGAACGCGGCGGAAGCGCGCGCCATGCTGGGACGGCTCCATGGGCGGCAGCACGAGGTGTGGTCGGGCGTGGCGGTGGTGGCGGATGGCGAGCGTCGCACGGCGGCGGAGTGCACGACGGTGCGCTTCGCGCGCATGACCGAGAGCGAGATCGCCGCCTACGTCGCGAGCGGGGAGCCGCTCGACAAGGCCGGCGCCTACGGCATCCAGGGTATGGCGGCCGCGTTCGTCCGCGGAATCGAAGGCGACTACTTCAACGTGGTCGGCCTGCCGCTCGAGCGCCTGCGCCGCATCCTCGCCGAGTTCGCGTGAAACCTCATGTGCGGGCCGCCGCGGCGACGGCCGCGACGGCGCTCGCCGTCTACCTGCCGACGATGTCGCGCAGCATCGGCTTCGTGGACCGCGGCGAGCTTTCAGCAGTCGCCGCCACGCTCGGCATCGCGCATCCGACCGGCTATCCCACGCTCACGCTGGTCGGCCACCTGGCGACGGGGATCGGGGCGCTGCGCCCGGTCGTGGCCCTCAACGTGCTCGCCGCCCTGTGGGTGGCGCTCGGGGCCGGGCTGCTGGTGCCGCTCTACGCGAAGGCGGTGCGCTCCGCGGCGCCGGCCGCGGACGAGCGCGCGGTAGTGCTGCTGGCGTCGCTCTCCGCGCTCGGCACCGCGTTCGGCGCCACCTGGTGGCAGCAGGCGAACGGCTTCGAAGCGTACGCACTTCAGGCTTTGTTCCTGCCGCTCGTCGGGCTCGCCTTCTTCGTGTGGCTCGAGCATCCCCAAGACCGCTCGTGGCGGGGGTGTGCGGCGGTCTTCGGTTTCGTGCTCGGGTTCTCGCTCACCAACCACCTGACCACCGTTCTCACCGCGCCGGCCTTCGCGGTGGCGTACTTCATCGCCCGCGGGTTCCGTCGCGAAACCTGGGCCGGGCTGCTGCGTGCGCTGCCGGGGTTCGTGCTGGGGCTCACCCCGTACGTCTACCTGCCGCTGCGTGCCGCGGCCGGGCCGCGCTTCGACTGGGGCGATCCGCGAACGCTCCCGCTGCTGATCGAGCACGTGAGCGCGAAGCAGTACCGGGTGTGGATGTTCGCGAGCGGGGAGGACGTGCGGCTCCAGCTCGTGTTCCTGGTGACGAACCTGCCGTGGGACGTGGGCTTCGTGGCGCTGGGGCTCGCGGCGCTCGGTTTCGTGGTGCTGGTGAAGCGCGACCGCGGCCTCGCGCTGTTTTCCGCCCTGTCGATCGCCTTCGCCATGACGTT
>DAIUEO010000014.1:0-34906 GCA_036845125.1 Candidatus Eiseniibacteriota bacterium | reverse complement strand
GATCGCCGCCTGCGCGTTGCTGCTCGAGCTGGCGCACGCGGATCGCGAGTTCACCACCGACGAGCAGAAGCAGATCGAGGACGTGGCCATGCGCCACTTCGATCTTCCGGCCGAGAGCGTCCGCGAGCTCATGGTGGTCGCCGATGAGGCGCGCCGGGAGGCTGTCGACCTGCACCAGTTCACCAACCTGGTGGTCAAGCACTACGACGAGGGGCAGCGCATGGTGCTCGCAGAGCTGATGTGGCGGGTGATCCAGGCCGACGGCCGGCTCACAGAGCAGGAGACTCAGCTCGCCCGAAAGCTCGCGAACCTGCTCGACCTCAAGCCCGGGTATCTGTCCGAGGCGCAGCGTCGCGCCGAGCGGCCCGGGTCCTGATCGCGGAGCGACTCGATGACCACCCGTACACAGCTTCGCCGTCGGCGGGCAGCGACCGCAGAATGGTTCGTGCTCACGAGCTTGCTCGTGCTCGCGGTACTGGCTCTCGCCACTGCACAGGCGGGCGACGATACCGCTCCGGCGCGCCACTGGAGCGGCTATCGCGAGCTGGGTGAGGTCGCCGTCGTCGCGCCCGAAGACGTCGAGCCGATCTACGAGACCGCCCTCCGTTTCTACCGCCCGCCGCGGAGCCAGTACCGCCGCCTCGACGTGCGACTCCTGCCCGCGGCCCCGGGCGACACCACCACGGACTCTCTGAGCACGTCGCTGGCGTCACTACTGGTCGAAAAACTGGGCAGCCGTTTCTGCATTTCTCCTGACGAATGCCACCAGGGTTTCGGCGCCGACCTGCGGGTCTCGAGCATCTACGCGAAGTCGCCCGACACCGTGCGCGTCATCGTGGGCTGCCGCATGATCTCGCGCTGGGGTGCCGCCACCGACAACGGCGCCCAGGCGTTCGAGATCGCTCGCGGCGCGAAGGGCTGGTACATCGCCGATCGAGGCGGGGTCGCTACGCCGCAATGAACGGGCACGCCACGTTCCGGTGGATCCATCTGATTTTGCCATGCCTCTTGGTGGCTTCCTGCGGGGGCAACCGTCAGGAGGAGCGCGGGGCGTCGCCCAGCGCTCCCGCGGGTTCGCCGGAGCGGATCGCCGTGGTCGACAGCCTCGCGGGACCTGAGAGCGTTCGGTACGACCCGGAGCTCGACGTGTACTTCGTGTCGAACTTCAATGGCGAGCCCGCTGGAGACGCGAACGGCTTCATCAGCAAGGTGGGACCGGACGGCGCGATCGTCACGCGGGCGTTCATGACCGGCACCCACCGGGCGCCGCTCCATGGTCCGCGCGGCATGTTCCTCACCGGCGACACGTTGTGGGCAGTGGATGCGGACGGAGTGCATGCGTTCGATCGCCGCAGCGGCGCGCAGATTGGATTCGTCGACTTCACGCCCTTCGACCCCGGCTTCCTCAACGACATCACGCGTGGCCCCGACGGAGCACTGTACGTCACCGACACCGATCATCCGCGCATCTTCCGGCTGGCCGGTGGAATCGTCACGATCGCGCTGGAGGACACCGCGTTGTGCGGCCCGAATGGCATCATGTGGGACGCGATGAGTGGGCGGTTCATGCTCGCCTCCTGGAACCACGGAGCCAGCGTGCATGCGTGGCAGCCGGGGACTCAAGTGGTGGAATCCATCGGTGCTCCGGGCACGGGAGGATTCGACGGCATCGAGCGGGCGCGCGATCGAATCCTGGTTGCCAGCCAGACCGACTCCAGCCTTCACGAACTCGCCGGCACCGGCGAGAGTGTGTTCCTGCGGTTGCCCGGCGCGCCAGCCGACATCGGGGTGGACACGCGACGGGTCCGCGTCGCCGTGCCCATGGTGGATCGCAACCAGGTCGAGATCTGGCAGCTGCCGGCTGCAGCGAACTAGTGGAGATCCACCCAGTTCGGCAGCGTCCCCTCGAACGTGAACTGCTGCTCGGCCACGCACGGCACCGGATCCCCGTCGCGCTCGGCCTTCGTGATCATTGCTGCTTCGCGTGACGGGACACCCCGCGCCCGATACTCCTCGAATACCGCATCCGTCATCGTCTCGAAGTAGGAGAGAAGCGTGCCGCTCTTCCCTCCAACACCCGTGGCAATGTCGGACATGGTGAAGGGTGACGCGTGTCGGCCGATGCGGTCGCCCGCCTCCACCCAGGTGTCTTTCACGATTCCGGAATCGACGTTGACGTGGAAGATCGTGACCTCGAGGGCTGCCAGATTGCGCGGCCGCAGCATGAGCCGATATCCGGCCGCGCCGTCGGGCGCAATCAGCCAGATGGTGCCCGTGGCCGGCGCGTAGACTTCCACCTCGGTCCAATCGACCGACTGCTGGGGTTGAAAATAGTGCTTCATGCTCCGGCAGGTCTCCCCGGATCCATCGACGTAGCTGTGACCGATCGCCGACCGGAAGCGTGAGATACGTTCGATCTTCGAGAGGTCGATGTAGTTCGCGTCCAGCACGCGCGGTGGCCCGAGTGCCGCGACATCGTAGGTGGCGGCGCCGACGTGGATGATCGTTTCCGCCGTCTGTCCACCGGCACTCGCATGCACCGTGGCCGTGCCTGGGGCCTTCGCCGCGATGCGGCCGCCGGGCTCGATGAGCACCACGGCCGGGTTCGAGCTGGAATAGGTCGGTACGACCCCCGACACGTCCGCACTATCGAGATCACGCGCGGTCACCTTCAGGGTGATGGCCTCGCCGACCAATGCCACGCGCTCCGTGGGGAACAGTCCCAGCTGCGACAACGGTGGGGTCGAGGGTCCGGCCACGTCGTCGGACCGGCTGCAGCCGAACGACAGGAAGCCGAGCACGACGATCGCGCAGAGACGGAATGCCCATTTCATCATGGCCTCTTTCAAGACAAGACCGTTTTCCGCCCAGAAACGGTACAACAGGCCACTTCCCGGAGCTATGCAGATGATCTTCACCGGTGAGACAGAATGAGGTCGGGTGTAGAATCCCGACTCGGCGCGGCAAGATCCTGTCCAGGTCCATTGCTCGCGCCCTGACGCCAAAGGGAGGCCGCTCCAATGCGTCCACGCACTGCTGTCGCATTCGTGTCTTCGATTCTCATGACCGCGCTGGCCGCCGCCGCGAGTGCCGCGAGCCATTGGGTGCAGCCGATCGTGCTCAAGAGAGTCGCCGTCGGAGTGTCCGACATCGTCCCAGGTCCAGGCGGGCATGGGGCAATGGGAATCCCCATCTCGAGCACGTCCGCGGACCCGGTTTGGGTCGCCATGAGATTCCAGCCGCCGGCGCCCGGGTCAGAGAGCTCCAGCCGCACGATGCTCGAAGCACACCGCGACACGGTCATCAGTTTTTCGCAGGACTCCTTCGCCGAGGGGGACTACGTCATCTCGGTGGCGCTTTTCGCGGACAGCTCGAGCAGTGACACGCTCGAGTCGGGATCGACCACCGGTCGGCTCACCAAGAAAGAGCTGAAGGCGCTGGACGAGTGGCTCGAGGCGAGCGCACTCCCCAAGACGTTCAAGCATGTCGAGAAGGTCGACAAGGTCACTGCCGGAACGTCGCTGTCGAGCATGTTCGGCGCCACGAAGGGCGACGGCACGTTGACCGTGGATTCCACCGGAGTCACCTATACGACGAAGAAGCAATCGCTCGTGATTCCGGCCACCGCGCTTCGAGACGTCGGGAAGAACGAGTCCAATCCCCAGCAGCCATGGGTGGTGGTTGCATACGAGGAGTCCGGAGAAAAGAAAAGCGTGTCGTTCAAACCCAGCCTCTTCAAAGGCAGCGCGAGCCCATGGGAGATTGCCACGGCGATTCAGTCAGCCATGGCCCGGGCAACGACCGGTAAGTGAGCACCTCGGTCGGGGCGAGGAACTCGCGATTGGGCAGTAAAATGGTGCCCCGCGAGGGCTGACTTGAGGTACCCTCTCCTCCCTTCACAGCTTCACCGGTCGGTCCCTTCCCGTCGCCGCGCATGACAGGAGATCCGATGAGCGCGCTTCCCCCTCGCGTCCTGACCGCCGCATTGGCCACCGTGCTGCTTTTCGCTCCCTCGCGCGCCGTTCGGGCCGAGCAGGCGCCGCCGCGCCTGGATCACGTCGCGATCCCCACCGCGCAGTCGGTGGATCTCACCTGTGATCCCGAAAAACCCGACTACACCGGTAAGGTTCGCGTCACCCTCGATGTGAAGCAGGCCACCGAGGTGTTGCGTTTCCATGCGCGCGCGCTGACCGTCGACAGCGCCACGCTCGAAGGCGCGGGCGGTGCGGTGAAGGCGTCGGCGATCGAACCGCTCGAGCCCGAGCAGGTGCGCGTGCGTTTTGCCAAGCCGATCGCGCCCGGCACCTACACGCTCGCGCTCGACTTCCACAACGCCTACAACACCCGCGCGATCTCGCTCTATAAGGCTGTGTCCGGCGGGCACGCCTACCTGTTCACCCAATTCGAGGACACCGAGGCGCGCGAGGCGTTCCCGTGCTGGGACGAGCCCGAGTTCAAGATCCCCTGGCGCATGACGCTGCGCGTTCCCGCCGCCGACCTGGCGGTGAGCAACACGCCCATCGCGAGCGAGACGCGCGCGGGGGAGGGCAAGGTCGTGGTGTTCGAACCCACGCGGCCGCTGCCGTCCTACCTCATCGCGATCGCGGTGGGCCCGTTCGAGACCGTGCCCATCCCCGGCATGTCGGTGCCGGGCCGCGTCATCACGGTGCAGGGCGCGAGCGCCCTGGCGGCCGAGGCCGCGGCACAGTCCGCGCCGCTGCTGAAATCGCTGGAGCGCTACTTCGGCCGGCCCTATCCCTACGCCAAGCTCGACCTGATCGCGGCACCCGAGTTCCTGTACGGCGCCATGGAGAATGCCGGCGCGATCGTGTTCGCCGATCGCACGCTGCTGATCGATCGCGCGACGGCCAGCCCCGACCTGCGCAGCCGCGTCTACAGCGTCATGGCCCACGAGATGGCGCACATGTGGTTCGGCGACCTCGTCACCATGAAGTGGTGGGACGACCTGTGGCTCAACGAGTCGTTCGCCACCTGGATGGCGGACAAGGTGATGGATGACGTCCACCCCGACGATCGCGAGGGCGTGACCGCGCTGTTCGGTATCCAGCGCGCCTTCACCACGGACTCCCGCCTCTCGACGCGCGCCATGCGCGGCAAGATCGAGGGGGCGACCAGCCTCGGCGAGACCGCCAGCGACCTCACGTACAACAAGGGCGGCGCCGTGCTCACCATGTTCGAAGGGTGGGTCGGGCCCGACAAGTTCCGCGCCGGAGTGCTCGACTATCTGAAGGCGCACGAGTGGGGAAATGCCGAGGGGCGTGACCTCTGGCTCGCGATCGGCAAGCGGTCCGGCGAGGACATCGATGGCGCGATGGTGACTTTCCTGGACCAGCCCGGCGTTCCGCTGGTCACGCTCGAGCCGGCCGGCGGCGGGAAGGTGAAGCTCTCGCAGCGCCGGTTCCTCACCGTGGGTGACGCCCCCGCGGAGCCCCAGCTCTGGCGCATCCCCGTGATCCTGCGCTACCCGGTCGGGAAGGAGTTGCGCACGCTGCGCGCGTGGCTCACCGGGCCGGACACGACCGTCGACCTGGGCGTCGCCGCGATACCCGCCTGGATCATGCCCAACGCCGGCGCGAGCGGCTATTACCGGTGGCAGGTCCCGGAGGGCATGCGGGACGCGCTCATCGCCGCGCGCGGTTCGCTCAGCGAACGCGAGCGCATGGACCTGATCTTCAACCTCACCGCCCAGCTGCGCGCCGGTGCCGAGCACGGCGAACGCTACCTCCAGATGATCGCGGCGCTGGCCGACGACCGCGAGCCCGAGGTGCTGCGCGCCGACATGGAATCGCTCGACGATTCGCGCATCGCGCTCACCACGCCAGGTTCGGCGGCTGCGTTCGCTACCTTCGTGCGCACCACGTTCGAGCCGGCGCTGCGCCGCATGGGCCTCGTCCCGCGCAAGGACGAGTTGCCCGGCGTCTCGTCGAGCCGTGCGTTGCTGCTGCGCCTGCTCGGCGATGCGGGGCAGAGCACCTGGGTGCTCGCATATGCGGAGAGCCTGAGCCGGGTCTACCGCAAGTCGCCGACGGCGGTGCCGGCATCGCTCGTCGACCAGTCGATCGTTCTGGGTGCCCGCCGCGCGGATGCGGCAACCTTCGCCGACTACCGCCACCGTTTCGAGACCGCCTCCCTGCCGAGCGACCGCGCACTCTACCTGGTCGGAATCGGCTCGTTCCGCGATCCGGCCCTGCGCGCCTCGGCGCTCGAGTACACCCTCAAGGGTCCGCTGCGGCCGCAGGAGACCCAGGTCATCCCCGGCGCCATGAGTCTGAACGGGCTCGGGCTGGGTAACGGTCGCGGAGGTGGCGGCGACTACCCCGATGACGTGATGCAGTGGACGCTCGACCACTGGGACGAGCTGGTAGCAAGGATGCCGCCCAACTTCGCCTCACGGAACATGCGCATGACCGGCGGGTGCTCGCAGGAACGCCAGGCCCAGCTGAAGCAGTTCTTCTCGGATCCGAAGCGCAGCGGCCCGGGCATCCAGCCCACGCTTCGGCGCATGTCCGACGCGATGCGGGAATGCTCGAGCCTGCACGACCGCGAAGCAGAGCGGGTCGAGCGCTGGCTCAACTCCAGGAACACGTCGCCCTAGCAAGGGAAGAGGCCGGCGCCCGTCGTCAGGCCCGGCCGCTCCGGCGGCCGCCCCGAGGCGTCAGATCCGGCGGCTCCGGGAGGGGGCCGAACGACCGCCGGGCCGCATCCTCCCAGGCGCGGTGCAGGTCGTTGTAGTACTGGACGTCCAGCGCGGTGATGGTCCCGGCGCGGCGCTTCTTCGCCAACGCGATCGTCATCGACAGGAGCCGGGCCCAGGCGGCGTTCACTTCGGGATCGAGGAAGTCCGGATAGTTACCTTGCTCGAGGCCGAGCAGGAGCTCATTCAGGTCGTCGCCGTCGTTCCACCACCTGCCCGAACGGATGTAGGTGGCCAATTGCGACCGCACCAGCGTCGTCAGCCGTTCGGCGTAGAGATCCCGATCGGTAGCGATGTGCCGCTGCCGGTCGTCGAGGCTCGTCGTCCGTCGCGTCCGGCGCTCCTCGTTGCGCACGCTGAGGTGCCACCTGAGGAGCAGGATGAGCGCCGCTGACGCAAGCGCTCCAGTCCAACTGAGTAGGGCTCCCCAATCCATCGTCGTGACTCCCCGAGTCGTTCCACGCGGTTACGATTTCGACTCGGGCCCCGGCGATACGATTCGATCGGATCGGCCGTCGAGTGCGCACGGGGCCGATCGACCCAAATCGAAGGCCCGGGGCGGGAGCGGCCGTGCGTTTCGCACAGCCTGGACCGGCCCGGGGACGCCGTGCGGACGTCGGTTCATCATTTCATGGCAATCGCGCCCCGCTCCGGATAGGCTGCGCAGCGAACTTGCCGTCCTCATAGACCACGGAGACACCGACCATGGCCACGGCCGCCGCCGCCGTTCCGCCGAACGCAGGCAGGGAGTTCCTCGGACATCCACGCGGACTCTTCGTCCTGTTCCTGACCGAGATGTGGGAGCGCTTCTCCTATTACGGCATGCGCTCGCTGCTCGTGCTCTACATGGTGAACTTCCTGTTCATCCAGCCCGACGTCGGCCAGCGGGTGCTGGGCTTCAACGCGGTGAAGGGCCTGCTCGAGTCGATCTTCGGTCCGCTGGCGGTGCAGCCGCTGTCGAGCCAGATCTACGGTCTCTACACCGGCTTCGTGTACTTCACCCCATTCTTCGGGGGGCTGCTCGCCGACCGCGTGCTCGGCCAGCGGCGCACGGTCGTGGTGGGCGGCGTGCTGATGGCGATCGGCCACTTCCTGATGGCGAGCGAGCGCCTGTTCTTCCCGGCGCTGATGTTCCTGATTCTCGGCAACGGCTGCTTCAAGCCGAACATCTCGACGCAGGTCGGGCTGCTCTATCCGCCCGGCGATCAGCGACGCGACCGCGCGTTCTCGATCTTCTACGTCGGCATCAACCTCGGTGCGTTCCTCTCGCCGCTGGTGTGCGGCACGCTCGGGCAGAAGGTCGGCTGGCACTGGGGATTCGCGGCCGCCGGGGTGGGCATGGTGATGGGGCTCGTGTTCTACCTCATGAACCAGAAGCACCTCGCGCCCGACGTGCTCGCGCAGCGCCGGAGTGACGCGCGGCCGAAGAAGGAGCCGCTCACGCGCGAGGAATGGCTGCGCGTGGGGGCGATCGTCGTGGCGTGCGTGATCGTCGCGGCGTTCTGGGCGGTGTACGAGCAGCAGGGCAACACGCTCCAGCTGTGGGCCGATCAGAATACGAACTGGACGTTCTTCGGCCTCACGATCCCGTCGACGTGGTACCAGTCGTTCAACCCCTTCATGATCTTCCTGTTCACGCCCGTGCTCACCGCGTTCTGGGCGTGGCAGGCCTCGCGGAAACAGGAGCCGTCGAGCATTCAGAAGATGGCGATCGGCTGCATCCTGCTCGGGCTCGGCTTCATCGTGATGATCGTGGCGACCCAGGGCATGGCGCCCGACGCCCGGCGCAGCGTGTTGTGGCTTGCCGGCTCGACCCTGGTGTTCACGTTCGGCGAGCTCTACCTGTCGCCGATCGGGCTCTCCTTCGTCACCAAGGTGGCGCCCGCGCGGATCGTCTCGATGATGATGGGGGTGTGGTTCCTCGCGAACTTCATCGGCAACTACATGACCGGCTATCTCGGCACGTTCTGGGAGAAGATCCCGCACCAGCAGTTCTTCGTGCTGATGATGGGGATCGGAGTAACCGCGGGCCTGCTGCTGTTCGCGATGAGCAAGCCGCTCGACAAGATCGTGCTCGCGCATGACCGGCAGGAGGCGTAGGCCCCGAAGGGAGCAGCGTCGTCGCGGGCTCGACGATTCAGCCCTTGCTCCGACGTTGCTCCCGCGCCTCATCTTCGGCCGTCGGGCCCCGGCTGGCGCGATCGATCTGTCGAATCGCGCCCAGGTGGTAGGCCAGGTGTGAAACACTGCCCGCCAACCAGCCGGCCTCGACGTCGCTCAACTCGCGAGGCGTGCTGAGCGCCTCTGCCCAACGATTCGCCTCACGACGGAGCTCATCCCGCAGGGCCTGCCATTCAACGTCCGACACGACCGTCCTCCGCCAGCTGACGGTCCAGTCCATGTCGGGCCACGGCGGTGGCACCCCATCCGCCCATCGGTTGAGCAGCGACAGCCCGTAGCGAAGATGATCGACATGCGCCGCAATAGACGGGCCGCCGTGAGTTGCAGACGCAGCGGAGGCAGAGAGCCGGTCCAGCGATGCGAAAAGGCCCAGGTCGCCCTGGTTGAGCACGAAGGTGTGAGCGCACGGATCAGGAGAACCGTGGGCGAGCTCACGGAAGATCCCCGGCAGAACTTTGGCGAAGGGCTCCGTGCTCATGGCAGACCTCCTCGAGAGAACGTGTGCTTCGATTCCACTGATGGAGAAACCATAACCCGGCGTGTCGATCCCGTGTAGACTGCGCGCGAGAGAGATGGGCCGCGCCCCCACACGATGCCCACTCCAGGAGGCTCGTGTGCGTTTCTTGGCCGCAGCACTTTGGATTGCGTCGTTCCTCTCCGCGGCGGTCGCTGTGGCCGCGGAGCTGCAGGTGCCGCTCGATCACGCCGGCCGCGTGCAGCGTATCGACGCAGCGCTGGCCCGCCGTCTCAAGATGTTCGCCGACCGGCCCGACTTCCAGGACGCGCGATTGTTCCAGCTCGCAGACTCGAGCTACGTGCTGGAGATCACGTCGCTCGCCGGCGCCGGGCTGTCGCGGGACCGCATCCCGCTCACGGCCACGGGCGCGGACTCGCTTCGCGGCCTCGTGACGACGGCCCTCGCCGAGCACCGGACCTCGCCCGTGATCGACTCGTCGGGGCGGCCCCTGTTCGTCACGACGACCACCGCGATGTGCTTCGGCTTCTACGGCTGGGCGGTCCCCTACCTGTTCATGGAGGATGCCTCGGGCGAGGCCATCACCGGCACCTATCTGCTCATCGCGAGCGGCGGCACGTTCATCCCGCTGGGGGTGACGCGCGACCGGCCCGTCAGCATGGGCGCGGCGCTCATGAGCTGGTACGGCATGTCCCGCGGCGCACTGCACGGCGCGATTCTGCCGTTCGTGATGAGCGAAGACCCGGGGGGCAAGTCGCCGGTCGGGACCGCGTTCGCGTTGAGCGTCGCGGAAGGCATCGTGGGATTCGAATGGGCCTCGCGTTCCGGGATGACCGAGGGGAGGGCTGCCACTCTCAATAACCTGGGTGACTACGGCACGCTCTACGGGCTCGGGTTCGCCGACCTTGCCGACGCCGACGGGCAGGCGGCCTCGGCCGCCGCGCTGGTCGGCGCGGGCGCCGGGCTCGTGGCGGGAACGTTCTACTCCCGCGGTCGCGACCACTCGTATGGTGACGCCAGCGTGATGCGGACCGCCGGTATCGTGGGTGGTTACCTCGGCCTCGCGGTCGAGGGCGCCGCCGCCCCCGACGACTGGTCGGAGGGCAGCACGGTGGCGGCGATGGTGGGCTCGGCCGCCGGCCTGGTGGCCGGCCACGGCCTCGTGAAGCGGACGGACTTCTCGTTCGGTCAGGGCGTGATCGTGGACTTCAGCACGGTCGGCGGCTGGCTGTTCGGCCTCGGCACGGCTTACGTCGTCGCCGGCAGCGGCCTCGACGAATCGATGTTCTGGGTCACGACCGGTCTCGGCACGGTGGCGGGCTATGCGATCGGGTATGGCGTGAGTGCGAAGTCCGCGCGCCGGGCCGCGGCCGACCGCTCGTCCTGGCAGCTCGACGTCATGCCCCTGCCGCCGACGCAGCGTGGCCGGCTGCCCGGTGTGAGTGTCGCGGTGCGCACGTCCTTCCAGTGAGCATGCCCGGTGGTCACGGGGACGCGGACGCAGATCGATCGGCGCGCGCGGGCACCGATGAGACCTTCGTGTTCACCAGCCGGACCAGGAACTCGATCAGCGCCGG
Source organism: Candidatus Eiseniibacteriota bacterium (assembly GCA_036845125.1). Lineage (GTDB taxonomy): Bacteria > Eisenbacteria > RBG-16-71-46 > RBG-16-71-46 > RBG-16-71-46 > DAIUEO01. Next base: position 23,958 of record DAIUEO010000014.1, on the reverse strand, counting down.
CGTGTAGCTCTCGCCATGCTCCGGCAGGATCGGTCCGTCGGCCTGGATCACGATTGCCGGCAGACGGTGTTCACGCAGGTTCTCGAGCGCCAGACGATAGATCAACGAGTCGCCGCCCGAGTGGCTCGGGGACAACACCCGGATGTCGGAGTAGCGGAACAACTCGCGCTGCTCCGGATGGTCGAGAACACCGCGAACGATCGGCAGTTCCTCGGCGCACACGAATCGGCACCCGCAGGGGCTGGTTTTTCCCCCGCTCGAGGGATTGGGAATCGCCCCCTCGACCACGCGCAGCCGGTGCGTGACGAACGGGGCATAGTTTGCGGCGGTCTGGAACAACATCTGGCGGTCCCGGGAGGGATTGGCGCTCTGTCCAAAGGGGCGGATGTACTCGCCGATCGGATAGAGCCGGCGCATCACCTGGTCCGCCTCCGACGAAATGAGCACGAGCGAGGGCTCCGCGTTCGCGGCCGCCTGGATCCCGGGCTCACGAGCGATCTCGTCGATCAGCCGGTACTCGGCGGCCACGAAGGCAGGATTGACGAGCACTACCAGGTCGCCGAAGCCGCCGATCATGCTCTCGCCCAGCGAGGCGCGCGCCAGGGACTCCTTCAGGTTCGCGCCGACTGCCTCGAACAACGCGCGTGCGCCCATGCTGTGTCCGGTGATCGCGAGGATATTGGGGTGAGAGCCGGGGAGGGTGTGCTTCAAGTGGGAGAGCATCGAGAGCACGCGCAGCATGTCGCCGCGCTCCCCCACTCGATTCGACGCCGAGAGCCGGTCCCAGAACGTGAGCATCTTGTTGATGGAAGGAGATCGATAGACCGAACCGCGCCATCCGCAAAACACGCCGACCACCGCCCGGGGGTTATCACGGGTGACCGCGTGCTCGAGCAGCGACACCGCCTGGACCACCTGCTGGAAGCAGGCGACATTGTTGTCGGCGGGATTCGCCGAGTGGTTCCAGCCGTGAACGAACACCACCATGATGACTCCGCGGCCTGCGCCGATCGTGGTGATGTGTTCTTCGAGGGTGGTCATCTGGCGCGGATCCCACAGGAACCCCTGGTCGTCGAACTCCACGAAGGCGAGGGAGTACGGCCCATCGTGGGGGCCGGCTGGCCGACACTCGAAGATGGAGAAGCGCGACAGCACCGGATTGCCCGGCGAGGTCAGGGATGCTCCGGCCTCGAGCGCCACGCTCACCGGTCCCGAGTCCGGAACGTGACGGTACTGCCGACTCGGTTCGTAGGAGCTTCTCGCGACCAGGATGAATCCCGCGAGGGGCGCAAGCAGCGCGATCGCTGCCGCTACCAGCGGCCGGCGCGCGCCGCGCGCGTTTCGCCCACCTGCGGCCGGGCTCACCGCGGGATCACCGGCAGAACCAGGCGCGAGAGATGCGCCGGGCCGTGATGGATGCTCTGCCGGGCCTTCACCACCCGGGTTTCGGTCGCGATCACGCCGCCGGTGTTGGGATTCCGGTCGTAGCGCGGAAAGTTGCTGCTCGACACCTCGAGGCGGACGCGGTGGCCCTGCCGAAAGACCATGCTGGTGGGCCACAGCTCGATCCGGATCTCGGCCACATCACCCAGGCTGTCCGCCGCCGCCGCATCGTAGCGGCGTCGGAGGATGCCGTCGCAGACGTTGTAGGCCGTACCGTCCGGGTGGACATCCACCAGTTTGACGGTGAAGTCGGTGGATGAAGCCGTGGTGGAGACGTGCAGCACGGCGCTGGGATAGCCCGTCACCTCGAGATCGCGCTCGAGCACGGACGTGGAGTAGACCAGCACGTCCGCGCGAGACTCGATGACGTTCTGGGGGAAGATGCCGGCGCGCGGGCCCAGCATGGCGCCGCCGGCGGTGGGGACCGGATCGAGCGGGTCGTAGACGAACGAATCGGTGCGCGCCGGGCCGACCGGCGCATCGGTGGTGAGCTCGCCGTCTCCCGCCGCGGTGTTGGCTCGACCACCGCCATTCAGGTAGTAGGCCGCGCCGCGCGCGCCGGCTGGCGTCCGGGATGACGTGGGCGGAGAGGGCGCCGAGGGGTCTCGGGAGGTTTCTTCTCGACCCACCTCGGCGCCACCGAGATGGCGGTCGAACCAGTCGAGGCTGGGCGCCAGCGCCTCGATCCGGAAATCGCGCGCCTTCTTCCCGTGCGGAGGCTTCACCGTATAGGTATGGGCCCACGGCCCGATCACGAGGCGCGTCGCTCCGGCCACGTCAGGCCGCGCCGCGGCCTGGATCTCGGAATAATCGGCGAGGACCCCCGGAAGGAACGCGTCGAACCAGCCACCTCCCAGAAACACCGGGGCTTCCAGCGTGGCCGCGCGCCGCTCTCCGTCGATCTCGCTCCAGTAGCCGTTGCGCTCCGAGTGGCTCGCCCAGTCGTCGAAGAACGGGATCCGAGTGCCGGCGCGATCGTCGGCCTCGATCAGGGGAAACCCGTGGTAGCCCCGTTCGAGCGCCTCGATGGGCGGCGGGGCGTCGGTGCTGCCAAACGACCTCAGCGCCCAGTAGAGGGCGCTCTCGAGCGAGAAGGCCCCGCCCGGATGGAACATCCCGTGGAAGTCCGTGCTCGCGTTCTGGATCATGAGCGCGTCGAGCCCGGGATCGGTCTGGTCGGCCAACACCCATTGCGTGTAGCCGAAGTACGAGCCTCCCCACATTCCCATCCGGCCCTGGTACCACGGCATGGTGGAGAGCCAACGCAGGGTCTCGATACCGTCACGCCGCTCGTCCCGCATCGGGTAGTAGATACCTCCCGACTCGTACCGGCCGCGCGTGCCCTGCATGACCACGGTATATCCGCGCGCGGCCCAGAGCCCGGCGACCAGTCGGGCAGCCCGTACTTGTGCCTTGGCCTTGGTGTAGGGCAGCCGCACCAGGATGGTCGGGGTCTTTCCGGCGCCCTTGGGATGGTAGACATCGGACACCAAAGCCACGCTGTCCGAGGTGAGGAAGGACACGCCGCGCTCGACCTTGACCCCGAACTGGGCCGGACGCGCGTGCACCGCCCGGGCGAGGAGGTGCGGCACCGGGGAGCAGCCGCCGGCGAGCAACGCGAGCCCGCCGATCAGCACCATTTCCGCCGCTCGGGTCTCCCGCGTCGCCCCTCGGATCCGGGCGAGCCTCACGTCATGCCGAACAGCTTCGTGTAGTGCCTCCACCAGTCGCTCTGGAAGCGCGTCTTGGGGTCGTACTTGCGCTTGAGACTCAGAAACTCCTCGAACTGCGGATAACACGACTCGACGCGCGCCCGGTCGGCCCAGCGGTGATAAGTCAGGTAGTAACTCCCGTTGCGGCGAGCGGCCATGTCGATCAGCCTGCAGAATGAGTCCGCGGAATTGCGCAGCCCCTCGTCCGTGTGGGGCGTGTGCAGGTTGAAGATGGTGCACACGTAGGGCTGCTTCGCCCAGGTCAGGAAGGCCTCGTCATCTTTCTCGATGAGCCGCACTGTGCCGTAAATCATGTTCACCTGGTTGCGGCGGAAGTCCTCCCGCACCTCGGCGATGAAATCGACGAACCGATCGCGCGGGACGTCGATCTCGGTGATCATCTCGGTGCCGGGCACGCGGGCATGCAGTTGTTGGTCGAGTGGCCCGTGATAGTTGTCGAGGTAGGTGGCCATCTGGTGGGTGTCCGACCAGTAGAGCTGTCCGGTGGTCGTGAGGTAGTAGCCCGAGTAGCGGCGGAAGCCCTCGCCCTTGTCGGCGTGTGCCAGATAGAGGAGCTGGCGCCAATCCTCGTCGGCGAGCCGCTTCTGGGTCTCGGGCATTGGGGTGTCCGGATCCACTGGCCGATAGCATGAGAAGACGCCGCGACGCAGGAACTCATCGGAACGGTCGTCGGTCGAAAACTGGAAGTCGCCCCACTCGAATCCCGCGGCGATCCGACGCTCGAAGGCCGCCATGAGATCCTCGATGTTGGCCAGCTCCACCACGCGCTCTACCTTGCGGCGGGGCACCATGCGGATCGTGGCGGAGGTTACGATGCCGAACATTCCATACCCGCCGATCACCAGCCGAAACAGCTCGGCGTTCTCGGTGCGACTGCAGGTCCGCAGCTCCCCGTTCGAGTCCATCAGGACGAACGATTCCACGTCGGCCACGAACGGCTTGCGCGTCAGTACCCGGCCGTGCGCGTTGGCCGCCATGGTGCCGCCGATGGTGAACCGGTCCGCGCCGGTCTGCTTCTGGGCGATGCCCCACGGCCGCAGGCTGTCCCTTTGGGCTTCGAGATAGTGTTGGACGAACTCGGGCCACTCGATGCCGGCTTCGACCTCCATCAGCCCGCGCTCGCGGTCGAAGTTCAGCACGCGGGCGAGCCCGCGCATGTCCACGTTGATCGAGTCGGTGGCGAACTGCTGGGTGCCCATGGCATGACGGCCGCCCGCGACTGAGATCGCGTCGCCCTGCCTTCCGGCCCGGCGCACCAGGTCCCGCAGCGACTCCAGCGACTCGGGGCGGACGATCTCGCTCACCTGGGTGCGGTTGAGCTGCGAGTGGATGTCGTTGACGTAGGCTCCGGTGCGGCGCGGGGCGGCCGGCGTGCAGCCATAGGCGGACAGCGCCAGAATGCCGGCGCTCTTGAGGAAATCCCTGCGGTTCACGATGCCGCTCCTCTCATGTCACCAGCCGGTGGGCGTGTGGCCGCCTTCCTCTCGAGGTGATGACGACCGAGGAGGATGAGGAAAGTCGCCAGGACACAGTGAAACACGATCGGGATGACGCCACCGAGCCAGCGAGCCTCGGGATGGAGCGCCATCCGGATCAGGTAGCGCACGATCATCGCCGCGAAATAGGCGCAGCCGAGCCATAGGATCCAGTGCCCGAAGCGTGCGCTGGGCGTCACGAACCAGCCATGGCCCCGCGTGAAGTCACGGCACACCGCGGCCAACACAACGATGATCAGGAGCTGGGACGGAAGCAGGAAGCGATATTCGAGCAGGCCCGAATACCATTCGCGCATGGGTGGCAGCCATGGAATACCGAGGAAGGCGACCAGCGCCTGTCCGGCCACACGCAGGACGAACAGCGCGAGCAGTGCCCACAGTACCGGTGCGAGGCGCTGCGCGGAGCGCGCGTCAGGATGGGATTCCACCGCGGCCGTTGGCATCCGATGCGTTCTCAGGGTGGAGAACGACGCTGACAATCCCGGCACGTTACCACAGCGTTCGCGGTGCCCACGCCCTCCGAGTGAGCCTCAGAACACCTGGTTGAGCCCGATGTAGACGCCGCTCGACTCGACGTCGAAGCCCCAGCCGAGGTCCACGCGAAGGCTGAACTCCTCCCGGCGGTTGAGGAGGAAACGCATGCCGCAGCCAGCACTCGCGTGGAAGGCGTCGAACCGCATGTCGCCGGGAACGTCGGCGACCTGGCCGACGCCGGCGAACAGCACGCCGCGAAGCCTGCGCCACAGCGGGCTCCGATATTCCGCCTGGAGGGCCCCCAGACTTCGATCGCGGAAGCGTCCGCCGAAATACCCGCGCAACAGCGACTCGCCGCCGAGCCGTGGCATCAGGTCGAAGGGCGGCACCTCACCGGAAGCGATTCCCAGGGCGTGAAAGGCCATTACGCCGGAGCCGATCGGCGCGTAGAACCTGAGATCGAGCGACAGCGTGCTGAAATCATTCCCGTTGCCCGAGGCGTCCAGGGTTCGGCTGGCGCGAAGCTGATGGTATTCGCCGGATCTCGGGTACACGTTGCCGCTCCTGCTGTCCCGGGTCAGCAGCAACCCCAGCATGACCAGGGTTCCGTCCTCCGTTCCCGGCACGGCTTCGGTGGCGATCAACCCACCCTCTTCGATCTCGCGCAGCTCGCGGTTGGCCCCCTGTCCGAAGACGCCCGCGTACATGTGCGGTGACACCTCCACCGAGAACTCCAGGCTGGCGGCAATCTGATCGGGCGTGTAGTCCTCTTCGAGCGAATCCGGAGTGTCGTTGCCGATCCCCCAGAAGGAGTTGGGGAAGCGCACGAAGGAGACGTTGGCGAGCGCCCGGTAGCGGCCGCCACCGGGAAACGTCTCCGCATCGAGCGAGGTGATGACCTGCTTCTTCGTCGTGTAGATCACCGTGGCCCCGACGGAAGAACGCAGCGACCGACTCTCGTCGCCGGGGCGCGCCCCTTCACCCAGCGTGAAGAGGTAGACGACGCTGGCGCCGAACCCCGTCCCGGTCTCCGGCTGATAGAAGAGGATCGGGAACGGGATCAGGCTGCCGCCCGCCGGCTTCGCGAGGACGGAGGTGTCGGCCCTGGCGGTTGCGTCCTGCGCGAACGCCGGAAGGGTGTCGGCCGAAAGCCAGGCCGCCATGCCGAGAAGGGCGGACCAAATGAGCGATTGCAGCCGGCGGACGTCACTCACTGCGCGGAAGCCTCGATGGCGCGGCCGAGCAGCTCGATCCGCCGGTCGCGCTCGAACCGCTTCGCCGATGCCGATGCGCCGCGGATGTTGCCGGTGTAGAACGGGATCTCGAGTGCGCCGGTGAGGATCGCGGCCGGCACGTGCTCCCCGCGCGCGAACGAGATCGTGGTCAGGATCAGCAACGCGTTGAACAGCAGGTGCCGCAGTCCATCGTTGACGCGGCCCGAGTACATCTGGCCGCTGCCGGGGATCACCGCCGACATCGTGCCGGCGAGCGTGGACGAGCGGTGCGGGAGCCCTGGTCCCTGCTCCACGAATCCCGCCAGCGTGACGATGCGCCGGCGCGTCGTGTCATCCGACGCGGGTGCCGCGAGTGCGTTCGCGAAGTGCGAGCGCGCCGCCTCCCAATCCCCGAGGCCCATGTCGGCGAGCCCGCCGAGTGCTTCGACGTGCGCGGCCCGGGGCATCCCATCGCGCGGGGTGCCCGGCGTTCCCGCTGCGACCGCCACGAGCGTGCGGTCGGCGAGCAACCGTTCGCAGGCGGCGAATGATCCGCGATCGAAGCGACTGGTCGCGGCGCGATACACCGCACGCGCACGGCGCGCATCATCCTGGGTCAGCATCGCGGCCGTGAGATATGCGGCCTCGGCGCCGAGGGCGTCCCCCGCCCGCGCCGCGCCCGCGCCGATGCGATCGAACGCCCACGCGTCCGCCTCGACGAGCCCGGCGAGCATGCCCGCGCGCTGATACTCGATCGCGGCACTCGCGCGCGCGCCGCGTTTCTCCAGCCGGCGAGCGAACGCGACGGTCTCGTCGAGCCGCGCACGGCGGGGCAGCCCGATCGAGTCCGCCACCGGGGGCCACTCGGGCTCCGGGGCGAGCCGTAACCAGCCGGGCACCCACACCACCCCTGCCGGGGGCGGATCGTCCCCGACCGGGTCGCGCAGCGTTCCGTTCTCGCCGCGCGGATACGCCCCGACCGCTGTGACGTTGCAGCGCATCAGCCGGTCGGCGGCGCGCGCCGAGCCGTCGATCAGTCCATAGCGCGCGATGGCCTGGGCGGCGTACTCGGAGCAGCTCGGCGTGAACCGGCAACGCGTGTGCCGCAGGTCGGACACGTAGCGCTGGTAGACGTGGATCGCGCCGGCCGCCGCGTCGTCCGGGGTGGCGGCGCCGCTCTCGACGTCTGCCGCCCGCACGCGCGTGGCGAGCGCGAGTGCGCACAACGCGAGTGCGAACGCCTTCACCATTCGCGCGGCGCCGCTGTGGGCGCCCCGGGCTTCATCGTTATCGGACGAAGGTGTAGCTGAGGCCGATGTCCCAGCCATGGATGTTGCTGTGAACGAAGTCGGTGGCAAGCGAGTGCTCCTCGTGGCCCTCCCACGCGAACATGAACGCACCGAGGTGGAGCCCCCATTCGCTGTCCTGGTTGACGTGCCACCCGATGTTCGCACGGAACTCCCCGCCGCCGGCCCAGCGCCCGAGTTCGTCGTCGCGGTTGCCGGCCGGCACCAGCGTCGCGGGCGGGACCACGGTGTAGACGTCCATATTGGCGCGTTCGTTCACCCACGCGAGCGTGGGACCGAGCATCCAGTCGAAGCGGAAGCCCGAGCGGTCGCCATAGCGCTGACCGGCGCGCGTCCCCAGCTCGTACGTCTGGATCCGCGACTCCATCGGATCGTCCAGCGTCGTCCCGCTCAGGTAGGCCTGGGTCGGGCGTCCGTACAGGTTCCGGTAGCCGAATCCGAAGCCTGAGACCCACTGTTTCTTGAACAGCTTGATGTACTGGACATCGGCTCGCAGTCCTCCGTCGCCGTATTCGATATCGAGATCGGCCGGGCCGAGCCCGGTGCCCCCCAGGAGCAATCGCAGGCCCCAGCGCGGATCCGGTCTCGGGCGGTGCGGGGGAGCTGGTTTGGGGGCCGGCGCCTCCGAGAGCAGCCAGCTCGGCGTCCATCCGCTCGGATCGACGCCGTCGAATGGCCGCACGCGTGTCCAGAACCCGCCCGACGTGGCGTACGTCTCGACCACCACGACGTGCGAGCCGTGCGCCAGGGTGCCCGTGGTGACGGCGAGGGATTCGGGTACGGAGGGCGACTCCCACAGAGCGACATGGTCCATCGAGGTGGGTGCCACGAGCCACGCCTCCGATCCGACCGACCAGCGCGACGCCTCGGACGCGAACGCGGTCGCGGGTGCCGCGGCGGAGGGCGGCGTGGAGGAATCGAACAGCAGGCCGAGTCCGATGAAACAGTCGTTCAGGCAGTCGAGGGGGTTATCGCTGTCGTCCTCGTGCTCCTTCTGGTCACCCTTTGGGTCACCCTTGGTCTTGGTCGCCGGCGGTGGTTTCGGCTTCGCCACTTGTGTCTTTTCGCTGGCCAATAGACGGGGTGCGTCCGGCTTCGTGGCGATCAGGGGCGGGCGCGAGACCTGGGGGCTGGCGGGAAGCGGTGCGGCAATGGCGGCGTGACCGTACAGGAACGCCGATAGCGCTCCGCCCACGAACACGCTGAGCACATTCGGAGCGATCCCTCGTGGCATCGGAGTGCGACCTCCTCTTTAGGTTGGAGGGAGAGTTTGGCCGACGCTAGGCAGAAGCCCAGCGTGCGTCAAACACGGTCGCTCTCAACTACACGGTCACGTCGCCCTGGCTCAGGTCGCCTCGCTCTCGGTCGCCACGCCCACGGGCGGAAGTAGTTTGTTGATCCATGCCTGCCACGCGGGCGCTTCGCGCGCGGCGACGGCTTGCGCCTGGGCGCCGTAGAGATAGAGACGAAGCGACAGGCAACCCTGGTCGCCCATCTGGACGACGAGGAGATGCAGGACGCCCGTGCTGGGTTCCTCGAGCCGAATGAAGAGCTCTTCCTTGTCGACGACCCGGTCGACGATCCCCGCGAGACGCGGCGCACCGTGGGGCGTCTCCACACGCTGTCCTTCGGCCAGCCGCGCAAGGCCGAGCGAGCCGAGGGACCTGTCCCAGACCGCGGACTTGCTGTCCGAGCTCATGGCCAGGAGGGGGATGACGTCACTGGGCTGCCCACGGAAGTGAGCGAGGTAGATCTTGAGAATCCGGAAGAACGCGGGCCAGCCCTTCTCGACGGACTCGAACTGATTGTCCCAATCGTCGGTGCTCGCGAACCAGCTGTGCACGACGCGAACTCGACACGTGCCTCCCGACCTTGCCTCGACCGTCCACTCGTCCGCGACCGTTGGTGAGCCGGGGCCCATGTGTTCTTTGGTTTCGCCGACGAATCGACGAGGAGGATCCCAGGCCGTGACGACGGCCTCCGCTTCCATGCCCGGACCGAAGCTGAGGACGATGGCGCCACCTTCGCGCTCTTCGAGCCGGGTGGGGACGAACCATGCGGATATCCCTCGTCCCGTCGCGATCGCCTGCCAAACCTCTTCCGGCGTGCCGGGGACTTCGGTCTCGACTTCGACGGAGCGACGTCCGGATGCATCCTTCTTCACGGGCATGCTGGATCCTTTCTAACGGGTCTTGCCGGGTAGAGGGTGAGCCACGACCACCAGCCGATGCGCGCGGCCGCCGGGGGCCGAATCATCGTGGTAGCGCGCGACGAGTTTCGTGATGGCGTTGGTGAGTTCGCTGCTGAATGCGGCACGCTCGGCCGGAGATCTGAACCGGACTTCGGTGTCGATCGAGAGCGTCGCCAGTTGCTTGCCCTGCTCCTTCGAACGGCGCACGAGCTCGGCGACCTCGCGCACCACGCGAGCCGCGAGCGCGATCAGGTAGCGCGCAGACAGCGGCTCCGACGCGCGTGCGGGGTCGTTCGCTGCCTCCCCGAGCGCCGCCGGCGAGACGACGAACGACGCAGCGGTGGCGACCATTCGGCGCTCGACCAGTCCGCCCCACCGTCGTTCCTCGACCGCGCGGATGAGCCCGTGGGCCTCGAGCGCGCGCAAGTGATAGTTCACCTTCTGGCGCGCGAGACCCATCCGTGGAGCGAGCGATGCGGCTGAGCCTGGCTCGACGAGCTCGGCCAGGAGCCGGGCCCGCACCGGGTCGAGCGCGACCACCGCGGTGGCCGGATCGTCGATCACTTCGAGGTCGAACACGGCAGGATTGGACCACTGACAATATTTGTTGTCAATGGACTTCTTGCCGCCACGGAAGGGCGACCAGTGGCAGGAGGGTCACCCAGGCCGGGGCGTAGTCCCGCGCTTCTCGCCTGTGGATACTAGGACGGCCCCTGCGCTCCGACGACGGGCAGGCTCGCGCTCCCGACCCCGGGTGGGACGAGCACGATGTCCGGTCTGGCGCCGCTCCGGTACGAACCCGGAAGCGGCCCGTCCAGGATCGTCGCGGGGGGAAGCGTGAGCGCCGTCCATACCGGCACCGGAGTCCATGTCCACTCCGCCCGGTTTCCGACGCGCCGGAAGGACAGGTTGATGAGGCCCCACCGCGTCGGCGCACGCTGGATGCGGGTTCCCCGCCACCATCCTTCGCGGGCACCGAGCGTCAGCATCAGGTCTGGCCCCTCGTCGAAGATCAAGGCGTTGCGGACCAGCGCCAGTATGGCCGCAGCCGTGGTCGGATGAGGCGGGAAGTTCGTTCCGAAGTCGTGAGTCGAACGAGAGAAGGTCTCAGCCGACCCACCGCTCGCGGAACGCCAGGCCATCATCGCGTCGAGCACGCTGTCGGCCGCCGCGCGCTCCCCGGCCAGCAAGGCCCACGTACCGAGGTCAGCGCCCACGTACGAGTGATAGGCGTCGAACAGCGCGAAGTAGCCGAGCCCGGCGCCACCGGACTTGGCCCAGTAGCGTCGCGCGACTGCCTCGAGGTGTTCGTTCGCGGCTGGGAGAACCATGCAGGGATACCCCACCACGAGATTGCCCCAGTCTTCACCCGGACCCTGCCATGACGGCGGGATGTCCGGCCGTCCGGCCTGCGCGAGCGCCCGCCCGAACGCGGCCTCGTAGCCGCGCAGTGAGCGTTCGACGCTGTCCGCCTCTTCGGGCATCGAGCACGCCCTGAGCAGGCGCACCGTGGCTCGATACCCGGCGATCGCCCACGCGTCATTGCCGACGAGCTGCGCCCGTACGTACTCGTTGTCGTGAGGATCCGTCACGGGGAGCAGTCCGGGGAAGCCGCTGCCGGGCGCACTCGCATCGTTGACGCGCTGCCGCTCCAGTGCGCGCCAGCCTCGAAGCGCGGCCCGTGCGAAGCGCGCCGAGCCCGGAGCAGGGGCGGGCCGCATCGCGACCTGGTCGAACACCCAGAGTGCCTGACCGGTGCCGTCGAGCTGTCCGGTCTGACTCAGGAACGGGCCGTGCGGCCACTGGAAGAGAAGGAACGAGGAGGCCATCGAGCGCGCCTCGGCGGTGTATCCCCAAAGCGAGAGAGCCTGCATGGCACGAACGCCGTCTCGAAGCCAGATGCCCCGGTAGTGAAACGGCCCGCCGATCGGCACCCAGTCCATCCCGCGTCGCTCTCGCAGCGAAAGGAGTGTCACGCGCGCCGCACGAGTCGCCTCGCACACCTGGGAATCCGGCAGGTCGAACGTCGCTCCCCGCTCCATCTCCCGCATCCAATACGTTCGAACGCGCTGGGCTTGGACTTCGTGGGGGACGCGTGCGCGCTGCTCCAGCACGCGCTTCGGAGCCGGGTATACCGGCAGGATCACGCGCCAGGTGCGAGTCTCGCCGGGCTCCAGTACACACTCGCCCACTGAGCTCCGACCCTCGGTATTCGGATCCGACCAGCCGAGGGCGGCCGTGCCCTGATCGTTCCCGCCCCAGCAGGCGTCCCACGGAACCTCGTCCGTGGAGTCGGTCGCCACGAAGGGCGCCGGAGAGGGGGGCCGTCCGAAACGGATTCCCGAGCGGGCCCGGTGCGCGATCGCTCCGCAGTTGGACGCCTCGATCCGGAGCGAAACGAACAAGTTCCTCCGATCCACCGGTGATCTATCGAGCGGCCGCCGGGTGCGAAGCAGCAGCACGTCCAGCTGCCCCAACGGGAATCCCGCCAGCGAGGCGTCCACCTTTTCCTGGTCCTGCCTGCGATTCATTTCCGCGATCCACCGGGAGATGAGCCCGCGGTCGGCGAATGCGGCCGGCTCGTCTTCGGGAATGACGACCGCCTCGTACCGCCACTGCACATCGCCGTTGGCGCGCGCCCAGCGCGTGACCGGACACCACCGATCCTGGTACGCAATGGCCCCGGGGGAGGAGGCACGGGCGCCATCGGCGGAGGCGTCGACATGGACCCACCACACGCCATTGAACAGATCCCCTTCAGGCGTGACCTGAAAGGCCCGTGTCGCTCCCGGCCACATGAGTGCCGCCACCGAGCGGGGGTAAGCCTCCGGAACGCGGTCTGGATTCCAGTCGCCGCGGGACGGGGGCGCGGCACCGTGGCCACCGAGGATCGAGCTGGCAAGGCAGGCGAACAGAAAGGCCAGGACGTGGGCAAGAGGTGGCATGACGGCGGTATCGGCCCGGTGGTGAAGGTGCTTCACTGGACCCGGCTGCCCGAAGGCGCGGGCAAGTCAGCGCAGCTCGGACCCCGGCGTCACTTCCCGTCGCCTGCGCCATTCCTCTTCGAGAAACGCGGCGAACTTCGCGGCGGGGCGATCAATCTGGTTCCAGGCGAACGACATATCGTACCCGCCGGCAAGTGCCCGGTTGGCACGCATGACGTCGGCGATGGAGCTCGAGTTGGCATGCCCGGCGAGACTCGGTGCGCTCGCCAGCACCATGGTCGCGCGCGCCATCCACTTCATGGCGCCCCAGCGTCTCTCGAATGCGTGCGCGGCCTCGGGCGAAAGCGAGGCGAGATAGTTGTCGTAGCGGGCCAGACGGATCGACGGCATCTTCTGCCCGCTGACGTGCGCGAGGCCGACAGCCTCGATGTCGCGCCAGGGAATACGCGCGATGAAGTCCTCGACGCGCACCTCGAGTGCGTCGGGGGCGAGCGCGAGCGTCCACGGCGTGCGCGTCATCGACCAGAGAGCAAAGGCGCCGCCGCCACCGAAGAAGAGAAGCCCGAGTGCGCCCACGGCCTTCAAGACGATATCGCCGGCATAGATCATCGCCACCCCGCTGGCGGGTAGGAGGAACGCCAGGAGACCGATCATCTTCAGGAAATTGATCCCGCGGCTCGGCCGGATTTCGGTCCGCTCGTTCATGTCGGCTCCGTCCAGCGACCGCGCTCCTGGGGCTGAGCCGCGCTCGCCCGCGCGGCTCATGGCGTGAACGTGATCGTTCGGTACCAGGGCGCCAGCACGCGCGTGAACCCGGCCCAGGCGCTATCCGCGGGCGCCGCGCTCAACGAGTCGGAAACGAGCGACAGCAGGGACGTGGTCTCCATCCCCAACAGGTATGCCCAACTCCCGTGGAAGAAGCTCACCAGTCCCCGCGTCGAGTCGAAACGCTCTCCGGTTTTCATGTTCGTGAGCGTCGAGGCCTTGGGAAGCGAGACGAGCGCCAGTACCGCGCGCCTGCCTTCGAAGGTCGCGGGAGTCGCATGGATTATCCTGGCGGTCGGCGACGCCGGGAGGAACCAGGCGGGCATCCCCACTTCGCGGATGAAGCCCTCGAGCGCGCTGTACTCGGCAGCGGAATCGGGAAACTCGGGGGGGCCGGGGAGAGACATGTACGCAATCATCTTGAGATTGCCGAAGTCGTCGTGGATTGAGACCCCGCCCACATCACCCGCCTGTGGGTCTCGGCTGAAGCCGTCGTTCACCCGCATGCCATCACCCTTGGGGACGGGGACACTGAAGTTCTTTGCAGGTGACTCGTAGACGCCCTTCTTCAACTTGCCCTTGAGCGAGGCGGGCGACGCGGGGGCGGCGATGAGGGTCGCGGCGAGAAGGAGCAGGAACTGCGCGACGGCGTGGGAACGAGCGTGCGACATGGCGGCCTCCCGGATGGCTCAGGCTATCTCGGTGAACCTGGGAACGACCTGGTGAAACTCCACTAGCTGGCCTCACCCAGCCAGCGCCTTCGTCGCGCGATGATCGCGGCGCCTCCGATCGCGAACGCGGCAGCCGTAACCCCCGCCGCCCAGGGAGGCAACATCGGCACCTGGGGCGCGAGCCGCAGGTTCTGCGCCGCGTTGATCGTGGAGCCGGGGATCGCCGGAAGACCGAGCGCGCTCAGGGCGAGGTTGCCTCCATCGCCGTTCCGGATCGGAGGGACGGCCACGTTGTAGTCGGGGCGTCCCGTACCCGGGTCCTGGCGCGTCACCGGGTTCAGCGCGTAGAGGTCCGCGTGAGCGACGCCCGCACCCCAGACCAGAAACGGAATCCGATAGTGGAGCAGATTGGTCGGGTCCGAGTGGTCGGTTCCGCTGCCCCCGTGATCCGTGGACAGGATGATGACGGTGTGGTTCGCCAGCACCGGGTCGCTCTCGACCAGATTGAAGAGCGCACCCAGGTACCCATCCACGTTCCGCACCGCCGCGTTCCACGTCGCGGATCCCCACCCCGTGGCATGCCCCGCGGCATCGGGATCGACGTAGTGCAGGAACGAATACCGGAAATGGCTCGATGCCATGGCGGTCACGAACGCCGCATTCATGTTCGCGGCGGTCTCGGGCGATCCCGTCGACAACTCGACATACGTATCGATCTTGTCGGGACCGTTGTCGGCCCCTGTCACGTCGGGTGCGCCGTGGGCCGCATCGAAGGATCGATCGTAGAGCAGGAACTTCGTCTTGCTGGCGTAGTGAGCCGTCGACATCCCGTTGTCGTGCACCACGTCGAAGACACTCGCCTTGTAGGGGATGTTCAGGTTGCCCGAATTATGGAGGGTTTCGGTGGGCGCGGGGTCCGTGTTCGAGGTGTACCCATGATGAACCGTGTTGGGTTGCCCTGCGGGCAGGAGCACCGGGCGGCCCGTGAGCATCGACGTGTGATTGGGGAGCGTGATCGTGTGAGTGAAGTCCGTGCGCGCGTTGAACGTCGTCGCACCCTCGTCGATGAAGCGTTTGAAGTTTCCGTAGTGCGCCGGATCGGTGGTGATGAGGTTCTGGAGTAGGTCCGCTCGCAGACCGTCCACACTGATGTGGATCACGTGGTCGGCGGCGCTCGCGGCCGGCGCGATCGCGAAGAACGCGAGAAGCAGGAGGGCGATCCGTCGTGGCATCGATGTCGCGCCAGGGAATAAGGCCCGCTCGTTCATGTCGGCTCCGTCCGGCGCCGGCGATCCTTCACACTTCTGAGCGGGGGCGTGATCAACAGTTCGGGTCGATCTCGCCCTTCGCATTGACGCCCGGCTTGGCGACCTGCCCGGGCGCGCTCACCGTGACCGCGCCATGCCGCAGCGCCTTCATGCTCGCCCGATGTTCGGCCCAACCATCGCGCGGCGTCATCAAGGCAACGCCCGTCTGAAGCAGGAGCGCGACGAGAAGCCCGAGCGCGACGCAGGCCCGCGTGCGCGAAGGATGAGTGGGGCGGTCGTTCGCGGATGCCGGCGGCACGCCTGGAGCGACGGACATAGACGAAACGCTCATGGCACCTCCTCGATCCTCTGCAGGTGAACTGGAAGAAGGCAACTCGCTCGTCCAAGGCTATCGGCGCGATCGCCCCGTGGCAACGACGATCTTCGGCCTGCCCACGCCGACTCGCGGGTTACGCAGTTGTGAAGGCAAACGTCCCGCCCGAACGTGCCTTGCCACTTGGCCGGTGTCGCCTTCATGCGGCTTTGAGGTAGGTCTCCAGCTCCTGCGCGAGGCGATCGAGTTCCTCTCCCAGGCTGGTGGCGGCGCGGTGACAGGCCTTCGCCTCGCGAATCTCGGCCGACTCCTCGAGCTTGGCCGCAGCCCCTGCCGCCGGCATGGCCGCCAGCAGACCGAGCCCGCCTTTCAGCCGGTGGGCGACCCGACGCAAGGTGTCGAAATCGCCCCGCTCCAGGGCGACTCGAATCGACTCCCGTTGTACGCGAACATCCTCGAGGTGGAGCTGTATTCCCTCTGCGAGCAGCCCGGCGTTTCCGCTGGCGTATTCGAGCGCAGCTTCGCGATCGAAGGCCTTGGGCGCGGGCTGCGCGATGGGCGCCGAGACCAGGATCAGCTCCTGGCGGGAGATCAGGGACTCCATGACCGCCATGAGTTCCGCGAGCTTGATCGGCTTGCTCACATGGCCGTCCATGCCTCGGGCGATGCAGCGCTCGCGGTCGCCCTTCATGGCGTGTGCCGTGAGCGCCACGATGGGCATGTGCTCACTGGTCCCCTTTTCCTTCTCGCGGATCTGCGCTGTGGTCGCAAACCCGTCGAGCTCGGGCATCTGCAGATCCATGAGAACCAGGTCGTAGGGACCCGCCGCGAGCTCCTCGAGGGCCATGCGGCCGTTCTCGACGGCTTTCACCGAATGCCCGCGCTTCTCGAGCATCCGCGTGATCATCATGCGATTGACCGGGTTGTCCTCGGCGAGCAGCAACCGCCAGCGGACCCGGTTTTCGCGCAGGCTGTGACGCGTGACGAAGGGATGCGGCGCCCCGATCGCAGCGCCACCGAGCACCATCTGGACCGCCTCGACAACCTGCTCGGCGAGCACAGGTTTCGTCAGGTAGCCGGAGATGCCCAGGTTGCGGCAGCGGTCCGCGTCACCGGTTCGCCCCGATGAGGTCAGCATGATGATCGGGATGTTGAACGCGGGATCCTGCCGCAGCCTGGTGGCCACCATCAGACCGTCCATGTCCGGCATCTGCATGTCGAGCAGGATCAAGTCGAAGGGCTTCCCCGCCTCCCGACTGTGCTCGATGGCCGCGAACCCGGCCGCCCCGCTGTCCACGGCCGCCACCCGCGAGTGGCGGCGCACGAGGATGCTGGTGAGGATCGACCGGTTGGTGGAGCTGTCGTCAATGATCAGTACGTTCCGATCGCGCAGTTCCACCCCGCGGGATGAAACCGGGATCGCCGCGGGCTCGATCTTGAAGCTCGCGGTAAACGTGAAGGTGCTGCCTTCACCGGGCCGGCTCTGAACGCTGATTTCACCGCCCATCATCTCCGCGAGCTGGGCGGAGATCGCGAGACCGAGCCCAGTTCCGCCGTAACGGCGCGTCGTCGAGCCGTCGGCCTGAATGAACGCCTGGAAGATCACATCCTGCTTGTCCTCGGGTATCCCGATCCCGGTATCCGCGACTGCAATGTGCAGCACCACGTCGTTGTCGGTTTCCATGCCAACCCGCACCCGCAGGACGACTTCGCCGCTGTCGGTGAACTTGATGGCGTTACCCAGCAGGTTGAGCAGCAGCTGGCGAACCCGGCTGGGGTCGCCGACCAGGCGGTCGGGGGCCTCGTCCGCCACGTCTCCCGCCAGCTCCAGCCCCTTCTGGTGGGCCCGCGGCGCGACGGACTTGAGCGCCGCCCCGATGCACTCGCGCAGGCTGAAACCGATGGCCTCGGTTTCGAGTTTGCCGGCTTCGATCTTGGAGAAGTCGAGGATGTCGTTGAGTAGCACGAGCAGCGAATCGGCGGACGTCTTGACCGCACTCAATAGTTCCATCTGGTCTGCATTCACTTCTGTATCGAGGACCAGCTCGGTCGCCCCAATGATGCAGGTCATGGGCGTGCGAATCTCGTGACTCATGTTGGCGAGAAACTCGCTCTTTGCCCGGGTCGCATCCTCGGCCGCCAGCAGGGCATCGGCCAGTTCATGCGTCCGATTCTCGAGCTCCGCAGTGCGCGCGGCGACCGCCTGCTCGAGACCGGCTCGCGTCTGCTGCACTTCCGTGGCCATGGCGTTGAACGATTGCCCGAGCTCGGCCAGCTCGTCGCCTCCAGGCACCGCAACGCGATGCGCGAGATCCCCGCGGGCCAGGAGTCGAGTGCCTTCGGTGAGCCGCCGGAGCGGATGAGAGATACTCCGGGCAAGAAAGAACGAGAGCCCTGAAGCCAACACCAGCCCCAGCAGCGTGGCGGCGATGGCGCTCCACACGAATACACGCACCACTTCGTACGCGTCGTCGGTGTCCTGGAACGCGAACCAGCTCCAACCGGTTCCTCCGGAGGCGGCCGGCAGTGCCCGGTCGCGAGCGACGAGGTAGGAGCGCGTGCCGCCGCTGTGCTTGCTCGCGGTTCCGCCGGGGCTGGCCGTGCGAATGATGTCCGCCAGGCCCGCGCCCTGGTCCGGCGCTTGGTCGCGGCCGGCCAGCGCGCGACCATCCTCACCCGCCATGATCACGAATCGTGCGTTGCTCTGTGTCTCGCGGCCGGCGTGCGCGCGACCGACGATGACCTCGATGGCACCCCAGTCCACCCAGGCCACGAGCCATCCGACTCGGCCTTCGGTAAGTCGGGAAAACACGGGCTGAGCCATCAGCAGCAACGGGCGGGGCACACCTTCGCTCGGAGTCGGAACGTGGCTCCGCATGGAGCCATCCGGCTGGAGTGTGGCAAGCTTCGGGAGATCCAGCGACACGCCGATGCGGTCGACCCGGGTCGAGGCCACGATCTCCCCGGTCGTATTCAGCGCGGCGACCTCGCTGTAGTAACTGGGATAGGCACGCTGCAGCTTGGTGACCTGGTTCTGCACGCGGAGCTGGGCGTCCCGCATGAGGATGTCATCCATCACCTCGAGGCCTGCGGTCAGCCTGAGATCGGCTGCGCGCTCATCGAGAAAGCGCTCGGTCTCGAATCGGGCGGCGTGCGCCACCGACTCGAGATCGTCACGAACGCGCTTTTCGAGTGCCCGCTGGCCCGCGCTGATGGAGAGGATTGCCGCGATGGCAAATGAGACCGCCAGGATCGCGGCGAGCGATGCGGTCAATCGGATGAACAGGCTGGCGCGGTTGAGCGAACGCACCCGGGTCACTCCGGCGCCGGTTGTCCGGGGCCTCCAGGATGCCGTCCGATCGTGCCCAACGTCTTGACCGCAGCGCCTTTCACCGCGCTCGCGGGCACCAGGGCCAGCAGTCCCTTCCCGGAAGCGACAAACGCCAGAGTCTCCTCGTCGTCTGCCACGACCTTGGGCGCCAGGTCGATTTCGCCGCGGTACATCTTCTCGAGAACCATGCGTCGCAGCTGGGGCTCGTCGCCCCGGACCAGGTTGTGCAGCAACCAGGCGCGAGCCGCCGAACCCGGCGCGGGATAGATCACGGTCGCCGGCTGCCCCGGTTTCCAGAAGCGACGTTCGAGCATGAACATGCGGCGCAGCTCGGCCATCGGCAGGCTGTCGACCAGCACGTTGGGGCTCACCACCACGACGATTTCCTCTTCCACGATGCCATCTCTCGGAACCGTGTTGGCCGAGACTGGAGTCAGGCAGAGAGCCCCCGCGACCAGCGCCGCGGGGACCGCGTCAAAACGTGAACGCGGTCTGAACCAAGAGCGCATCGCTCTCCTCCGCTGGATGCCAATCGTGGCGGTACTCGATCTTCACGCAGTTGAACGAACCAAACTCGATGCGGGTTCCGGCGATCGCGCGGCTGACATCCACGTTGTTGTCCCCGTAGAAGAGATCGTCCTCGGCGTGGTCGACTCGATCGAAGCCGGCGTACGGGCGCCACCGGCCCGAGTTCCTAATGGCGACCGCGTATCCAGCGTCGTGGTCCCACACCGCGCCCGAGCCGAGATCCTCGTGGCGCACGTGGAAATACTCGGCGATGACCATGATGTCACGCGCCAGGAGGTAGAGGTGGGCCCCCGGAATCTGCTCGTCGATTTCGCCCTCGCGCCCCGGCGTGAACGGATCCGCCGGGATGCGGTCCTTGTAGAACGCGCCGCCCAGCTGGAGTTGGACCGATCCATCCGAAACAAAGGTCAGCTTGAGTCCCATGGCCTTGAGGCGATTGAGATCGCCGCCACCCTGCACTTCGTCAGGGATCGGGCCCCGGCCGTTGGCGAAATTGGCGACGTAGTTGAGTCCCCGCGCTCCCGACCCCGCTCTGCCGCTCAGCTCGAGGCCGACGGCATGGACCGGCAGGATGCCGCCATCGTCCTCGAACTTGAGGGCCTCGGGTCGATCGACCGTCGGCTGGAGCAGGCGCCCATGATGATAGGCCTCGTTCCAGTAGCCCAGGGCGGTGTGCATGCGCCCGACGGAAAGGCTCGCCATGTCGGAATACGCGTACTTCATCAACACGCGCTCGACATCCACGACCCCCTCGCCGGCCTCATTGAACTCGAAAACGGTCTCGCCGAGGAACGAAAGGTTATCCCCCAGACGGGAGACGAAGTAGAGGTCGAACTGCCCCATCACGAATCCGTTCCACGACGAATCCGTCCCACCGTCGGGGCGGTCGCGCTGCGCCCAGAACGTCACATCCGAGAAGCCGTGAAACGTGAGCTGGGGACCGGCCGCCCCGAAGGCGGGATCGGGATCGTTCTGAGCCCACGCGGGAAGCGTGGCCACCAGCGTCATGAATGCCGCCAGCACGACGCCGGTCACGCGCGGCAGGCGAAGAGAGGGCGGGCTCGGCAAGGGATCGCCTCCTGGCGAATTTCGGTGCGGTCGTGCCAAATGGCGACCGCTCGAATCCGTCGTCGGCCCAGGGCGGGCCAAACTTGAGGGCGATGAACGGCCGCCCTGCGGCACGGATGTTGTGGGAGAACCGCTACCCTGTTTCGGAGGGCTGCGAGATAGCCGAAGACTGTTGCTTCGGCCCCCAGATGCTCCTAGGATTCGAGGCGTCAAGCACGGTGAAGGGCCGCGCCTTCGGAGAGCCGTGCCATAGCGCCGCTGGCTGGGCCTGTCAGCTCGGCATCCGTCGCGTGCGGCCCGACCTGATTGTGTGCGATCGGCTTGGCGTGCCGCTCACGCAAGTCCGCCCGGAACTGAATCGGGCCGAATTGACAACATCTTTCCCTCGATTCGTTGTTTCATCTCAGGTGCCGGTTTGCCGCGCCGTGCACGTCGCGAATCATCCACGACTCCGCTCGCCGCCTGGGGCAAGCAGGCATTGCGCGGAGGCCGTATGAAATCTCATCAGCTGCCCAACTTCCTGCTCGCATTCGCATCACTAGTGATGTTCGGATGCGACCACCAATCGCCACTCGCGCCGACCCAGACCCGATCTGAAAGCGGGACGACCGCGCTCCACCAGGCCGCGTGGGCGGGCGGCAGCCCCTTGCACACCGAGGGCCAGATAGGTCCCGGCGCGCTCTATGCCATCGACGTACCGGCCGACTGGAACGGCGATCTCGTGCTCTATGCGCACGGCTATACCGCAGTCCAGCTCCCCATCACGTTGCCGCAGGGCGGCTACCCCCAGATCCGGGATCAACTGCTCGCACGCCGCTTTGCGGTGGCCGTCACCAGTTACTCGGAAAACGGTTTTGCCGAGGCCGAGGGCGCCCGCCAGGTCCATCAGTTGCGCGGTCTGTTCACGTCCGTCGTGGCGGCGCCGTCGCGCACATTCCTGCTGGGGCTTTCGCTCGGGGGGCTAATCGGTGTCGATTTGCTTCAGAGCTTCCCCGCCCAGTACGCCGGAGCGCTCTCGGTCAGCGGTCCACTCGGCGGCACACGACCGGAATTCGAGTACGTCGGCGACGTGCGGCTGTTGTACGACCTGCTCATGCCCTGTGATCTCCCAGGCACGTTCGACGAGGTTCCCGCAATTCCACTGCCACAGAACGCCATCGTGGCGTGCATCTTCCAGAATCAGCAAGCGTTTGGCGCCCTCGTGACGACGATGCGCGACGGGGGATTCCCCATCGCGGGCAACAATGCAAACGAAAGGGCGACGTCCCTGGTGTCCACGCTCGGCTTCCACTGGTACGGGATCGGTGACGGAATCGATCGCGCGCACGGTCACATGGTGTACGACAACCACGACGCGATCTACGTCAATGGCGTTGTTCCACCGCAGGTGGTGGCAGGCATCAATGCCAACATCGCGCGTTACACTGCCACGCCGGATGCCGCCAACTTCCTGCGCCAGCATTACGATCCATCCGGGGTGTTGAAGCGGCCTCTGCTTACGATCCACGCCGAGCGCGACCCGCTGGTCCCCTTTGGGCACGAAGCCCTCCTGCTCGGCAAGGTCACGGCCGCCGGAAGCCTCGACAATCTCTCGCAGTCGCACTACAACCGCTTCGGCCACACCGATGCGTTCACCGCGGCTGAAGTCGCCGCGGCGTTCGATGCACTCGTTACCTGGGCCAACACGGGAGTGAAGCCGGCAAGCCCGGTGCCACTCGGGCCGTAGCGGCGAGTCGAGTCCCCGCGGACCAGAACGATCGGACAATCGTCTTCGACGTGACGGCGACTACTTCAGGCCGGCCGCCGTCACTCGATCCGGCACCACGCCGAGACACACTGCGACCAGGCGGTCGTTGTACTCCTTCGCCTTGTCCTTCTGTCCCGCACGGGTCGCGGCCTGGGCGGCCCCGAGAAAGCTGTTGAGGCGGGCTGGGGCGGTGCGCAGCGAAGCCTCGTATTCGACGAGCGCCTGGTCGGGCCGGCCCATCTCGAGCAGCAGATCGGCAAGCTGCTCGCGCGCCGGCAGCACGGAGCCCGGCGTCACCGGATGCTTGTCCGTCTTGTCCTCGAGGTCGGCGGCCGAGCGCATGATGCGGAGGGCGTCTTCGTCCTTCTTCTCGGCGCGCGCGAGCCAGCCCGCGGCGGCGAGATGCTGGATCTCGACCTGGGTCGCCCAGTCGAATCCCTTCTGACCTTGGAGCGACGTATGGATCGAATCGAGCTGCGCCACGGCCGCGCGCGCCACCGGAAGATCGCCGGAGCGGGCCGCGCCCACCGCACGCGCGAAGTGAACGATCGCCTCCGCGTACCGATACTTGTCCCAGGGATAGCTCGCCGGCCGCGCCGTGAGTCCGGCCGCCGTCTTCCAGTCGCGGCGCTCGAGCGCGTAGCGCGCCGGGATCGCCGCGAGCGCGCAGCCGGCCTGGAACCCTGGACTGTCGAAGCCCGTCACCTGTCCGACCGAGTCGACGATGGCGCGGGCCTTCGCGTCCTGTCCGCTCTGTAGATATGCGTACTCCAGATAGTCCATCGCGTGGAGCGCTTCGTAAGCCGTCGCTCCGGGTTTCGTGCGGGCGAGCCACTCCTGGGCCACGCGCGCCGAGGCAAGGTTCGACTCGATCGATTCCGGCCACATGCCGAGACGGGTGAAGATGTGCGAAGGCATGTGCAGCGCGTGCGGCGCCGAGGGCGCGATCTTCGCGTAGGCGCGCGCCGCGGGCAGCGCCAGATTCGCGAGGTCGGGGTAGTCGAACGAGTGGATCATGTAGTGGGCAATGCCGGGATGGCCGGGTTCGAGCGGAAGCAGTCCGTTCAGGATCTCGGCTGCCTGCTTCTGTCGCGCGTAGGTCTTGTCCGGCGGGGAGTTGTAGGCGACGCCGAGGATCGCGAGCGCATGGAAGATCGCGATCTCGTGATCGTCGGGAAAACGCTGCGCCACGCCGGCCATCGCCTGGTCGTATGCGGCGACGCGCGTCGCGTGCGGAACGTCGTTGCCCTGGTAGTACGCGCCGATCGCCGCGATCAGGTCGCGCTCACGGGGAGTCGCCTTGGGCGCGAGTGAAGCGGCTTTCTCCGCCGCCTTCTGGCCGGCCGCGAACTCGGCCGGCGTCGGAGGGCCCCAGATCGTGTGGTAGTAGCTCATCGCGACTCCCCACTCCGCCATGGCGCACTCGGGATCTTGGCGCGCGATCTCGGTGAAGACGCGGCGTGC